>JADGOZ010000162.1 GCA_017882705.1 Candidatus Nanopelagicales bacterium | reverse complement strand
TCGCCGTACCAGACGAGGTAAACCCTCGTGGGGGCCGTCATGAGCCGGCCGCCGTGATAGGTCATCGGGGCGGTGCCGCTGCCCGCGGCGAGCTTGGTGCGGCGGGTCGGCACGATCGCCTTGGTGCGACGGTGCCGCGGCGCTCGGCAGGCCGACGGCGACCGCCGCGAGGCTGACGGCGGCGGACATGGTGAGGGCGCGCGGGATGCGCATGGGCACTCCCGCTGGTCGGGGAGCGCGACCGTAGGAGCGGGTGCGAGCGGGGAGAGCGGCGGTCCACAGCGGGGAGAGCGGCGGTCCACAGCGCCACGCCGGGGGTGGGACCCCTGTGCGCGGCGGCCGGGAGAGGTCAGGACCCGCCGGAGGTGGCCGCAGGCCCGTTGCCGCCGCCGTTGCTGCGGCCCTGCGAGACCGCCTGCGGTGCGGGGAGAGCGCCCTGCCAGTCCGGGCCGACGACCAGGATCAGCGCCGCACCGGTGCCCTGGGTCGAGGAGAGCGTGACGCCCGTCGCGCTCGACAGGGTGCGGAAGGCGGCGGCCTGGTCGGGGGAGTAGATGATCCCGCTCTGGCCCACCGTGCGCGCGGCGTTGCCGATCCCGACGACGTTGAAGCCCGCGGAGCGCAGCTGGTCGGCCACGAGGTGCGCGGCGCCAGCGATGCCCACGCCGTTGAGCACCTGCACCTGCACCTGGGACGGGTCGACCGTCGTGCCGGACGCGGACGACCCGGAGCCGGTCGCGCCCGACCCCACGCCGGCAGTGCCGGAGGGGACCGTCGTGCTGGTGCGGGAGGAGGAGCCGGCCGCCTTGGTCGTGGGGGTCGTGGCCTGCGCCGTGGTCGCGAACCCGACGGCGAGACCGAGGGCGCCGACGCAGCCGACCACCGCTGTCCCGGTGGTGATGGCGGTGACGCGCGTGAGCAGCGCGTCCCGGTGGTCCGGCGTCCAGTGGCGGGCGGTCATGGGATGACTGTCCCCTGGCGCGGTGTACGACCCCTATGCCGAACCTGGGAACACCCTGAGAGCCTGCGGGCCCGCCGCCCTCGGACCGCCCGTCGTGGGAGGGGCGGTCGGGTGGTCCGAGCGCGCGTCAGCAGGCGGTGGCCGTGAACCCACCGGTGAGGTTGTTGTAGGTGAACCTCGTGCCCGACTGCGAGGTCGCGGCGAGGGAGTAGGGCTGGTGGTCCGCCGGGAGCGTGATCGTGACGGCTGCGGTGCCGCCGGAGCAGTTGTTGCCGACGCTGGTTGACGAATACGGCGATGAGCGTGAATCTTGAGGAGGCACACGTGTTTCCGCGGTGCGAACCTCTCGTGCCGCTCTTACGGTCGCGCGATCCGGTACGTCGCGCACACGTACGGCACGTCGATCAGGTCGCGCCCTCGTGTCTCGGGATGCGTCGCGAGCAGCTCGCGCAGCGCGGCGTATACGTCGGCCGCGTCGGGGCGCAGGCGCACGTAGGAGAACGTCGAGGAGAGCCGCACGATGTCCTCGGGCGTCATCGCGACCGTGTGCGCGAAGTCCGCGCGCTCGACCTCCGGGTGCACGGCGCGGATCTCGGCCAGGGCGTCGACCCGGCTGGCCCGCATCGAGTCCTCGCCGTCGACGATGTCGGACATCGCGCCCATCCAGGCGACGCGGTCGTCGCGGATGTTCCACAGCAGGCCGATGACGCCGCCGGGTCGGACGACCCGGCGGAACTCGACCGCAGCAGCCGGCTTGTCGAACCAGTGCCACGCCTGCGCCGCCGTGACGGCGTCGACGGACTCGTCCCCGAGCGGGAGGTGCTCGGCGCGGGCGAGGTGCCGCGGCACGTCCTGCAGCCCGCGCGCGAGCTCGTCGAGCATCCCCGGGTCGGGCTCGTACGCCTCCACCCGCAGGCCCAGGCCGGCGAGGACGCGCGTGAACGCGCCCGTGCCGGCGCCGACGTCGGCCACGTCGACGACCGGGCGGGTGCCGGCGGCCAGGATCCAGCGCGCGGCCTCCGGGGGGAAGCCCGGACGGAAGGCGGCGTAGCTGGCGGCTGCGGCTCCGAAGGACATCTTCCGGTCGTCGAAGGTGGGCTCGCTCATGGGTCGACGTTATCCCTGCGAAGTCGCACCGCTGCGCGCCGATAACCTTGCGGCCATGACCGACGAGGCGCAGGCACCCGCAGATCACGAGGACGACGTCCCCGAGCAGATCCGCGTGCGCCGGGAGAAGCGCCAGCGCCTGCTCGACTCCGGTCGTGAGCCGTATCCGGTCCGTGTCCCGCGCACGCACACGATCCCGCAGGTGCGCGCGGCGTATCCCGACCTCGAGCCCGACACCGCGACGGGCGACGTCGTGGCGATCGCCGGACGCGTCATCTTCGTGCGCAACACCGGCAAGCTCTGCTTCGCGACGCTGCGCGCCGGCGACGGCACCGAGATCCAGGCGATGCTCTCGCTCGACAAGGTCGGCGAGGAGCGCCTCGCCGACTGGAAGGCCGACGTCGACCTCGGCGACCACGTGGCGGTCGAGGGCGAGGTCATCACCTCGCGACGCGGCGAGCTCAGCGTGCTCGCCGACTCCTGGCAGATGGCCGCGAAGACCCTGCGCCCGCTCCCTGTCGAGCACAAGCCGCTGGCCGAGGAGACCCGAGTGCGGCAGCGCTACGTCGACCTCATCGTGCGTCCTCAGGCGCGCGAGGTGGCCGCGCTGCGCACCCGCACGGTCGCGTCGCTGCGGAGCAGCTTCGCCGCGCGCGACTACGTCGAGGTCGAGACGCCGATGCTGCAGACGATGCACGGCGGCGCGACAGCGCGACCGTTCGTCACGCACTCGAACGCCTTCGACATCGACGTCTTCCTGCGCATCGCGCCCGAGCTGTTCCTCAAGCGCTGCGTGGTCGGCGGCATCGACCGCGTGTTCGAGATCAACCGCAACTTCCGCAACGAGGGTGCCGACTCCACGCACTCGCCGGAGTTCGCGATGCTCGAGTTCTACGAGGCCTATGCCGACTACCGCGACATGGCCCGCCTCACCCGCGAGCTGATCCAGGAGGCGACCCTCGCTGCCTACGGCTCGCTGCAGTTCGAGCGCTACGACGGCGAGACCCGCGACTTCGCCGGCGAGTGGGACGTGGTGCACGTCTACCCCTCGGTGTCCGCGGCGGTCGGCCGCGAGATCACGCCGTTCACGCCGGTCGAGGAGCTCCGTGAGCTCTGCGCGGCCGTCGGCATCACGCCCGAGAAGACCTGGGTCCCCGGCAAGTACGTCGAGGAGCTGCTCGAGCACCACGTGGTCGGCGGCCTCACCCGCCCGACGTTCGTCCTGGACTACCCCGAGGACACCTCGCCGCTGGTGCGCGCGCACCGCGAGCTGCCCGGCGTCGTGGAGAAGTGGGACCTCTACATCGACGGCAACGAGCAGGGCACCGGCTACTCCGAGCTCGTCGATCCGGTCATCCAGCGCGAGCGCCTGGTGGCGCAGTCGCTGCTCAAGGCCGGCGGTGACGTCGAGGCGATGCAGGTCGACGAGGACTTCCTGCGTGCGCTGGAGTTCGGCATGCCGCCGAGCGGTGGCGTCGGCGTGGGCATCGACCGGCTGCTCATGAACCTCACCGGCCTCAACATCCGCGAGACGATCCTGTTCCCGCTGGTGAAGCCCGAATGAGCCCGGCCGAGCGGCTGGTCATCCGTCCGGCGCACACGGGCGACGTCCGTGCGATCCGGCGGCTCGTCGACACGTACGCGCCGGACCGTCGGCTGCTGTCGAAGGCGACCGTCACGCTCTACGAGGCCGTGCCGGAGTTCGTCGTCGGTGAGCTCGACGGCGAGGTCGTCGCGTGCGGTGCCGTCCACGTGATGTGGGAGGACCTCGCCGAGGTGCGCACGGTGGCCGTGGACCCGAGCCTGCGTGGCAAGGGCGTCGGCGGCGTGCTGCTCGAGCACCTCGTCCAGCGGGCCCGGGACCTCGGCGTGAAGCGGGTGTTCTGCCTGACGTTCGAGACGGGGTTCTTCGGCCGGCACGGCTTCGTCGAGATCGACGGCACACCGGTCGACCACGACGTCTTCGAGCAGCTCCTGCAGTCCTACGACGAAGGTGTCGCGGAGTTCCTCGACCTCGAGCGGGTCAAGCCGAACACCCTCGGCAACCACCGCATGCTCCTGGTGCTCTGAGCCGGTCATGGCCGAGGAGGTCCCGAGCGAGCTCCGGCTCCATCCGCCGCGCCCGCAGACCGTGCGTCGCGTGTCGATGGTGCTCGTCGCGCTGCTCACGGCCCTGTCCGCGGCCTTCCTGCTCGGCCAGGCGCGCAGCGACTCGCCCACCTTCGACGAGCCGGTCTACGTCTCCGCCGGCCTGCTCGCGCTGACCCAGCACGACCTGGACTACAACTCCGAGCACCCGCCGCTCGCGAAGGCGATCGCGGCGATCCCCGTCCTGACGACCGGGGCCGTGCTGCCCGCCGGGCACGTCGCGCGCGCCAACGACGAGCAGGTCTACTCCGCGGCGTTCCTGCGCGAGCAGCGTCGCGACGGCCGACTCGACCAGGTGACCTTCGCGTCGCGCATCGTGCCCGTCCTCAACGTCCTCGTGGTCTCGGTGCTGCTGTTCCTGCTCGCCCGGGCGCTCGTGGGCTCGACCGCGGGGATGGTGGCCGCGTCGCTCTGGCTCGTGTCGCCGATGGTCATCGGGCTCGGCCACCTCGACGGTGTCGACCTCCCGTTCGCGACGGCCGTCGTCGTACTGTCGGGAGCCCTGCTGCACCAGCGTCACCACGACAGGTGGCGTGCGCACCTGCTCCTCGGCGCAGCCCTGGGACTCTGTCTCGCGACGTCGATGCTCGGTCTCGTGCTCGTGCCGGTCGTCGTCGTGCTCATGCTCGTGCAGCGGCGCCGGGCCGCGCTCGTGCCGGCGCTCGCGGTGCTGATCGTCGCGTGGCTCGTGCTGTGGGCGTCGTACGCGGTGTTCGACACCTCGGTCGTCACGGCGCCGAACCGGCTGCTGCCGGCGCCGTACGTCGACGGGCTGCACTACCTGCTGACCGTGCCGCAGCCGACGAACGGCTACCTCCTGGGTGCCTCCTGGACCGGTGGCGTCTGGTGGTTCTGGCCGGGCAGCCTGCTCGTGAAGGTGACCGTCCCGGTGCTCCTCGTCCTGCTCGTCGGACCGGTCGCCTGGCGCTACGCCGGACGCACGGCGCGACGCGATGCGTTCGTCGTCCTCGCCGTGCCCGCGGTCGTCCTCGCGCTCGCGCTGATCCCGTCGGACCGTGACCTCGGCGTGCGCTACCTCCTGCCGACGTTCGCGCTGTGGTGCGTCGGCGCGTCGCCGATCCTCCTCGCGCTGCGCAGCGGGCGCGGACAGGCGGCCGCGGCCGCCGCCGGTGCCGTCGCGGCCGGGATGCTCGTCGCGTCGTCGCCGCACTCGCTGGCCTACACCACGCCCCCGTTCACGCCTGCCTACCGTGTCGTCACCGACTCCAACGTCGACTGGGGCCAGGACTTCGACGACCTGCGCTCGTGGTCGATCGGGCTCTCTCCCTACGTCGACTGGTTCGGTCCGCGCGGCACGTCGTGGGCCGACGTCCCGGGCGCGAAGTACCTCGCGGGCGCCGACCCGACCACGATCACCGGCTGGGTCGCGGTGTCGGCCACCCACCTCACGGGAGACCGTGCCGAGCAGTACTCCTGGCTACGCGCCTACTGCCCGGTCGGCACCATCGGCGGGTCCGTCCTGCTCTACCGCTTCGACGTCGCACCGACGGCCGACCCCGGCCCTGTCGCGCCGGCCGCTCCCTGCGCCGGCGACGTCAGCGTCCGCGCCGCGTCGGGCTGACTCCGGCCCGCGTCGCAGCTGCCGCCTCGGGATAGCCTGCGGCTCCGACCCGACGAGGAGAGGCACGGCATGGTGGTCTACGGCGTCGCCGTCGTCGTGACGTTCCTGGTCGTCCTCTGGCTGACCGGGCGCGGTCGTACGCGCCGCGAGGTCGAGGTGCCGCGGTGGTGGCGGCTGTCCGGCGTGATGGTCTGGATCTCCCTGCTCGTCGGCGGCTTCGCCGCGATCGCGCAGCTGCTCGACCCGCTCGTCTCGAGCCTGCCGGTGGGTGCCCGCGACGTGGTGAGCGGGGCGGTCCTCGGCGCGGTGGTCGCGCTCGTCGTACGCCTCGGCGCCGGACTCGCGCTCGAGGCCGAGATGGGCCTGTTCCGCTGGGCGGTGCTTTTCCAGCTCATCGCCATCGCCGGCGACGTCCTCGCGGCCGGCTCCACCGGCATCTCGGCGTTCGCCGCCCTCGCCGTCATCCCCGCCTTCGGCCTCGTCACCCTCGCGATGGCCTTCCGCACCCCACCCGCTCGCCCCACCCCGCCAGTCCCCAGGAAGGGCCGCACGTAACTGGTGCTGTGGCTGCTACCCGGACCCGGAAGCAGCCACAGCACCAGTTGCACGCGGGTGAGGCTGTGGATCAGCCGGTGTTGCGGAGGCCCGTCGCGATGCCGTTGACCGTCAGGAGGAGGGCTCTCCTCAGCGTGGGGTCGACCTCGGCGGCGCCGGACTCCCGGCTGGCGCGGACGCGACGGAGCAGCTGCACCTGCAGGAGCTGGAGCGGGAGCAGGTAGCGGTCGCGGGTGACGAGGGTCGCTGCGAGCGACGGCTGCGAGCCGAGCAGCTCCTCGCCGCCGGTGATCGCGAGGATCTCGGCCATCGTGAGCGCGTGCTCCTCGGCGACCGCGTCGAAGACGTGCCGCAGCTCGACGGGCACGAGCTGGTCGACGTACTGCCGCGCGACGGTGAGGTCGGTCTTCGCCAGCGTCATCTCGACGTTGGACACGAAGTTGCGGAAGAACGCCCAGTCCTCGTGCATCTCGGCGAGCAGGTGGCCGAGCCCGGCGTCGCGCGCGGCGCGGAGACCGGAGCCGACGCCGAACCAGCCCGGCACGATCTGCCGTGACTGCGTCCAGCCGAAGACCCACGGGATCGCGCGCAGCGCCTCGATGCCGGCGTCGGCCGACGCGCGGCGTGCGGGTCGCGAGCCGAGGTGCATGTCGGCGAGCTCCTCGACCGGGGTCGACGTGGCGAAGTAGCGCGGCAGGTCGGGGTCGTCGACGAGCGCGCGGTAGCGCTGCTGCGCCGACGTCGACACCAGGTCCATGACCGGGTCCCATCGCGCGAGGCGCTCGGCGCCCGAGCGCGGCGACTGGTGCAGCACGGTCGCCTCGACGACCGCGGCGAGCAGCAGCTCGAGGTTCTCGCGCGCGAGCGAGGGCAGCAGGTACTTGTCCGAGATGACCTCGCCCTGCTCGGTCAGCTTGATCTCGCCGTCGAGCACGCCGTGCGGCTGCGAGAGCACGGCCTCGTACGTCGGACCGCCGCCGCGACCCACCGTGCCGCCGCGACCGTGGAAGAGCCGCAGGCGTACGCCGTGCGCACGGGCGACGTCTCGAAGACGCCGCTGCGCCAGGTGGATC
Source organism: Candidatus Nanopelagicales bacterium (assembly GCA_017882705.1). Taxonomy (GTDB): domain Bacteria; phylum Actinomycetota; class Actinomycetes; order S36-B12; family CAIYMF01; genus Longivirga. The sequence goes on along the minus strand of JADGOZ010000162.1, from coordinate 6,807 downwards.
TCCCACTGCGACGTGGTGATCCCTGCGTCCTTGTTGGAGTCGGAGTAGCCGAGCATGACCTCCTGCACGTCGCCGCGCAGCGTCACGATCCGGCGGTACGACGGGTCGGCGAGCAGACCGTCGAGGAGCTCGCCGGCCTTGCGCAGCTCGTCGACGGTCTCGAGCAGCGGGACGAACCCGATCCGCGCGACCTCGGACGTGATGTCGACGAGGCCCGCCTCACGGGCCAGGACGACCGCCGCGAGGACGTCGTCGACACCCTTCGTCATCGAGATGATGTAGGTCTCGCAGACGTCCGGGCCGTGCAGGTCGAGCGCGTCGCGGATCGCCACGAAGGCGTTGTAGGTGCGCAGGTCGTCGCCCTCGAGCGGCGGAGGGGTCGGTGCCAGCGGACGGCGCGACGCGAGCTCGGCGGAGAGCAACCGCAGGCGGTGCTCGCGCGGTAGGTCGTCGTAGCGCCAGCCCTGCTCGCCGAGCCGGTCGACGAGCACGCCCACGGCCGAGTGGTGGGCCGACGCGTGCTCGCGGACGTCGAGGGTCACGAGCGAGAGCCCGAACGCCGCGACCGAGCGGATCGCCCGCTCCACGACTCCGTGGGCGGCCAGCTCGCCGCGGTGCGTCGCGAGCGAGTCGCGCACGATCAGCAGGTCGTCGAGCAGCTCTCGGGTCGTGGCGTAGTCGCTGCCCGGACGGTGCGGGGTGGCGCTCGCGATGCGGGCACGGGTGTTGTTGAGCTTCTTGTGGATGCAGGTGAGCTTGAGCCGGTAGGGCTCCTCGGCGTTGAGCCGCTGGTAGCGCGGGTCGAGGTCGGGGAGGTTCGCCAGGTCCCGGGCGACCGACTCGCGCAGCTCGGGCGACACGTCGTTGAGCCGCTCGCTGACCGAGATCTCCTCGAGCAGCTTCGCGACGATCGGGAGCAGGTCGCGCACGGCGTGGTCGCGGACGAGGTCGATGACGCGGCGGGTCACGTCGGGCGTCACGAACGGGTTGCCGTCGCGGTCGCCTCCGATCCACGAGCCGAACGACAGCGGGCGGGCGTCGGCGGGCAGCGCGACGCCCACCGACTCGAGGGCGAGCGCGAGGTCGTCGAGCACCTCCGCGACCGGACCGTGGGCGAGGTCGTCGAGGTAGTAGAGGGCGTTGCGCGCCTCGTCGAGCACCTCGGGGCGGTCCAGGCGCAGCTCGTCGGTCTGCCACAGCAGGTCGACCAGCTCGGCCGCGCGCCGCCCGACCCGTGGGTCGCCGAGCCCGAGGCCGTCGCGCTCGGCGTTCTCGAGCAGGTCGGCGATCGCGCGCAGCTTGAGCAGCACGGAGCGCCGGGCCGCCTCGGTCGGGTGCGCGGTGAAGACCGGGCGGGCCGACAGCCGCGACATGGCCGCGGTGACGGCCTCCTGCGTGGTCTCGCCGCTCGCCAGGGCGCGCTCGATGCGCCGCGCCGCGGCGTTGAGCGGGTCGCCGGCCGTACGCCGTGCGCTCGCCTGCACGCGCGAGCGGTGCACCTGCTCGGTGACGTTGGCGAGGTGGAAGTAGGTGGAGAACGCCCGCGCGAGGCGGATCGAGGTGGGGAGGTCGACGGAGTGCAGCAGGTCCGACGTCGCGCCGAGATCGGTCCGAGCCGTCCGGCGTACCTCTTCGACGAGCGCGAGCAGCTCCGCGGAGTCCTGGCGCACGAGGGTGGCGCCGAGGAGCTCTCCGAGCGCGCGGATGTCGCCGCGAAGGGCGGCGTTGTCGTCGGGGTCGTCGATCTCGACGAGCGAGGAGTGGGTCACGGCGTCCGTCCGGTGCGGAGGGCAGGGACGGCGCGGCGTCGCTGACGCACCAGGGCGAGCCTACCGGGACCGCCCCGGCGCCGACTCCCGTGCGCCGGGCCGGCCGTCGCCGGGCGCCGGTGCCGCGACCCGCTCGAGGGCGTCGAGGATGAGGTCGAGGCCGAACGCGAACTCGACGTCGATGCTGAAGCCGATGCGGGAGGCGTGCGCCGCCATCTCGGCAAGATGCGGGTAGTCGTTCACCGCGACCTGCTCGAGGTCCGTCGCCGTCGCCGCGGCCGTGTCCGGCGCGGGGCCCTCGGGTGCGAAGCTGGTCTCCTGGACGATGTGCCCGTAGACGTAGCTGTCGAGCAGCCAGAAGGCGTGGGCGGCGTTCTCGACGGAGAAGCCCGCGGAGCGCAGGACCCCGAGCACGGCGTCCACGTAGTGCAGGCTGGCCGGCCCGGTCGCACCGCGGGTCTCCAGCAGCCCGATCGCCCATGAGTGGCGACCGAGCACCTCGCGCGCCGACTCCGCCCGCCGCCTCATCGCTTCGCGCCAGCCGGCCGCGTCGCCCGGGATCTCGATCTGGCCGACGATGAGGTCCACGACCCCGTCGAGGATCTCCTCCTTGCCGGCGACGTGCTTGTAGAGCGACATCGCCTCGACGCCGAGCTCGGTGCCCAGACGGCGCATGGTCAGGGCGCCGAGCCCGCCGCGGTCGGCGATCCCGACCGCGGCGCGCACGATCCGGTCCTGGGTCACGACCGGGCGGGGTGCGGTGTCCATGAGCGGCTCCATGGTGACAAGCTTACTTAGTAGGCGTACGGTTTACATAGTAAGCCGCTACGAGACAGAAACGGAGCCGGCACCATGACCACCGACACGCTGAACGTCACGACGACCGCACATTCGACACTCGAACCCGCTCCGGTGAACGTGCGGATCACGATCTCCGCACTGTGGGCCGCGATGCTGTTCGTCTTCGCCTACGTCGACATCTTCAGCTTCCTGCGTTCGGACTACCGGGCCGACGTCGAGGCCGGCAAGGCCGGCGCGTTCAGCATCGACCAGACGTTCCTCCTGCTGACGACGGTCTACGTCGTCGTCCCCGCCCTCATGGTGGTCGCCGTGCTCGTCCTGCGGCCGCGCGCCAACCGGATCGTCAACCTGGTGCTGAGCACGCTCTACGCGCTGACCATCGTCGGCGCGGCGATCGGCGAGTGGCAGTACTACCTGCTCGGCACCGCCGTCGAGATCGTGCTCCTCGCGGCCATCGCGTACTACGCCTGGACCTGGCCCAAGGTCGCCCCGCCCGCCGCTGACGACCGCCCGGGCGCCGACCGTCCCGAGGTCACGGCCGGGTCCGCCCGCGAATTCCCCCGGCCCTGATGCGGGAATTCGAGCACCATTTGTATTCCTCCGGCAGTATCCACACAATGGATCTCGTGCGGCGGCGGCATTGACGCCGACGGTGTCCTGACGAAAGGGAATTCCGGTGGCTCAGCAGGTGCAGGTCGTGCTCGTCGACGACCTCGACGGCGGCACGGCGGACGAGACCGTGACGTTCTCCCTCGACGGCGTCTCCTACGAGATCGACCTCACCCACGACAACGCCGCGCACCTGCGCGACGTGCTGGCGCCCTACGTCGGCCACGGCCGCCGGGTCGGCGGGCCGCGCCGCTCCTCGTCGCGCGGCGCTGCCCGGGGCAAGGGCGCCAGCAACCCGGCCGTGGTGCGCGAGTGGGCCAAGAGCCAGGGCATCGCGGTCAACGAGCGCGGTCGCATCAGCGCCGAGCTGCAGGCGACGTACGAGGCCGCGCACGCCTGAGCGAGGGCGGCCGCAGCGCCGATCGGACCCGCGACGGGTCAGTTGACGGTGTCGAGGCCGATCGTGTGGCCGACCACGAGGTAGAAGACCCAGATGCCGATGGTGGCCACCGCCCCCCAGGCCAGCACCAGGAAGATCCACATCTGGGTCGTGCGCCGCCACCACGACGCGATCTCGTCGATCTCCTCGCTCTGGCCCTGGAACAGCCAGCCGGCCACGAACCAGGCCAGGACGGCGAAGACCCACAGCGCCCAGCCGACCGCGATGCCGATCCAGGCCGCGAGGGTGAAGTCGACCGGCGGGCGCGACGCGCGCATCACCATCATGAGCGGCACCGGCAGGAAGAAGGCCCCGGCCAGCGGCAGCGCGCAGAGCATGACGTACCAGGTCGGCACCCACCACGCTCCGCGGCCGTCGGCATAGGAGCCCGGCTTCACGACGGTCTGCTCGGTCGACTCGACGGGCGTCTCGTGCGACATCGACATCTCCTTGCGGGTCGGCGACCGCCCGACCGCGCGAAGCCCGGTCGGGCGGCTTCAGGCTAGACCCGCGGGCGCGTCCACTCAGGTCGGCGGGCGAACACCCGCCGTGATCGTCGTCTCACGCCTGCGCGAGCGGCGCGATCAGGCGACGTCGCCGGGCGCGAGCGCCGCACGAGCCTTGGGGGCGAGGAGGAAGGCGGCGAGGTAGAGGAGGGCGGCCAGGCCGAGGAGGGCGGGGTAGCCCACGATCAGGGCGAGGTACTCCAGGCAGCCGCCGACCATCGCGCCGAGCAGGTTGGCCGCGAACGCGCTCGTACCGTCCGCGGTGGTGTTGAAGCGCGTCGCGAACACGATGTTCGAGGCGAACACCGGCCCGAACGCGATCGCGACGGCCACGACCACGCGCAGGGCGATCGGCAGGCCGAGAAGCCACGTGGTGGGGACGAGCCACGCGATCAGCAGGGTCGCGGCGAGGAACGCGAACGCCGCCGGCCGCGCCGGCTTCACCGGCAGCCGTCGCGTCACCTCGACCGCGAGGAGCACGACGACCAGGACGCCGGCGAAGACGATCGCGTTGACGACCCAGGTCGTGCCGAACAGCAATGCCGACCAGGTGACCGCCCGCGTCTCGAGCAGGAGGAACGCGGCGCCCAGGCACGCGAGATCGACGTACGGCGCCATCCGGCGCAGCGGGCCGCCGACCACCCGCACGGCGATGAGCGAGAGGCCGACGATGATCGCGATCATCACGAGGAACAGCGGCGGGATGCTCGCGTCCTTGAGGTAGAGGAACGGCCGCGAGTCGTGCACCGGCGCCGGGCCCGCGACGGTGGCGACCGACGTGGTGTTGCTCCCCGGCGCGGGGCAGACCTGGTCGGCGGCCGTGAGCCCGATGGTGATGACGGCGCTGACGTTGGAGTAGGTGTCGATGCACGGCTGGTGGCCGAACGCGGCCGCAGCCGTGTTGGCGAGCCGACCGACGAGCCAGTCCTCGCGGTAGTAGTTGTACATCGAGAAGGCGCCGCCGGGCCTGAGCACGGACCGCACGTCCTCGAAGGCCTCCTGGGTGAACAGGTAGCTCTCGAGCCGCAGCTGGTTCGAGCCGGCCACCAGGGTCAGCGAGTCGGGCAGCGCGAAGATCACGAGGTCGTACTTCTTGTCCGTCGTGTGCAGGAACGCCCTGCCGTCGGTGATGTACGAGTGCACCCGGGGGTCGTCGAACGGCTTGTCCGGGTGCAGCTGGACACCGAGGTCGTGGATCCGCGGGTCGATCTCGACGGCGTCGACGCTGGTCGCGCCGAAATGCAGCGCCAGGGCCACGTCGGACCCGTTGCCGGCGCCGACCACGAGCACGTCGCCGACCGGTCCGGGCGTGATCCGCTCGTAGGGCACCGGGTAGAACGACTGGGCGTTCAGCCGCGCCGCGATCGGCACGATCGACTGGTGCGGGATGCCGTTGGCGACGACCCCGATCGCGGGGTACGACGTGCCGTCCGCGTTCGTCTGCGTGTGCGCGACGGTCTGGATCTTGTAGTAGGGCGACCAGATGTCGCCGTGGATCGTGCCGAGGGCCAGGATGCCGACGAAGACGGCGAGGCTCAGCACGACGAGCCAGCGCGGCCGGGGCACCAGGACGAGAGTCGCCGCGACGAGGAACACCGACCAGACGACCGGCGGCGCCGACAGGAACGACATGACGGCGAACAGCACGGTGCCCGCGAGGCTGCCGATCAGGTCGAAGCGGTACGCGTCGAGCCGCGGCAGCTCGAGGAAGCACTGGGCCACGAGCAGGCCGGGGCCGGTGAGGACCGCGGCGACCGCGGCGAAGACGACGGTGAGGGTGAGCGCCGGCGGGAGCCCGGTGGTGGTCTGGAGCGCCGTGAAGTAGATGAGGTCGCTGCCGGCGCGGTCGATCCCCCCGGGCGTGAGGACCACGGCGATGACGATGAGCGCGAGACCGAGCGGGAACCACCAGGGCGATCGCCGGCCCGGTTTGGCCATGAGGAAGCCGAGGCCGATGCCCAGGAAGGATCCCAGCAGCACGATGTTGGAGAAGTACGAGAGGTGGAGCAGGTTCGCGCCCAGCCACCGGATGAGCAGCAGCTCGGTGAAGAGCATCAGGGCGGAGGCGATGACCAGGCGAACGCGGACCGACATGCCGCCGATCATGTCGCCCCGGGGGCGGCTCCGGGGGTCAGGACGCGCGCGGGCCTACGAGGCGCCCGAGCCGTCGTGCGGAGCCGTCCGAGCCGCTCCGGTCGCCGTTCGGGGCGTCCGGGTTCACCATCGGCGTAACGCCGGGAGGAACGCCCCGCACGGTCGGGCGGTTAGGCGGAGTGATGCCCGGTACATCCCGGGCTAGGCTTGCGAGACCAACCGCCCCGCGGTTGCTCGTGGTGAGGAGAGTGCAGATGTTCGAGAGGTTCACCGACCGGGCTCGCCGGGTCGTCGTCCTGGCCCAGGAAGAGGCCCGGATGCTCAACCACAACTACATCGGCACCGAGCACATCCTCCTGGGACTGATCCACGAGGGTGAGGGCGTGGCGGCCAAGGCTCTCGAGTCCCTCGGCATCTCGCTCGAGGCCGTGCGCCAGCAGGTCGAGGAGATCATCGGGCAGGGCCAGCAGGCGCCGTCCGGCCACATCCCCTTCACGCGCCGAGCGAAGAAGGGCCTCGAGCTCTCGCTGCGCGAGGCGCGCCAGCTCGGGCACAACTACATCGGCACCGAGCCCATCCTGCTCGGCCT
>JADGOZ010000022.1 GCA_017882705.1 Candidatus Nanopelagicales bacterium | reverse complement strand
TGTTCACGACGGCCGACGGCATCGAGAGCCTCTGGGCCCGCTCGCAGGACCTGCTCGACGACCCTCCGCCGGTGAAGCCGTACGCCGCCGGCACGTGGGGCCCCAACGCGATCCACCAGCTCGTCGCGCCGCACGCCTGGCGTCTGCCGTTCGAGCGCGTCTGGCGCGAGTCACGATGAACCGGGACGTGGCCTGAGCGCGCCTGACGTCTCGCGCTGACGCCACGTCTCGGCAGGGTTCGGCTACGGGAGGGTGATGCCGGCGTCCTCGATGGCCTTCTCGACGCCGCCGCCGAGGAGGAAGTCGTACGCCGCGGCGAGCTCGGGTGCGAGGTAGCGGTCGGTACCGGGCCCTTCGACGGTCTCGCGCAGCCCGTGCAGGACGGCTCCCGTCGCGGGCGCCGGCTGCAGCGGGGAACGCAGGTCGATGCCGCGCGCCGAGGCCACGAGCTCCACCGCGAGGATGCGGCGCAGGTTGTCGACCGACTGACGCAGCTTGCGGGCGCCGGACCAGCCCATCGAGACGTGGTCCTCCTGCATCGCCGAGCTCGGGATCGAGTCGACCGAGGACGGCACCGCGAGGCGCTTGTTCTCCGACACCAGCGCGGCCTGGGTGTACTGCGCGATCATCAGCCCGCTGTCGACGCCGGGGTCGTCGGCGAGGAACGGCGGGAGGCCGTGCGAGCGCGCCTTGTCGAGCAGCCGGTCGGTGCGCCGCTCGGAGATCGAGCCGAGGTCGGCGGCGACGATCGCGAGGAAGTCCAGGACGTAGGCCACGGGGGCGCCGTGGAAGTTGCCGTTGGACTCGACGCGTCCGTCGGGCAGGACGACGGGGTTGTCGACCGCGGCGGCGAGCTCGCGCATCGCGACGAGCCGCGCGTGGGTGATCGTGTCGCGGACGCCGCCGGCGACCTGGGGGGCGCAGCGCAGCGAGTAGGCGTCCTGCACGCGGGTGTCGCCCTCGAGGTGCGACTCGACGATCGGCGATCCGGCGAGGACCGCGAGCATGCGGGCGGCGCTACGGGTCTGACCCGGGTGCGGGCGCAGCGGCTCGTGCAGCTCGGGCAGGAAGACGCGGTCCGTGCCGAGCAGCGCCTCGACGCTCATCGCGGCCGTGACGTCGGCGACGTCGCAGAGCTGCTCGAGGTCCGCGATCGCCATGATGAGCATGCCGAGCATGCCGTCGGTGCCGTTGATGAGGGCGAGGCCCTCCTTCTCCTGGAGCACGACGGGAGTGATGCCGGCTGCCTCGAGGACCGGACCGGACTCGACGATGTCACCGTCGGCGCCCCACACGTGGCCCTCGCCCATGAGGACGAGTGCGCAGTGCGACAGCGGTGCGAGGTCACCGCTGCAGCCGAGCGAGCCGAACTCGCGGACCACCGGGGTGATGCCGGCATTGAGCAGCGCGGCCATCGTCTCGGCCACGACAGGGCGGATGCCGGTGCGACCCGACGCGAGGGTCTTGAGGCGCAGGAACATCAGCGCGCGCACGACCTCGCGCTCGACCGGGTCGCCCATCCCGGCCGCGTGGGAGCGGATCAGCGACCTCTGCAGCTGCGTGCGCAGGTCCGGCGAGATGTGCCGCGTCGCGAGCGCACCGAACCCCGTCGAGATGCCGTACTTCGGCTCCGCGGCACCGGCGAGCTCGTCGATGCGGGCGCGCGTGACCGCCATGCCCTCTCGCGCCCGCTCGGTGAACTCGACCCGTGCGTTGCCCCGCGCTACGGCGATGACGTCGTCGAGAGTGACGCCGCGGTCGTCGAGGACGACACGGTCGGTCGTGATGGCGGGCATGGGAGCTCCTTCGTGGGGACGTCGACGTCAGCGGACGCGTGCGCCGGCGCGGAACACAGAACGTACGAGAGGAACACCCGGCCGGTAGGCCAGGTGCAGGTGGCTCGGCGCGTCGAGCAGCACGAGGTCGCCGCGCGCCCCGATCCCCAGGTGCCCGACGTCGGTGCGGCGCAGGGCGCGCGCGCCGCCGGCGGTGGCCGACCAGAGCGCCTCCGACGGCGTCATCCGCATGTCGCGCACCGCGACCGCGATGCAGAACGGGATGTTCGTCGTGTACGACGACCCCGGGTTGCAGTCGGCAGCGAGGGCGACCGTCACGCCGGCGTCGATCATGCGGCGCGCGTCCGGGTAGACGGCGCGGGTCGAGAACTCGGCCCCGGGGAGCAGCGTCGCGACCGTGTCGCTCGACGCGAGCGCCTCGATGTCGTCGTCGGATGCGTGCGTGACGTGGTCCGCGGAGGCGGCGCCGACCTCGACCGCGATCTGCACGCCGGGGCCGTGCTGGAGCTGGTTGGCGTGGATGCGCGGCTTCAGGCCGCGGGCCATCCCGGCACGGAGGATCTCGCGCGCCTGGTCGCCGTCGAAGGCGCCACGGTCGCAGAAGACGTCGATCCACCTGGCGTGGGGGGCGCAGGCGTCGAGCATCGGGCCGGTCACGAGGGCGACGTAGGCGTCGACGGCGTCGCGGTACTCCGCGGGCACGACGTGCGCGCCGAGGAAGGTGACCTCCTCGACATAGCGCGACGCGACCTGCAACGAGCGCGCCTCGTCCTCGACCGACAGGCCGTAGCCCGACTTGCTCTCCGACGTCGTCGTCCCGGAGAGGGCCGCCTCGCGCACGAGCCGTGCCATGCCGACAGCGAGCTGGTCGTCGGTGGCAGCGCGGGTCGCGGCGACCGTCGAGGCGATGCCGCCCGCGGAGTAGGGCTCGCCGGCCATCCGCGCGGCGAACTCCTCCGCGCGGTCGCCGGCGAACACGAGGTGACCGTGGCTGTCGACGAAGCCGGGGATCACCGCGGCGCCGGCGGCATCGATCCGCCCGTTGGCCTCGCCCGCCTGGAGGGCGATGCGCGGACCGGCGTACTCCACGACGCCGTCGCGGACGAGGAGCGCGGCGTCGCGGACGATGCCGAGCGGTCCGTCTCCGATGGTCGGGTCGTTCGTGACCAGCTCGCCGATGTTGTCGACGAGCACGCTTCCCGTGCGGGTGCCGGGGGCGAGGTCCACCATCGTCAGCCGTTCTCGCGCATCGGGACGCGGACGCCGCGCTCGTCGGCGACGTCGATGGCGCGGTCGTAGCCCGCGTCGACGTGACGGATCACGCCCATGCCCGGGTCGTTGGTGAGCACCCGGAGCAGCTTCTCGCCGGCGAGCTTCGTGCCGTCGGCGACGGCCACCTGGCCGGCGTGGATCGAGCGGCCGATGCCCACGCCGCCGCCGTGGTGGATCGACACCCAGGAGGCGCCCGACGCGACGTTGACCATCGCGTTGAGCAGTGGCCAGTCGGCGATCGCGTCGGACCCGTCGGCCATCGCCTCGGTCTCGCGGTGCGGCGAGGCGACCGAGCCGCAGTCCAGATGGTCGCGACCGATGACGATCGGGGCGGAGAGCTCGCCGCTCGCGACCATCTCGTTGAAGCGGATGCCCGCGAGGTGTCGCTCGCCGTAGCCGAGCCAGCAGATGCGCGCGGGAAGGCCCTGGTAGTGGACGCGCTCCTGCGCCATGGGGATCCAGCGCTGCAGGTTGGCGTTGTCCGGGAACATCTCGAGGATCGCGCGGTCGGTCTTCGCGATGTCCTCGGGGTCACCCGAGAGCGCCGCCCAGCGGAACGGGCCCTTGCCCTCGCAGAACAGCGGCCGGATGTAGGCCGGCACGAAGCCGGGGAAGTCGAACGCGCGGGAGTAGCCCCCGAGCTGCGCCTCGCCACGGATCGAGTTGCCGTAGTCGAAGACCTCGGCACCCTTGTCCATGAAGCCGACCATGGCCTCGACGTGGGTCGCCATCGCCTGCCGCGACCGCTCGGTGAACTCCTGAGGGTCCTTCGCGGCGTAGGTCGCCATGTCCTCGAAGGCCACGCCGATCGGCAGGTAGGAGAGCGGGTCGTGCGCCGACGTCTGGTCCGTGACGATGTCGATCGGCGCGTCCATCGCGAGCAGCTGCGGCACGAGGACCGCGGCGTTGCCGAGGAGGCCGATCGACAGGCCCTTGCGCGCGTCGCGCGCCTCGACCGCGAGCTCGAGCGCGTGCTCGACGCTGTCGGCCTGCACGTCGAGGTAGCCATGCTCGATGCGCCGCGAGATCGCCCGCGGGTCGCAGTCGATGCAGATCGCGACGCCGTCGTTCATCGTGACGGCGAGCGGCTGGGCGCCGCCCATGCCGCCGAGGCCCGCCGTCAGCGTGATCGTGCCGGCCAGCGTGCCGCCGAAGTGCTTCTCCCCCACGGCCGCGAACGTCTCGTAGGTGCCCTGCAGGATGCCCTGCGTGCCGATGTAGATCCACGATCCGGCGGTCATCTGGCCGTACATCGTGAGCCCGAGCTGCTCGAGCCGTCGGAACTCCTCCCAGTTGGCCCAGTCGCCGACGAGGTTCGAGTTCGCGATGAGCACGCGCGGCGCCCACTCGTGCGTGGTGAAGACGCCGACGGGGCGGCCGCTCTGCACGAGCATCGTCTCGTCGCCCCTGAGCGTGCGCAGGGTGCGCTGGAGCGCGTCGAAGGACGCCCAGTCGCGCGCGGCCTTGCCGGTGCCGCCGTAGACCACGAGCTTGTCGGGATGCTCGGCGACCTCGGGGTCGAGGTTGTTCTGGAGCATCCGCAGCGCGGCCTCCTGCGGCCAGCCCAGGGTGGAGAGCTCGGTGCCGCGGGCGGCGCGGACGGGGCGGGGGCCGGAGACGGTGGGGGCGGTCATGGTGACTCCTCGGACGGGGGTCGGCGGGACCCACCCATTCCACCGGTTCGCGAGGTGCCCCGCTGCCCTACGGCATGATTGACTGTCTGGTATCCCAGACAAGTGCTCGGACGAACGGGAGGGTGCGGCGTGGGTGGGGTGCCGGCGGCTCGGGAGGCGTTGGGGATCCTCACGTTCCTGGCGTCGAGGCCCGGGCCGGTCGGGGCGAGCACCCTCGCGCGGGAGCTGGAGCTGCCGCGCTCGACGACCTACCACCTGCTCGCGGAGCTGCTGGCCGCCGACTTCGTCGTGCACCTCCCGGAGGAGCGGGCCTACGGCCTCGGGGTCGCCGCCTTCGAGGTCGGCTCGGCCTACCTGCGCCACGACCCGCTCGAGCGCCTCGCACGGCCGCTGCTGACCCGGCTGGTCGAGCAGACGAGGGAGACCGCGCAGCTCGGCATCCTGCAGGGCAACGAGACCGTCTACCTGCTCAAGGAGCAGCCGCGCTCCCCGCTCACCCTCGTGACGGACGTGGGCGTTCGGCTGCCGGCCCACCTCACGGCGAGCGGTCGCGCGATGCTCGCGCACCTGCCCGCCGCCCAGGTCCGCGCGCTGTTCCCGACCGCGGCGACCTTCACCAGCCGCACCGGTCTGGGCCCGGCGTCGCTGCGGGAGCTGCGCGAGACCATCCGCGTCGAGAGCCAGCAGGGCTACGCCGAGGAGCACGGCCTCGTCACCGCGGGCTACGCCTCGGTCGCCGCGTGCGTCTTCGACCACGGCGCACGACCGACGGCAGCCGTCGCGCTGACGTTCTCCGCCGACGTCGACCCGCGCCGACGCGCCCGTCTCGGGGGGGCCGTCGTCGCCGCGGCCGACGCGCTGACCGGCCGGATCTCCGGGCGCCGACCGGCGTAGGCCTCCCCCCTCGGTGGGGCGACGACAGGCGTCAGAGGTCCGCCGTGAACACGTCGCGCCACGAGTGCTCGGGCTCGTAGCCCAGGACCCGGCGCGCCTTGTCGATGCTCAGCAGAGTCTCGGTGCCCCGCACCGGCCGCGTCAGCGGCACGTCCGGGAAGACGGTCGCGGCGAGCTCCGCGCTCGGCGTGGTCATGCACGTGTCGGCGTTCGCGATGACGAAGACGTCGTAGCCCGCGGCGTCGAGCTCGAGGGCCCGGCGTACGGCCTGTGCCCCGTCGCGGGCGTCGATGTAGCCCCACGCGTTCCACTTGCGCAGCATCGGGTCCGCCTCGAAGGACGGGAACGCGAGGTAGTCGTGCGGCTCCATCACGTTGGAGAAGCGCAGCCCGATGATCTTCGTGGTCGGGTCCCAGCGGCAGAAGTGATGCGCCATCTCCTCCTCGACCGCCTTGCCCAGGGAGTACGACGACTCCGGACGGACGCGGTACTCCTCGTCGATCGGGAGGTAGGGCGGCGGCGTGTCGAGCGGCAGTCCGAGCACCGTCTCGCTCGAGGCCCACACGACGTTGCGGATGCCCGCGACGCGCGCCGCCTCGAAGACGTTGTAGGTGCTCACGACGTTGTTCGCGAACGTTGCGGCATTGGGCGCCATGCCCGGAGCTGGGATCGCCGCGAGGTGCACCACGCCGTCGACGCCGTCGTAGCGGTCGTCCACACGGGTGAGCGCACCGAGCACCTGGCCGTAGTCGGTCATGTCGATGCGGGTGACGCCGGCGGTCCAGCCCGACGGGACGTGCTGGTCGAGGACGACCACCTCGTAGCCGTGGGCCGTCAGGTCGGCGACGACCGCCCGACCGAGCTTGCCCGTGCCTCCGGTGACTGCGATCCGTGCCATCGTCACTCCTCCGTGCTGTGGTTGCTGGGCGCGGCACCGCGGCTGCGGCGCGCGTCGTCGCCGTCGCCGAGCGGCGCGTCCATGAGACGGCGGTAGGGCACGGTGAAGGGACGGGTCGGTCCGTGCAGGAGCGTCTCGGCGTCGGTGCTGGCGAACAGCTGCGCGAGCCGGGCAGCGACTCCCGTCCAGCCGGTCTGGTGCGACGCGCCGACGCCGGCGCCGTTGTCCCCGTGGAAGTACTCGAAGAACAGGATCTCGTCGCGCCAGTGCGGGTCGACCTGGAACTTCTCCGTGTCGCCGTAGACGGGGCGACGGCCGTCCGCGCCCCGCGTGAAGGTCGAGACCAGGCGATTGCTGAGCTCGCGCGCCACCTCGAACAGCGTCAGCTCCACGCCCGAGCCGGTCGGGAACTCCACCCGGAAGTCGTCCCCGTAGTAGAGGTAGAACTGCAGGAGGCCGCGGACGAGCAGCAGGTTGATCGGGAACCACACCGGACCCCGCCAGTTGGAGTTGCCGCCGAACATCCCGCTCTCGGACTCGGCCGGCTCGTAGTTCACCGTGTAGGAGTTGCCGTCGAGCTCGAGGGTGTAGGGGTTCTCCTCGTGCCACTTGGACACCGAGCGGATGCCGTGCGGTCCGAGGAAGCGGTCCTCGTCGAGCATCTTCGACAGGATCCGCCGCAGCTTCGTCTCGTCGACGAGCGCGAGCAGGCGTCGTCCGTCGACGCCCGGCACGCGCGGGTCGGCGATTCCGCCGAGCAGGTCCCCGTTGCGCTCGAGATAGTGCCCGACCTGCGCCCGAACCGCGGGGAACCGCTCGAGCATCGCCTCCGGCAGCACCGACGTCGCGCACAGGGGCAGCAGGCCGACGAGCGAGCGCACCTCGATGCGCCGACCGGTGCCGTCGGGGAGGCGGAGCACGTCGTAGAAGAAGCCGTCCTCCTCGTCCCACATCTCGTCGGGGTGCTCGCCGAGGGGGTCCATCGCCATGGCGATCTGGAACCAGTGGTGCACGAACTTCACGATGAAGGACTCGTAGGTCGCGTCGTGCTCCGAGAGCGCCATCGCGATCTCGAGCATGTTCTGGCTGAAGAACGCCATCCACGCGGTGCCGTCGGACTGCTCGAGCGTGCCGCCGGACGGGATGCCCTTGCTGCGGTCGAACACGCCGATGTTGTCGAGGCCGAGGAAGCCGCCCTGGAACACGTTCCTGCCCGACGGGTCCTTGCGGTTGACCCACCAGGTGAAGTTGAGCAGCAGCTTGCCGAACGCCTCGGAGAGGAAGTCGACGTCGTCGGCGGAGACGTCCGTCTCGTCACCGGTCTCGGACATCTGCCGCTCGAGGCCGTAGACGAGCGAGAGCGCCCACGCGTGCACGGGCGGGTTGACGTCGCTGAAGTTCCACTCGTAGGCCGGGATCTGGCCGGTCGGGTGGAGATAGCCCGACGACAGCATGAGGTCGAGCTGGCCCTTGGCGAAGTCCGGGTCGACCATCGCGAGCGCGACCGTGTGGAACGCGAGGTCCCATGCCGCATACCAGGGGTACTCCCACTTGTCCGGCATCGAGATGATGTCGTCGTTGAGCATGTGGAACCACTCGGCGTTGCGCGTGCCGAGCTTGCGGGGCAGGCGCAGCGGGTGCCCGCCATGCTCGCGCAGCCAGGTGTCGAGGTCGAAGCTGTAGTGCTGCTTGCTCCAGAGCATCCCCGCGAGCGCCTGGCGCATCACCGCCGCTGTGTCGTCGTCCATCGACGGCGGCGTGACGGCGGCGTAGAACGCGTCGGCCTCCTTGCGCCTGGTCGTGAGCACGCTGTCCGCGTCGGCGAAGCGGTCCGGACCTGCCGGCGCCGACTGGTCGAGGCGCAGGGTCCACGACACTTCGCCTGCCGCCGGCACGACAGCCCGCAGGTGTACGGCGACCTTCGTCCCGCGCTCGCCGTTGACGGCCTCGCTCCGGCCGTGGACGAGCGCCTCGTTCACGCCGTCCTTCACGAAGGGCGACGGGTTCGGCGTGGCGAAGACGCGCTCGCTGTTGGTCTCGTTCTCGGTGAACAGCAGGTCGGCGCCGACGGGCACGTGCAGGTAGTAGTCGCCGACCTGCGGGTGCGCTACCCGGACCGCGGGCCGTCCACCCGCGACCACCTCGAGGACGGGTTTGGCGCCTGGCTGCCCCCAGGACCACGTGTTGCGGAACCACAGGGTGGGAAGCACGTGCACCGGCGCGTCCACGTCGCCGCGGTTGCGCACGGTCACGTGCATGAGCAGGTCGTCGGGGCCGGCCTTGGCGTAGTCGACCTCGACGTCGAAGTAGCGGTCGTCGTCGAACACGCCGGTGTCGAGGAGTTCGTACTCGAGGTCGGAGTAGCCGCGCTCGGCATTGGTGCGCACGAGGTCGTCGTAGGGATACGCCGCGTGGGGGTACTTGTAGCGCCAGCGCATCCAGGAGTGCGTCGGCGTGTTGTCGACGTAGAAGTAGTACTCCTTCACGTCCTCGCCGTGGTTGCCCTCCGCGTTCGTGAGGCCGAACAGCCGCTCCTTGACGATGGGGTCGTTGCCGTTCCAGAGCGCGAGCGCGAGGCACACCAGACCCTTGTCGTCGCTGACGCCGGCAAGACCGTCCTCCCCCCAGCGGTAGGCGCGCGAGCGCGCCATGTCGTGGGTGAAGTACGACCACGCGTCGCCGTCGTCGCTGTAGTCCTCGCGCACGGTCCCCCACTGCCGCTCGCTGAGGTAGGGACCCCAGCGCCGCCACGGGACGCCCTCGCGGGTCTCGCGGAGCCTGATCTCTTCGGCGGTCAGTTCCAGTCTGCTCACCCGCCCACCCTACGGACGGCTTACCGTGGCGGCATGAGGCTTGCGATCCATCTCCCCAACTTCACCATCCCCGGCGGTCCTGGCGCGATGGCGTCGTCGCTGGCCGCCACGGCGCGCGCCGCCGAGGCCGGCGGCGCGTCCGAGGTGACGCTCATGGACCACTGGTTCCAGATGGAGGCGTTCCGCACGGCCCACGACCCGATGCTCGAGGGCTACACCTCGCTCGGGTTCCTGGCGGCCCACACCGAGAGGGTGCGGCTCGGCCTGCTCGTGACCGGCGTCACCTATCGGCACCCCGGGCTGCTGGCCAAGACCGTGGCCACCCTCGACGTCCTGTCCGGCGGGAGGGCCCGCCTCGGCATCGGTGCCGCGTGGTACGAGCGCGAGCACCTGGGCCTCGGCGTCCCCTTCCCGCCCGTCTCCGAGCGGTTCGAGCGGCTCGAGGAGGCCCTGCAGATCTGCCTGCAGATGTGGAGCGACGACGAAGGGCCTTACGACGGCAAGCACTACCAGCTGGCCGAGACGATCTGCCGGCCGCGGCCGATCCAGGCGCCGCGCCCGCCGATCCTCATCGGCGGCAGCGGCGAGCAGAAGACCCTGCGGCTCGTCGCACGCTACGCCGATGCCTGCAACCTGTTCGCCGTGAGCCCCGACGTGGTCGCGCACAAGATCGACGTGCTGGCGGGGCACTGCGCGACCGAAGGTCGAGACCCGGCGGAGATCGACCTCACGATCCTCGTCGGCTCGATGAGCCCGACGCCCGACCCCGACGAGTTCCTGGCGTCGATGGAGGCCTACGCCGCTCTCGGCGTCAGCCAGGTCTGGATCTCGGCTCCGGCGCCGGACCCGGTGGGCTGGGTCGAGTCGTTCACGGCAGCCGTCGTACCACGGCTGTCCGAGCTCTAGCCCGGGCGCTACGGGCGAGCGATCCTCAGCGCACCGACCAGGTTCATCGGCGTGACGTCCATCGTCCCCCGGGATGCCAGGTCGAGCGCCGCCGAGAGCTCGAGCGGCCGGCTGAACAGATAGCCCTGGGCCAGCTCGCAGCGCAGGTCCCGCAGCGCCACGGCGCTGCCCCAGTCCTCGACGCCTTCGACCACCACGGTCAGGTCCATCGCCCGGGCCATCGCCACCACGCCCTCGACGAGCGCGCGCGAGCGCGGGTCGTGCAGCTCCGCGACGAACAGCTTGTCGATCTTCAGGATGTCGACCGGGAGCCGGTGCAGGTAGCCCACCGAGGAGTAGCCGACGCCGAAGTCGTCGACGGCGAGCCGTGCCCCGGCCTCGCGCAGGCCGTGCAGCGCCGCGATGGTCGAGGGGTCGTCCCCGAGCAGGATGCCCTCCGTCAGCTCGAGCACGAGCTGGACCTCGGGGTCCCACGCCACCAGCTCGCCGACCCGCTCCACGAGGATCGGATCGGTCACCTGGATCGCTGAGAGGTTCACGCCGATCGACAGCGGTCGTCCGGCCGCGCGGGCGAGCTGACGCCCACCGTCGTGCGCCCGCTCGAGCAGCTGCAGCCCGAGCGTATGGATGATCCCGAGCCGCTCGGCGGCCGCGATGAACACGTCGGGGGGCACGGAGCCGAGAGTCGGGTGGGTCCAGCGCGCCAGCGCCTCGAAGCCCTCGATCTCCCCGGTCTCGAGGTCCACGACGGGCTGGAAGTGCAGCCGGACCTGGTCGGTGCCGACCGCCTCGCGCAGCGCGCTCTCGAGCTCCAGGCGGGTCAGCTCGGCCTCGCGCATCTGCGGGAGGAAGCGCTCCGCGCGACCCTTGCCACGGTTCTTGGCGGCGTACATCGCCGTGTCCGCGCTGTTGATGAGCTTCTCCGCGGACCACGGCTCGGGGCCGGAGAGCGCGATGCCGATGCTCGCCTGGACCCTGACCTGCCGGTGCGCGATGTCGAACGGGATCTCCAGCGCCTCGAGGAGCCGCTGGCCCACGACGTCCGCCTGCTCCTCCTCGGTGAGGTCGTCGAGCAGGATGCCGAACTCGTCGCCGCCGAGCCGGGCCGCCGTGTCGCCGAGGCGCAGGCAGAGGTTGATCCGCTGCGCGACGAGGGCCAGGAGGCCGTCCCCGGCCTCGTGCCCCAGGACGTCGTTGACCTCCTTGAACCCGTCGAGGTCGATGTAGAGCACCGCGACCTGGCCGCGCGGGCCGCGGCGCGCGAGCGCCTGGGTGAGCCGGTCGGTGAAGATCGCCCGGTTGTGCAGGCCGGTGAGGGCGTCGTGCCGCGCGAGGTAGGTCATCTCGTCGGACAGCCGACGACGGTTGAACGCCGAGACGCCGACCGCGGTGAGCGCCTCCAGCGCGGCGCGGTCGTGCTGGTCGAAGCCGTGGCTCGACACCTGCGACGTGACGACGAGGTGGCGCGTGGGTCGCCCCGGCACCTCGATCGGCGCACCGATCTCGGGTGCGATCGGCGGCTCGTCGCGGAACGATGCCGTGGCCTGGCGCAGGGTGCGCTCGGCCTGGACGATGAGCGAACGCTCGATGTGCGCCTCGTCGGTCCAGTCGGGAGCGTGCGTGGCCGTCTCGAGAAGCCCCATGAGCCGCTGCTGGGCGAGCCTGTTCTCGCTCACCGAGCGGACGGCGACGAGGATCGTCCCCACGGGTACGGCCAGGAGCAGCAGGGTCCACCGCGGGACGCCGCTGCCCCACAGCAGGGCGGCGAGGAACCCGAGGGTGTTGATGCTCACGAACGTCGCGAGGCCGAGCGGGATCGAGCTCCAGGTGAGCAGCGAGTTGATCGAGCAGCCGTCCTCGACCGCGAGCGACTCCGCCGTGACGACGAGGTCGTAGGCGAAGTAGACGGCGCAGCCGAGCAGGACGGCGGCCAGGCGCAGCGCCTCGACGTCGCCCGGCGGGTGAATGGCGACGTAGACGAGGACGAAGATCGCTCCGCCGATGATGGTGAGGCCGATGTTGAACAGGCGGATCCGCCACCGCTTGCGCTGGCTCCCGTTGGCGATCGCCGTGCCGATGGCCCAGAGGCAGAACGCCTCGAGCGGACTCGGAGCCGTCAGGGTCAGGAACACCAGGACGCAGGTCTCGAAGCCGATGAGGAGGTCACCGGATCTGTGCGGGATGGTCAGCGGATAGCGCGACATGACCACGACCAGCGCGATCGACACGAGCGCCGGCCAGCCGAGCTGGGGTTCCTGGGAGAGCCAGGTGACCAGCGCCGGGATCGCGACCGCGAGGCCGACGAGGCCCAGTGAGACGTCGAGGGCAGCGGAGAACTGGCCGCGAGTCATACGCGTCAGTGCCACGATCAGCCTCCCCCGAGTCTGGGCGCGCTCGAGAAACCTTCCTGAGTCGGTGTCGGCGCCGATCGTCGTGATCTTGAGGTGATCGACCGGACCGTGACCAGCCTGCACGATCGTGACGGCTGATGCTCGATGCGCGGGCGGCCGGCGAGGGCCTCCGCGGTCTAGCAGCCCGCGAAGTCGGCGGCCGTCGCCGCCTGTGCCGGCCGGACGACCACGGAGGTGACCTTCCCGGGGTCGAAGGTCGCGCTCGGGGCGAGGGCCGACCCGCTCAGCAGCACCAGCTGCACCTGCCCCTTCGGGTTCCCGAACGGCTTCCCGGCGACCACGGCGGCGAGCGACGCGCTGGTCAGCTGCACGACGGAGCACGCGGCGAACTGCTGCTTCCACAGCACGGTCGCGTCCTTCGGGAGCGCGCCGAGCGCGAGCACCGTGGCCTTCGCGGCGGGCACGCTCGGGCGCGGCAGGTACATCACGAGGTCGAGGACCCGGCCTCCCGTGAGCACGACCGAGTTGAACCTGTCGTTGTCGGCCTCGTCCGGACCCCAGCCCGACGTGGCGTCCCACATCGCACCCGGATCGAACCGCTCGTCGGCCGTGTGGTGCGCGGCCCACACGGACAGCACCGCGCCGTAGTCGACGAGCGGAGCGCTGGGCGCGACCGTCGGCGTCACCGAGGTGGAGGGGTCCGGCGTCGCCGTGTCGACGGGTGACGCCGTGGGGCTCGACGCGGCGGGAGCAGGCGTGGCCCTCGTCGCGGGCGGTTTCGTCGAGGCCGGAGCGGTCGACGCTCCGGGGGTGTCGCCGCCGGACGCACAGGCGCTGAGCAGCAGGGCACAGGTGAGGGCGGCCCCGATCGCGCTGCGGCGCACGGTGCCTCCTCCCGGCCGTGACGACCCGGTGCCGTCCGGTCCATCATCACCTCCCGCCGCCGCGCCCTCGGGAGCCGCGCGCGGCGTGTCGGTGACGCCACCCGCATGCCGTGGACACGGCGAGCCGGTGGGGCCACGGCCGACGTGCCTAGGGTGGGGTGCATGGAGCTGCGCATCTTCACCGAACCCCAGCAGGGCGCGTCGTACGACGACCTGCTGGCCATGGCACGCACCGCCGAGCGGGTCGGCTACGGCGCGTTCTTCCGCTCGGACCACTACCTCGTGATGGGCGACGGCGACGGACTGCCCGGCCCGACCGACGCCTGGATCACGCTGGCCGGCCTCGCACGGGACACGACCACGATCCGGCTCGGCACGCTCGTGACCGCGGCCACGTTCCGGCTGCCCGGACCGCTCGCGATCTCGGTGGCCCAGGTCGACGCGATGAGCGGCGGCCGCGTGGAGATCGGGCTCGGCACCGGATGGTTCGAGGCCGAGCACACCGCCTACGGCATCTCGTTCCCGCCGCTCGGCGAACGCTTCGACCGGCTCGAAGAGCAGCTCGAGATCCTCACCGGTCTGTGGTCGACGCCGGCCGGCTCGACCTTCACCCACCAGGGCACGTACTACTCGCTCATCGGCTCCCCCGCCCTGCCGAAGACGGTGCAGAGCCCGCTCCCGGTGATCGTCGGAGGCACGGGAGCGAGGCGCACGCCTGCGCTCGCCGCGCAGTTCGCGGCGGAGTACAACGTGCCGTTCCACTCGCTCGCGGACACGGCCGCGGCGTTCGACCGGGTCCGCGCAGCGTGCGCCGCGGACGAGCGCGACCCCGACTCGCTCGTCTACTCCGCCGCGCAGGTCCTGTGCTGCGGAGTGGACGAGGCCGAGATCGCCCGACGCGCACGGGCGATCGGTCGCGAGGTCGACGAGCTGCGGGAGCACGGCCTGGCCGGCACGCCCGCAGAGGTCGTGGCGAAGGCGCGCACGTTCGGCGAGGCCGGAGCATCGCGGCTGTACCTGCAGGTGCTCGACCTCAGCGACCACGACCACGTCGAGCTCGTCGCCGCGGAGGTCATGCCGCACCTCGTCTGATCCCGGGCACGGCGTACGCCGGGTGACCTCGGACACGTCTCGTTTGCCGGCGAACGACCGCGGGAATGCCGATCTTGTCCACGGACGTTGTGCAGTCGAGTCGGCGGGAGGTGGATGGCAATGGAGATCATGCTGATCACGGTCGCCGTCGTCGCGTTCCTCGCAGCGACGCCGCTGTTCTCGGTCGACACCTCGGACGCCCGCTCGGAGAGCGCTCGTCCGGCCGCCGGCTGGTGGCCCGCGGGCCCCGACGCCCGCTGACGAACCCGGCACCGCACGCACGACGAAGCCCCGCCCCGGCGGGGCTTTCTCGCGTCCGGGACCATGTCGTCCCCGATCGGTACGCCGGTCAGCCGCGCGGGTCGCCGAGCTCGTCGGCCGTCACGAGCGAGGTGACGCGGGCGAGCCGGTCACGGGTCGCGTCGTCGAGCTGGTCGACGAGGATCGACATCCCGGCCCAGGCGGCCCCGGACGGCGACACGAGGGTCTTCACGGCGAGCGCCTGCGCGCCCCGCTGCGCCCAGTCGTCGACGAAGAGGACGGAGTCGGCCGACGTCAGGGTCTTCTGCATCGACAGGGCGCGGGTCTGGCCGCGGTAGTCGGCCGCCGTCTCGACATAGGTCTTCGCGCCCGGGAAGAGGGCGCCCTCCTTGCGGACGGCGGTGAAGCCGACGCCGAGCCGGATCGCGACCGCCCCGCCGAGCAGGAAGCCGCGCGACTCGACGCCCACCACCTTCGTGATGCCCGAATCGAGCCACGGGGCCGACAGGCCCTCGATGATCGCTGCGAAGGTCGGCCCGTCGTCGAAGGCGCGCCACACGTCGGCGTGACCGTCGTGCCAGCGGAACGCCGCGAGGAACGCCTCGCGCGCGAGCGTGGTGCTCATGAGTCCTCCGGTCGGGTCCGCGGCAGCCGCGTGATGAGGCTCGAGGTGTCCCAGCGTCGACCGCCGGCCTGCCAGACCTCGGCGTAGAACTGGTCGACGAGCGCCGTGAGCGGGAGAGCAGCACCGGCAGCGCGCGCCTCGGCGAGCGTGTTGCCGAGGTCCTTGCGCATGTGCTCGACGGCGAAGCCGAACTCGAACGAGTCGGCAGCCATCGTGGCGTGCCGGTTCGCCATCTGCCACGAGCCCGCCGCACCCGCGCCGATGGTGTCGAAGACGGCGTCGACGTCCTGCCCGGTGCGCAGCGCGAACGCCACGCCCTCGGCGAGGCCCTGCACGACACCGGCGATGCAGATCTGGTTGACCATCTTCGCGAGCTGCCCGGCACCGACCGGCCCGAGGAGCCGCCGCTTCGCGCCGTAGGCGGCCACCACGTCGTCGACGCGGGCGAAGTCGGCGCTCTCGCCACCCACCATCACCGTCAGAGTGCCGTTGACCGCGCCCGCCTGGCCGCCCGAGACGGGCGCGTCGAGGAACCCGACGCCGGCGGCGGCGCACGCCGCTCCCGCACGACGCGCCGTGTCGGCGGAGACGGTGGTGTGGTCGACGACGACGGAGCCGGGTGCGGCTCCGTCGAGCACGCCGTCGGGAGCCGACAGCACGGAGAGCACGGAGGCGTCGTCGCCGACGCACATGAGCACGAGGTCGCCCGCAGCGGCGGCGTCGCGCGGGCTGGCGGCGACCCGGCCCCCGGGGTGCTCCACGAGCCACTCGTCGGCCCGCGGCCGTGACCTGTTCCAGACCGTCACCTCGTGCCCGGCCCCGACCAGATGACCGGCCATGGGGTAGCCCATGACCCCGAGTCCGACGAACGCGACCCTGGCCACGGCACTCTCCTCGCTGACGACGTCATGTCGATCATCGCGTGCGGACGGCCCGGCGGCGACCGCTTCGAGAACCTGTCGCCGCGCTGCGCCTCAGCTGCCGAGCATCTGGCGCGCGCTGGCCTTGAGGAGCTTGAGCATCCGAGCGCGGCTGACGTCCGGGGACCCCAGCGTCACCTGGATCGACAATCCGTCGACCACGGACGAGAGCAGCATCGCGTCCTGCGCCGGGTCGACCGACTCGAAGGCGCCCTGCTCGACGCCGTAGCGGATGACGTCGGTGAGGATCGTGCGCCAGCGGGCGTCGAGCTCGTGGTGGTCGCGGGCGACGTCGGCGTCGAGCGCCGACTCGAGCCACAGCTGGAACCACAGCACCCAGCCGGGATCGCGAGCACCGTGGGACGCTGCGATGTCGAGCAGCTTGTCGAGGCGCTTCCACGGGTCGCGCAGCCGTGCGAGCGCGACCTCGACCTCGGACCAGCGCTGCTCCTCGCTCGCCCGGATCGCCCGCATCAGCAGCTCGATCTTCGACGGGAAGTAGTAGCTGACGTGACCGACCGTCATGCCGGCGCGCTCCGCGACGTCGGACATCCGGACGTTGGCCAGGCCCCGCTCCGCGATCGCCTCTCCCGCGGCCGCGACGACGAGCGCCTCGCGCTCCATGCCCTTGGTACGACGGGTGGTCACGGCCTCTCCTTGCTCGACGACGGTCCACCCTAGGACCGGACGGCACCGGGATCCGCGCCGAACCGCCTGAGCGATGGAACTCGCCGGGCTCAGCCTCCGAGGACGCTCAGGTCGACGCCGCGGGGGATCTGCTGGGTGATGCAGTGCGGACCGCCTCCGCCGAACGCGAGAGTCTCGCCCGGGACGCCGACGATCTCGCGGTCCGGGTGCAGCGCGCCGAGCTCGGCGAGCGCACGGCCCTCGTCGGGATTGCCGTCGACGGGAACGATGACGGCGCCGTTCGCGAGGTAGTGGTTCGCCAGCGAGACACCGGCCTCGGCACCCGGGTCGATGCGCGTGACGCGCAGCGTGCGACCCTGCGCGTCCGGCGTGGCCTCGAGCGCGGCGAGGTTCTCCAGCGCGCGCACGGTGTCGATCGACGCGGGGTCGGTCGGCGCCTCGAGCATCACGTGTCCGGGCGCGACGTAGGCCGCGACGCCGTCGATGTGGCCGTCCGTGCCGGCCGGTCCGACGTCGAGGCTGTGGCCGAACGGCAGCCACACGACGGTGGTGGCACCGAGGTGGTCCCGAAGACCCCGCTCGAGGTCCTCGCGCGACCACGTGGCATTGCGGTTGGGGTCGAGCAGGCACTGCTCCGTGGTGATCACGGTACCCTCGCCGTCGACCATGAACGAGCCGCCCTCGAGGACGAAGGGCGCTCGGAACACGTCGAGGCCCAGCCGCTCCGCGATGGTGACGCCCAGGCGGGCGTCGTCGTCGTGCGGGTGCCAGCGGTTGCCCCACGCGTTGAACCCGAAAGACACCGCCGCGATCGAGCCCGCGGCGTCGCGCACGAACACCGGGCCGCTGTCGCGCGCCCAGGAGTCGTTGATCGGGATCTCGAGCGGGGTCACGCCCCGGCCGCAGAGGTCGCGCACCGTCTGCGCCTTGCCCGGACTGCAGACCATCACGACCGGCTCGAAGCAGGCGACGGCCCGGGCCACCTCGGCGTAGTCCTGCTCCGCCTGAGCGAAGCGGTCGCCCCACAGCTCGCGACGGCTCGGCCACTGCATGAGGCAGCCCGCGTGCGGCTCCCACTCCGCCGGCATGGCGAAGCCGAGCGCCGACGGGGTCTGCGGTGCCTGGGACACGACGTGCTCCTCGGAGGTCGGTTCGCGTTCTCTTGGATCACGTCCAAGATACAGGGAGCGATCCTCGCGCACCGGCCGTTGCCTGATGCGGGCCTGCCCTGTCCCACGCCGGGGGTCACTCCCTGGTCTCGCAGCCCGAGTCGCGTCAGCCTGGTGACAAGGCCGGGATGGGGTGGGAGGTGCGGCCGATGGGAGGCGAGGAGGACGTCACCGGCTGCTCCACCGTGGTGGACCCCGCCCGACGGCTGCAGGACCTCATGGACCGGATGCTCGTGGAGTACTCCGACGTCGTCGCGGCCGGAAGCATCGTGCGATGCGTGGCTCGCTGCACCCGCGTCGCCTGCGGCCTCCGGCTCGACGACGCCGTGGACTTCCTCTGGGTCGTCGAGAGCCTCGCGCGCAACCGCATGGATGCGCGCCGCGGGCTCACCGACCTCGTGCTGGCTCCGCAGGACCCGTGCGACCTCGGCCCGACCGCCGACCTGCGCCTCCAGGTCCCGAGCCTGACCCCGTGACGACGCTCCGGCTCCTCCGCGGCGGACTCGTCGACGACGAGGGGCCGCTGCACGGGCGCGGCCGGGCCCTCGCCCCCCTCGCCAGGACGACGACGCGGGGGCCCGTCCACGTGCGCGACTTCCTGCGGGCGGCAGACGACGCGACCGAGTGGCGGCCGCGCCAGGGCGAGTTCATCGTGCTCGTCCTCTACCGGTTCGGGTCGGGCGCAGTGAGCGACCTCCCGAGCACGCCGACGCTGCATGCGATCGCGGCGCAGGTGAGCCGCACCGTGCGCCGCTCGGACGTCGCCGACTCCTACGCCCCCTCCGCCCCGGCACCGCGCCCGACCTGGTCTGGACAGCGCTCGGAGCTGCGGGGGCGGATCCCGGCCTCGCGGACTGACCAGCGCGGGGTCGTGGTCGTCAGCCGCTGAACATGCGCGCAGCGCGGACCCGGCGGTCGCACTCGCGGTCGGACTCGAGGTCCAGCTTGCGGAAGATCTGGGTGACGTGGGCCTCGACCGACTTGGGCGCGATGTGGAGCCTGGCGGCGATCGCCTGGTTCGAGAGCCCGTCCGCAAGATGGGCGAGCACCTCGTACTCGCGGGTGGTCAGCATCGCCAGACCCGGTTCGACCTGATGACCGAGGGCTCCGTGCACGACGTCGCCGTCGATGGCCACGATCCCGGAGCAGGCGTCACGCACGATCCGGACCAGCGAGTCGACGTCCGGCACGTTGCGGTCGACGAGGAACGCTCGACGCGGAGGCCCGGTCCGGACCAGGGCGCGAGCGAGGCCGTTGCGGTGCGGGCCGATGACCACCAGGGCCGGAGGATGGTCGACGGCGTCGAGCGCGGCGACCACCCGCTCGAGCGCGGGCCCGGCCCTTGGGGTGAGGGTCAGCCCCAGGACGACCGCGTCCGGCGGGCGCGGCTCGAGCGCGGCGAACAGGTGCCCCGGCTCGACCTCGTCGCGCACCTGCACTCCGGACACCGTCGACATCAGCGCGGCGAGCGACTGCCGGATCAGCGGCACGTCGCTGACCACGGCAAGGTGGAGTGTGGCCGTGCGCCAGTCCACCCGACGGTCTTCCAGACGCAGCACGACCATCACTCCCGGTGGGGATTCCTTCTTGCTCATGCCGATTCGGCACTCCGAGAGTAGGACCGGCGCGGTGGTGAGGACCGGTCGGCGACGACCGGCACGCACCACATTCCGCCGAGGGCGCTCCCGACACTGGAATCGGGTGTGCCCGACGTGTCGAATCGCCCCGCGACAGCGGAGTGACGGCGATGGTGGCAGGATTGACGCGGCCCGAGTCCGGGTCCGGGCCTGTGGCCCGTCGTACTGATGGAGCTGAGGTTTCGTGAACACTCTCGCTGAGTTCGGAACGGGGGAGCTGCTGTGGAGCATGCTGTGGTTCACCCTGTTCTTCATCTGGATCTGGATCCTCATCACCTGCGTCATGGATCTGTTCCGTGACCACGAGCTGGGCGGCTTCGCCAAATTCCTCTGGCTGCTGTTCTTCATCGTCCTGCCCTACCTCGGCGTGTTCATCTACCTGATCGCGCGCGGTCAGGGCATGGCATCGCGCCAGGTGGCCGCCGCCCAGGCCAACGCCGAGGCGCAGCGCGCCTACATCCAGCACGTTGCGGGCACGTCCGGCGGCACGAGCACGGCCGACGAGCTCGGTCGTCTCGCCGAGCTGAAGGAGAAGGGTGTGATCTCCGAGGAGGAGTTCAACGCCCTCAAGGCGAAGGCGATCGGCTGATCCACCCCGAATGACCCACGGCGGACGCGTTCCGCCACCGAAAGGCACGAAGGCCCCGCCGGTCCGGCGGGGCCTTCGTGCCGAGCGGGGTCGGTCAGCCGGCGGGACGGCCGGCGAAGCTGAAGTGCGCGCTGCTCCAGGAGTTCCACAGGTCGGTGACCCAGACGCCGTGCTCCGGGCTCGCCGCCTCCACGATCCGGCCCCCGCCGATGTACATCGCGACGTGGTGCGCGCCGCGGAAGTAGAAGAGCAGGTCGCCGGGGCGCAGCTCCGAGGTCGAGATCCGGCGCACCTCATTGGCCTGCGCGTAGGAGACCGCCGTGAGCGAGACGCCGGCGACGCCCCAGGCCGCAGCGGTCAGCTTCGAGCAGTCCCACGACGACGGCGGGTTCGCGCTGTAGCTGTAGGGGTCGCCGACCTGGGAGAGGGCGTAGCGCACGGCCACGGCGGCGCGACCGCTCGCCGGGCCGGTGTAGGCGATCGTCGACGTGGCGGGACCGCTGCTCCAGGTCGCCCGCGCAGCCGCAGCGGCCGCAGCGGCCGCTTTCCGCTTCGCAGCCGCGATGTCGGCGAGGCGCTGACGGTCGGCCGCCTGCAGGGTGGCCAGCAACGCGGCGGTCTGGGCCAGCGCGTGGTTGACCTCGTCACGGTGCTGACGCATCTGCCCCGCCGCCTTGGCGGCCGCGGCCTGCTCCTGGGCCAGCTGTGCCTCCGCCTGGGCCAGGATCAGCTGGGCCGAGCGGGCCCGGCGCAGGGTGGAGTTCTGGCTGCGCGAGAGCTGCTGGACCGCGGTCGCCTGCTCGAGGAAGCTCGAGGGGTCGTCGGACATGAGCAGCCCGACCGAGGTCTCCATGCCGCCACCACCGGACATGTACGCCTGCGCGGCCATGTCGCCGGCGTTGGCCAGCAGGTCCTGGGTCTGGGCCTTGATGCGGGCCACCTTGGCCTTCGCGACACCGAGCTGCTTCTGCGTGGTGGCCAGCTCGACCTGGGCGGCGTTGTAGTCCTCGGATGCGCTCTCGGCCTGCGTGCGCAGCGAGTCGAGCTCGGCCTGCACCTGCGCCAGGGTCTTGCGCGGGTCAGCGGCGGCCTGTCCCCCGGTGATGAGGACGGCGAGCACCGCGACGGCGGAGGCGACCGCGAGGAGCGGTCGGGCAGCGCGAGCGATCACGAGATTCCTTCCCTCTGCCGCCTACCGGGTTAGCTGTCGGGCTCGGGCTCAGGAATGCCCTACGAGTAGCACCCTGAGGTGCTGCCTCGATTCGCCCCGGGAACCTGGGTCCCCGGCTCCGTCCGGCCCGAGGGCCGGTCGAACTCGGCGGTACACCCCGCCATGTGCGGCGGGGCTACGAACTACGTGCACACGAACGTACCCCGCCTTCCGGCGAGTTCCCGCACGCGTCCGACTTCCGGATCCTCCGGCGAGTCGCCCGTGGGGACTGCAGCAGGACCGTGACCCGAGTCACAGCGACAACGACGACGGGTCGCGTCAGAGCCGGTTGACGTCGGTCAGCGTGAGGACGGCCTCGCCGACCTCGTCGGATGCGGCGAGATCGACCACGGCGGAGAAGCCCCAGTCGTGGTCGCCGGCCGGGTCGTCGAGGATCTGGCGCACCACCCACCGCCCCGGCTGCTCCTCGATCAGCAGGCGCGCCGGACCGCGCGCGTCAGGTCCCGTGCCGATGTCCCGGTGCTCGTCGAAGTACGGCTCGAGCGCCTCGCGCCACTCGTCGGCGCCCCAGCCGTCGGCGGCGTCCAGCTCACCGAGCGCGCGCCAGTCGCGGCGCGCGACGAGCTCGACGCGGCGGAACAGCTCGTTGCGCACGAGCACCCGGAACGCCCGCGTGTTCGCCGTGACCCGCGGCGGACCGCTCGGCCGCGGAGCCGGACCGACGCCGCCCTCGTCCGTGCCGGCCCGCAGCTGCTCCCACTCGTCGAGCAGGCTCGAGTCGACCTGGCGCACCAGCTCGCCGAGCCACTCGATGATGTCATCGAGCTCCTCGGTCCTCGCGGCGTCGGGCACCGTCTGGCGCAGCGTGCGGTAGGCGTCGGCGAGGTAGCGCAGCACGAGCCCCTCGGAGCGGGCGAGGCCGTAGAAGCCGACGTACTCCACGAAGTTCATCGCGCGCTCGAACATGTCGCGCACGACCGACTTCGGCCGAAGGTCGTAGTCGGCGACCCAGGGGTGGCCGCGCTTGTAGATCTCGTACGCCGCTCCCAGCAGCTCCTCGAGCGGCTTGGGCCACGTCACGTCCGAGAGGAGCTCCATGCGCTCCTCGTACTCGAGCCCCTCGGCCTTCATCGCCGCCACGGCCTCACCGCGCGCCTTGTGGCTCTGGGCGTAGAGGACCTGGCGCGGGTCGTCGAGGATCGACTCGACGACCGAGACGACGTCGAGGGCATAGGTCGGCGCCTCGACGTCGAGCAGCTCGAGCGAGCCGAGCGCGAAGGGCGACAGCGGCTGGTTGAGCGCGAAGTTCTCTGGCAGGTCGATGGTGAGCCGGATCGTGCGACCGTCGGGCTCGGGCTCGTCGAGACGCTCGATGACGCCGCCGGCGAGCAGGGAGCGGTAGATCGCGATCGCACGACGGACGTGCCGACGCCGGGTCTGCTCGTCGTCGTGGTTCTCGGTGAGCAGCCGGCGCATCGCAGCGACCGGGTCGCCCGGGCGTGCGATCACGTTGAGCACCGTCGAGTGCGTGACGCTGAACTGCGACGTCAGCGTCTCCGGGTCGGAGCCGACCAGCCGGTCGTAGGTCGGCTCGCCCCATGACACGAAGCCCTCGGCCGGCTTCTTGCGCACGACCTGACGCCGTTTGCGAGGGTCGTCGCCGGCCTTGGCGAGCGCCTTCTCGTTGGCGATGACGTGCTCGGGCGCCTGCACGACGACACCGCCCGCGTCGTCGAAGCCGGCGCGGCCCGCACGGCCCGCGATCTGGTGGAACTCGCGCACCTTGAGATGACGGACCTTGGTGCCGTCGTACTTGCTCAGACCGGTGAAGAGGACGGTGCGGATCGGGACGTTGATTCCGACGCCGAGGGTGTCGGTGCCGCAGATGACCTTGAGCAGACCGGCTTGCGCGAGCGTCTCCACGAGGCGGCGGTACTTCGGCAGCATGCCCGCGTGGTGCACGCCGATGCCGTGCCGGACGAGGCGGGACAGCGTCTTGCCGAACCCGGCGGTGAAGCGGAAGTCGCCGATGAGCTCGGCGATCCGGTCCTTCTCGGCGCGGGTGCAGACGTTGATGCTCATCAGGGCCTGAGCCCGCTCGATCGCGGCCTCCTGGGTGAAGTGCACGACGTAGATCGGCGCCTGTCCCCCGGCGAGCAGCTCCTCGATCGTCTCCTGGATCGGCGTGAGCACGTAGGAGTAGTAGAGCGGGACGGGCCGCTCCCCCGAGCTGACGAGCGACGTGGGCCGACCCGTGCGCTGCGTCAGGTCCGTCGTGAAGAACGAGACGTCGCCGAGCGTCGCGGAGAGGAGCAGGAACTGCGCCTGGGGCAGCTCGAGGAGCGGGACCTGCCAGGCCCAGCCACGATCGGGCTCGGCGTAGAAGTGGAACTCGTCCATCACGACGAGCCCGATGTCCGCGGCGCTGCCGCTGCGCAGCGCGATGTTGGCGAGGACCTCGGCCGTGCAGCAGATGATCGGGGCGTCGGGGTTCACGCTCGCGTCGCCGGTGAGCATGCCGACCTTGTCGGCGCCGAAGGTGTCGCACAGAGCGAAGAACTTCTCCGACACGAGCGCCTTGATCGGAGCGGTGTAGAAGCTGCGCCGCCCGCCGGACAGCGCGATGAAGTGCGCGGCCGTGGCGACGAGGCTCTTCCCGGACCCGGTGGGCGTCGCGAGGATGACGTTGGCTCCCGTCACCAGCTCGAGCACGGCGTCCTGCTGCGCCGGGTACATCGAGAGCCCCTGGCGCTCGGTCCAGGTCACGAACGCCTCGTAGAGCGCGTCCTCGTCCGGGGTCTCCGGCATCAGCTCCGCGAGCGTGGGGGCCGACGTCACTGACCGGTGACGCCCTTCACGACGGCGCCGACGCTGAGCTGGGCGACCTTCGTCGAGCAGGCCCGGGAACCGGCCGGCAGCCCGACAACGACGGACGCGGTGCTCCCGGGCGGGTAGACGCGCAGGCCGCTCACAGCCCGGACCACGCAGGCGGCGGCGGAGAAGTTGCCGTAGTCGACCGTGCGCAGGAGCGCCGACACGGTGCCGCCGGCCTTGAGCGTCACCGTGGTCGTCGGCGGCGTCGCGCTGTGCGACGCTGCGGCGCCGACCTGCGCGCCGGCGGCGGCGAACGACACTCCGGGGTGCCCCGCGAGCGTGCACGCCGCAGATCCCTTGTTGGTGAAGACGATCGGCTGGTAGACGCTGCCGGCCGTGCCGTCGGCCGGCCCGAGCGTCACCGCGAGCTGGGACGTCGGACAGCGTGACCCCGAGCTCGGCGAGGCTGCCGCGGTGGGTGTCGCCGTGACGGTCGCGGTCGACGTGACGGTGACCGTGGTCGTCGCCGTGACCATGGCCACGGACGCCGCCGGGGTGCCGGAGCAGGCCGCGGTGAGCGCCAGCAACGGGAAGGCGACAGCAGCTGCGGCACGCATCGTGACCTCCGACGGACCGGGGACGGGGTTCCACTGTCGCACGCCGCGCCAGATGAGCGTCCCCCGCGACCCGCGTCACCCGCGTGCCGCTGTCGTACGCGACAAACGCGGTCGAAGCGCCGGGCGCCATCGGACTAGGCTCGCGCGGTCATGAGCAGGGTCCTGGACGGCATCGCACCGCCGCGAATGGGCACGAGCTTCCGGTGGCTGCTCGGGTCGTCGTGGGTCACGAACATCGGCGACGGCATCGCGCTCGCCGCCGGGCCGCTCCTCGTCGCGTCCCAGACGCACAACGCGATCCTCGTGGCCCTCGCCGGACTGCTGCAGCGCGCGCCCTGGCTCATCCTCGGCCTGTACGCCGGTGGGATCGCCGACCGCGTCGATCGCCGTGTCCTCGTGATGGTGGCCGACGGCGTGCGCGCGTGCGTCGTGGCGATGCTGTGCGTCGTCATCGCGACGGGACGCGTCGACATCGCGCTCGTCCTCGTCGCGATGTTCCTGCTCGGCGTCACGGAGGTGTTCGCCGACACCACGTCGTCGACCCTGCTGCCGATGCTGGTCGACCGCGAGGACCTCGGCATCGGTAACGCCCGTCTTCAGGCGAGCTTCCTCGTGGCGAACCAGATCATCGGCCCGCCGCTCGGGGCGTTCCTCTTTGCCGCGGGCATGGTCTGGCCGTTCGCCGTGCAGGTCGTGTGCGTCGCGCTCGGCGTCGTCCTCATCGCGCGGATCGCGACGCCGAAGGGCGGCGTGCGTGACGTCGCGGACACGCACATCACGCGCGACATCGTCGAGGGCGTGCGCTGGCTCGTCGGCAACGCGGCCGTGCGAACGCTCGCGCTCGTCATCCTGGCGTTCAACGTGACGTGGGGCGCCGGCTGGTCCGTGCTGGTCCTCTACTCGCTCGACCACCTGCACATGCACGACATCGGCTTCGGCCTGCTCACCTCCGCCGCCGCCGTCGGTGGCCTGATCGGGACGAGCTCCTACGGCTGGATCGAGCGGCACGTCGCGCTGTCGACCGTGATGCGGTTGTGCCTGCTGCTCGCCGCGACGTCCGGGGACGGGAGCGCCGTAGCCCGGATCCGTCAGGGCGGGCCGCACCTCGTCGCTAGCCACCGGGCACGGCCCACGGGTCGAACGCGCCGCGCGTGATGCCGCGTGCCTCGAGGCAGC
>JADGOZ010000161.1 GCA_017882705.1 Candidatus Nanopelagicales bacterium | reverse complement strand
AGAACGGCGGCGACGCCGAACTCGCCCGCCACGGCCTCGACCCCGACCAGCTCGTCGCGCAGACACGCTCCGTCGCCGCCGACGCCGCAGCCCGCACCCACACCCTGGTCGACACGTTCCTCACCCAGATCGCCACCCGCACCCACCGAGTGCGATGAGGGACGCCCAGGTCCCAGACAGCGCACCATCTCGTGCCCTCACGGTCGCGAGATCGACGCCGTGCTCGGAAGTCATGTGGGTGCAGATTGCTGCCGCCGATGCGACGTGGGCGTCCCCTCATCGCGAGGTGGCAGCGCGTCGTCGGATCCCGCTCGTGCCCGTCAGGAGACCGTGACGGGGAACTTCTTGATGCCGTTGACGAAGTTGCTGCGGACGCGCTTCACGTCGCCGGACAGGGCGATGCCGCCGGACAGGCGCGGGATCAGCTCCTCGAACATGATCCGGATCTCCATGCGGGCGAGCTGGTTGCCGAGGCAGAAGTGCGGGCCGCCCTTGCCGAACGTCACGTGGTCGACCTTGGTGCGGGTGACGTCGAAGCGGTACGGGTCCTCGAAGACCCTGTCGTCGCGATTGCCGGAGGCGAACCACACGACGACCTTGTCGCCGGCCCTGACCGTCCTGTCGTAGAGCTCGACGTCCTTCGTCGCGGTGCGGCGGAAGTGGTAGACCGGCGAGGCCCAGCGCAGCATCTCCTCGACCGCGCCCGGGATCCGGTCGGGCTCGGCCTGCAGCAACGCAAGCTGGTCGGGGTGGTCGATGAGCGCCTTCATCGAGTGCGAGATCGCGTGCCGCGTGGTCTCGTTGCCGGCCACGACGAGGAGCAGGAAGTAGTTGCGGAAGTCGCGCTCGGACAGCGGCAGACCATCCTCGGGCACCTGGTTGACCAGCTTGCTGACCAGGTCGTCGCCGTCCTTGCCCTTGCGCTGCGCGGCGAGCTCGAAGCCGTACTCGAACACCTCGAGCGCCGCCGGGGACCGGAACGGCAGCAGCCGGAACTCCTCGCTCTCGGCGGAGTCGGCCAGCACGTCGGCGTAGTCCGGGTCGGTGTTGCCGACCATCCGGTTTCCCCACTCGATGAGCTGGTCGGTGTGGTCGTCGGGGACGTCGAGCATCCGGGCCAGCACGCGGATCGGGAAGTCGGCGCTCACCTCCTTCACGAAGTCGAACTCGCCCTTCGCGAGCGCGGCGTCGATCGTGCTGCGGGTGAGTCCTCGCAGGAACGTCTCGTAGCCGACGAGTCCGCGCGGGGTGAACTGGTGCTGCAGCAGACGGCGCAGGGCCCAGTGCCGGGCCCCGTCGGTCTCGAGCATCGACTTGCGGACGTCGATCTGCTCGTCGTCGAGCTCCTCGAGGTTGGCTCCGCCGACCTCGGAGGAGAACGTCTCCTCGTCGCGCGTCACGAGCGCGACGTCGGAGTGCCGGGTCAGCGCCCAGAAGCCGTGGTTCGGCGTGGGCTCGGGGTTCCAGTGCAGCGGCTCCTGCTCGCGCAGGACGTCGAACAGCGGCCACGCCTGGTTGCTCTCGAAGACGTCCAGGTCGCCCAGGTCGATGTCGTCAGGTCGCATGCCGGCCTCCTGAGGAGTTTCGTTCGGATCCGAACGAGACGGGACTCTAGGACCGTCCGACCCGCGGCCACAAGAGGGTGACCTGGATTACTCCGGCAACCGCGACGTCGTACGGTCACGAACGACCGTGACGGTTACGATCGACGGCGTGACCACCGTGCTGCACCGCTCCGGACCGGACGGTGAGGGTGTCTGCGTCCCCGACAACTGCCCCTGCGACGACGGCGCCTGCACCTTGAGCAAGTACGTGCGCACCACCGCCGAGTCCCGCTCCGAGGGCCACCACACCCTCGAGGAGACCGAGAGCGCGGTAGCGACGATGCTGGCCGGCATGTCGGTCGACATGGAGTCGATGGCGGCGGTCCAGAACATCTACCGCGCCGCGAACGCCGTGCGGAAGCGGCTCGAGAGCTCCGTGCTCGCGCCGCACGACCTCACCTGGACCGGCTGGGTGGTGCTCTGGGTGGTCTGGATCTGGGGCGACATCGAGACGCGCCACGTCGCGGCCGAAGCGGGCATCTCCAAGGGCACGCTCACCGGCGTCATCGGCACGCTCGAGAAGCGCGGCCTGCTCAAGCGCCGCACCCACCCCGACGACGCCCGTCGCGTCCTGGTCTCGCTCACGCCCAAGGGCAAGAAGCTCATGGTGGTGCTCTTCCCGAAGTTCAACGAGGAGGAGTCCCACGTGACGGCCGCCCTCACCGCGGCCGAGAAGGCCAGCCTCGCCGGCACCCTGCGCAAGGTCGCCCTCCAGGTCGAGCCCGACTAGATCCCGACGTCACTGGCGCAACCGCGAAGCTGGCGACCCGCAGCTTGGCACTTACGTCAGTGACGTCGTGCTCGGGCGGCGTCGAGCAGGGCGCGTACGACGGCGACCTGGTCGCCATCGGTCCCGAAGGTGTCCTCGGGGTGCCACTGGACCGCGAGGAACCACCCGGGCGAGTCCGTCAGGACCGTCGCCTCGACGCACCCGTCGGTCGCGTACGCCGCCGGCACGAGGCCGTCTCCGAGCCGCAGGACGCGCTGGTGGTGGTAGCAGGACGCCTGCACGCTCGTGCCGATCGCCGCGGCGAGGACCGTGTCCGGCTCGATCCTCACCTGGTGCACGAGATGGCGGTGCGGCGCGTCCATGTGCTGCTCGAGGTCGCCGCCGAGGGCGACATTGACGACCTGCATCCCACGGCAGACGGCGAGCAGCGGCGTGCCGGAGGTGATCGCCCACTGTGCGACGGCGAGGTCGAACGCGTCCTGCTCCGGGTCGACGTCGTAGACCTCGTCGTGGGTGGAGGCGGCGGCGTAGCGGCCCGGGTCGAGATCGCCGCCGCCGGGCAGGAGGATCGCGTCGGCGAAGCCGAGCCGGGCACCGACCTCCTCCGGGGTGACGACCCCTCCCGGTGCCCAGGGGTGCACGGTCACCGGTTCGCCGCCGGCAACGAGGACGAGCTCGGAGAGCGCGCGGGCGGTGGTGAGGGCACGATGGCGGTGGGCCGCGGCGGACGACGAGAACCGTCCGGGGATCGCGACGATCGGGGTCCGCGACATGTCTTGACGCCCTCCGGGTGTGCCAATACGTTTGGCTCCGAACGATATTCGACGCAGCGCTCCGCGTCACTGCCTTCCCTGGTTGTTCCTGCCCGGATCGTCGCACCGAAGACGGAGGACCGACACGGTGACCACTGCCCCAGGCACCGCTGCAGTCGTCGCGGGCGTCGAGGTCGACACCCGGCACTGGATCGGCGGCCACCGTGTCGCGAGCGCCGGCACGTTCGACGACGTCTCGCCGCTCGACGGCACCGTGATCGCGCAGGTCAGCCGCGGCGGTCAGGCCGAGGTCGACGCCGCCGTCGCCGCCGCGAAGGCCGCGTTCGCCAGCTGGTCGCAGACCCCGCCGGCCGAGCGCGCCGAGGTCCTGCACCGCGTCGCCGACGGCGTGGACGCGCGGCTCGAGGAGCTCGCGCAGGTCGAGACGCGCGACAACGGCTCGCTGCTGCGCTCCCACCGTCGCGGCGTGATGCCGCGGGTCGCGATGAACTTCCGCTTCTTCGCCGACCACGTGCTCGAGCTGAGCCACCCCGACTTCGAGACCCGCGGCCACCGCAACCACGTGTCGTGGGACCCCGCCGGCGTGACCGCGATCGTCACGCCGTGGAACGCCCCGCTCATGCTCGCGACCTGGCGCATCGGCCCGGCCCTCGCGGCCGGGAACACCGTCGTCGCGAAGCCGCCGGAGTGGGCGCCGCTCACCGCGTCGCTGCTCGCCGACATCGCGCACGACGCCGGCCTCCCGGACGGCGTCCTCAACGTCGTGCAGGGTCTCGGCGTCGAGGCCGGTGCCCCGCTCGTCGCACACCCGGACGTCCGGCGTGTCTGCTTCACCGGGTCGGTGCCGACGTCGGTGAGGATCGGCGAGTCGGCGGCGCGCAACGTGACTCCGGTGAGCTTCGAGCTCGGCGGCAAGTCGCCGCTCCTCGTCTTCGACGACGCCGACCTCGACCTCGCCGTGGACCTCGCCGTCGAGCAGTTCGACAACTCCGGTCAGGTCTGTCTCGCCGCCGTGCGCCTGCTGGTCCAGGACGGCGTCTACGACGAGTTCCGCACGCGCTTCCTCGCGAAGGCGGCCACCATCACCCAGGGCGACTCCCGCGACGAGTCCTCCGACATCGGCCCGCTCGTGAGCCGCACGCACTTCGACCGGGTCGACGGCTTCGTCACGCGGGCGATCTCCGACGGCGCGCAGGTGATCCTCGGCGGCGGGCCCAACACCGGGCTCAACGACGCGACGGGCGGGTTCTACTACCGTCCCACGGTCTTCGAGGGCGTCGACCGCTCGATGGAGATCACCTGCGACGAGGTGTTCGGACCGGTGCTGACGCTGCAGCGCTTCGCGTCCGAGGAGGACGGCGTCGCGATGGCGAACGACACCGACTACGGGCTGGCGGCGACGCTCGTCACCGGAGACCGCGACCGCGCCGAGCGGGTCGCATCCCGGCTCCGGGCCGGCACGGTGTGGGTCAACTGCTTCTTCGTGCGCGACCTCTCGGCACCCTTCGGCGGGAGCGGCCGCTCGGGCATCGGTCGCGAGGGCGGCACGTGGTCGTTCGACTTCTACTGCGACGTCAAGAACTCCGTGTTCGCGCCGAAGGGATGGAACTGACATGGGTGAGGTAGTCGGAGCGGGTCTGCTCTCGCACGTGCCCACGATCATGCTGCCCGAGTCGACGCGCCGAGAGCTGAACGAGGGCAAGGAGATCTCGCTCGTGCCCGGGCTGCACCGGCTGCGCGCGGAGAAGTTCGAGCAGCTCGACTACGACACCGTGATCGTGCTCGACTCGCACTGGTTCACGACGATCGAGTTCATCGTCACCTCGCAGGACCTGCGCGCCGGCCTGTTCACCGCGGAGGAGCTGCCACGCGGCATGTGCCGGATCCCCTACGAGTGGCGCGGCGACCGCGAGCTCGCGGAGGCCATCGCGGCCGAGGGTGAGCCGAACGGCACGTGGATCACACCGATCGACGACCCCTACCTCCCGCTCTACTACCCCTCGGTCAACCTCTGGTCGTTCCTCGGCAACGGGCTCGACAAGCAGTGGATCTCGATCTCCGTCTGCCAGACCGGTGAGACCGACGACTTCCTCCGCGTCGGTCGCGCGATCCGCGCCGCGCTGGAGAAGGTGGACCGGAAGGTCATCATCATCGCGACGGGGTCCCTCTCGCATACGTTCTACAAGCTCAAGGACATGCGGGCGCACGAGGCCAGCGACCCGTCGCACATCTTCAGCCAGAAGGCGCGCGACATGGACCACGAGCGCCTCGAGTGGTTCTTCGAGGGGCGGCACGACCGGGTCCTCGAGACGATGCCGGAGTTCCTCACCGTGCGCCCCGAGGCCATGTTCGCCCACTACCTCATGATGGCTGCGGCCTTGGGGGAGAGCGACTTCTCGGCCCCCGGCGTGCAGTACGGCGACTACGAGAACTCGGTCGGCACGAGCCAGGTGCACGTGTGGTTCGACCGCCCCGGCGCCGGCTGGACCGCCCCGCGCTCCGCCTCCGCCTGACCACTCCCGAGACGACCCCAGGAGCCACCGTGCCCGAGTACCGCCGCATCCTGCTCGACGGCTCCGCCGTGCAGGTACGCCGCCACGGCGACGTGCTCGTCGCGGCCGACGGCCGCGAGGTGGGCGTCGACGACGCGCAGCACCTGCCGCCGTCCGAGCCGTCGAAGATCATCGCGGTGCACCTGAACTACGACAGCCGGACGCAGGAGTTCATGACGCGTCTGCCCGCGGCCCCGACGTACTTCCACAAGCCGGTCACCGCGCTCAACAGCCACAAGGGCGCGGTCGTGCGGCCGCAGGGCTGCAAGTGGCTCAACTACGAGGGCGAGATCGTCATCGTGATCGGGCGCACCTGCCGCAACGTCTCGCCCGAGGAGGCCGGGGACCACATCGCCGGCTACACCGTCGGAAACGACTACGGCCTGCACGACTTCCGCGACACCGACGCCGGCTCGATGCTGCGGGTCAAGGGCAGCGACACCCTCGCTCCGGCCGGCCCGGGCCTGGTGACCGACTGGGACTTCCGGCACAAGACGATCCGCACGCTGGTCAACGGGGAGGTGGTGCAGGACGACACGACCGACGGCATGGAGTGGGACATGCACTACCTCGTCGCCGACATCGCTCGCACCATCACGCTGTCTCCCGGCGACCTGCTGTTCTCGGGCACGCCCGCGCACTCGCGGCCCGTGCAGCCCGGTGACGTCGTCGAGGTGGAGGTCGAGGGACTCGGCCGCCTCACCAACCACATCGTGGTCGGACCCACCCCGATCCGCACCGACGTCGGTGCCCAGCCGACCGAGAGCGAAGAGGTCGTCTCCACCGCGCTGGGAGGCGACTGGGAGTATCGCGGGATCCGCACGCCCTCGAAGGACCTCTACCCCTCCACCGTTTCCGAGAAGGAGTAAGTGCATGAGCCTCAAGGTCGTCGTCGACTGGGACCTCTGCCAGGACCACGGGCAGTGCGCCTTCGCCGCCCCCGAGGTCTTCGAGATCGGAGAGGACGGGCGCATGCACGTGCTGATCGAGGAGCCCGACGAGTCGCTGCGCAGCAAGGTCGAGGACGCCGCGGACGTGTGCCCGGTCCAGGCCATCAGGCTCGAGGGCTAGTTCGTGGCACAGCGCGTCCTCGTCGTCGGCGCCGGCATGGCCGGGCTGCGGTCCGCCGAGGGTCTGCGGGCGCACGGCTACGCCGACGAGATCCTCGTCGTCGGTGACGAGAGCTGGGCGCCGTACAACCGGCCGCCGCTGTCGAAGGAGGCGCTGCACGGCGACCTGAGCCACGACAGGCTCGTGTTCCGCGTGCGCGCCAACGCCTCCGACGTCACCTGGCGCCACGGCGTCTCCGCGACGTCGGCCGACCTCGCGGCCAGGACCGTCACGCTGTCCGACGGCGAGACGGTGTCCTACGACGCTCTCGTCGCCGCGACGGGAGTGAGCGCGCGTCGCCTGCAGGTCCCCGGGCCGCCGCAGACCGCGGCCGGACGGCGTCACGTCATCCGCACGCTCGACGACGCGATCGGCCTGCGGGCCGCGCTCGTCCCGGGAGCGAAGGTCGTCGTGCTCGGCGCAGGCTTCATCGGCTGCGAGGTCGCGGCGACCGCGGTGAAGCTCGGCTGCGAGGTGCGCTGCGTGGCGATCGACCCGTACCCGATGGTGCGCCCGCTCGGGCCCGAGCTCGCCGCGGAGCTGCAGCGCCGGCACGAGGAGCAGGGCGTCGTGTTCCACCTCGGCGTGGGCGTCGCGGAGCTCGTCGGCGACCACCACGTCACCGACGTCGTCCTCACCGACGGGACGCGCTTGGAGACCGACGTCGTGCTCGAGGCGCTCGGCTCGCACTGCAACAGCGGGTGGCTCGAGGGCAACGACCTCGACCTCGCCGACGGTGTCCGCACCGACACGGCGTTGCGGCCGTGGCGCGAGTCCGGCATGCTCGACGGCGTCGCGGTCGCCGGTGACATCGCACGGTTCCCGAACCTCCGCTTCGACGAGCGGCCGCTGCGCGTCGAGCACTGGAGCATCCCGACCGACACCGGCCGACGTGCGGGTGCCGTGCTGGCGGCGTACCTCTCCGGCGAGGGCTACGACGACGTCGTGGCCGCGTCGTGGGAGCCGCTGCCGTCGTTCTGGAGCGACCAGTTCGACATCCGGCTGCAGTCCTACGGCATGCCCGGGCTCGCCGACCCGGACGGCATCCGGGTGCTCGAAGGAGACCTGCACGACGAGTGCGTCGTGGGCTACCACCGCGGCGAGGAGCTCGTGGGCGTCGTCGGCGTCGGCATGCTGCGCGTGGTGAACACCTACCGCGACAAGGTCGGCCACCCCACCCCCACGTCATGACACCCACGCGTCGCGGGGACTCCGCCCACGTCATGACATCGGCGGATCGAGGTGGTGACCGGTGACTCCGCGCGTCCTGCTCGTCACGGGTGCCGGCTCCGGGATCGGGGCCGCCACTGCTGAGGTCGCCGCGCAGCGCGGGTGGCAGGTGGTCGTGTGCGGTCGACGGCGCGCGCAGCTCGAGGCCGTCGCGTCGCGCACCGGTGCCGCGGTACGTGTCCTCGACGTCACGGAACCGGGCGCCGTCGAGGAGCTCGTCGCGTCCGTCGTCTCCGCGTTCGGCCGCCTCGACTCGGTGGTCGCCAACGCGGGCGTGATGGCGGTCGGCAGCGTGGTCGACACCGACCCGGCCGACTGGGACGCCGTGCTCCGCACGAACCTCACGTCGGTCTACCTGCTCGCGCGCGCAGCGCTGCCGCACCTGGTCGCGGCGCGTGGCACGTTCGTCGGCGTCAGCTCGATCGCGGCGCTGCGCAGCTCGACGCGCGCCGCGGCCTACTCCGTGAGCAAGGCCGGTCTCATCAGCCTCGTGCAGAGCGTCGCGCGCGACTTCGGTCCGGACGGCGTGCGCGCCAACGTGGTCTGCCCGGGCTGGGTGCGCACCGAGATGGCCGACGGCGAGATGGCCGGGTTCGGCGAGCCGTTCGGGCTCGGCGTGGCGCAGGCCTACGCCGCAGCGACCGAGCTGGTGCCGCAGCGCCGCGCAGCGGACCCGATGGAGGTGGCGAGGGCCGTCGAGTGGCTCGCGGGCGCGGAGTCGTCGTACGTCAACGGCGCGGTGCTCGTGGTGGACGGCGGCACGATCCTCGTCGACGGCGGCACCGTGCCGTTCGACTTCGAGCTGACACCCCGCACGCCGTGACCCGACGCACCGCCGAGATCCCTGAGGTACGAGGAGTTCCGTGTCCCGAGTGAAGCTGCTCATGGTCCTGACCGAGAACGAGACGCTCGTCGGTCCGCGCGACCTGCGCGGCCTCGTCGACGTCGCCGTGACGGCGGAGGCCGCGGGGATCGACGGCGTGATGCTCAGCGAGCACGTGCTGCTCGGCTCCGACTCGGCGGCGGTCGGCGAGATGGTCAACGTGCGCGACTACGCCGCGCCGGGCAACCAGTCGCCGTCGTACGCCTGGCCCAGCTCGATCGTCCTGCTGTCCGCGATCGCGCAGGCGACCTCCACGCTGCGACTCGTCGCGGGAGCGATCATCGCGCCGCTGCGCCACCCGCTGCTGCTCGCGAAGGAGCTCGGCACGCTCGACCTGCTGTCCGACGGCCGGCTCGTCGTGCTCCCCACGGTGAGCTGGTCGAAGGACGAGTACGCCGCGCTCGGCGTGCCGTTCGCCGAGCGCGGGCGGATCCTCGACGAGCAGCTCGAGGTGCTCGCGAAGGCATGGGGTCCCTATCCGCTGCGTCACGAGGGCACGTACTTCTCGTTCGGCGACGTCTGGCTCGAGCCCGGCGCGTCACGACCGGAGGGTCCGACGCTGTGGTTCGGCGGGCAGGGCATGCACCCGCCGCTCGTGCGCCGGCTGGCGAGGTACGGGCACGGCCTCAACCCCTTCGGCCCGCTCACCGACGACGACCTCGCGCTGCTCGCGGAGGGCATGCGCGCCGAGGGTCGCGACATCGGCGAGCTCGAGATGGTCGGTGGCATCCGCGGCGTCTTCCACGGCCATGACGACCTCGCCGACCTCGACCAGGCCCTCGAGAGCCTCCCGAGCCAGCTCGCCCAGGGATGCACGACGATCTGCTTCAAGCCCGCGATGTTCATCGACCACGTCAGCGAGCTGGACGCCCTCTGCCGCGAGCTCGTCGCCAAGGCCGACGCCATCGCCGCTGCCCACAGCCCGTCCCAGACGTAACTGGTGGTGTGGTCGCTTCCGGGGCCGGGAAGCAACCACACCACCAGCTACATGGCGTCCGGGGTGTGGGTCCTAGAGCTTGACGGGGCCGGACTCGCTCTCGGGCAGCTCGTCGAACGACGTGTGCGCCGTCTGCTTGCCCGGGAACACGAAGCCGAGGACGAGACCGACGGCCAGCAGGCCGAGCGCCGCCCACACGACCCACACGGTGGGAGCGGGCACGAGGTACCAGGCACCGAACATCGCGCCGCCGGTCACGAGCAGGCTCGCCAGGATGGTGAGG
Source organism: Candidatus Nanopelagicales bacterium (assembly GCA_017882705.1). GTDB lineage: Bacteria > Actinomycetota > Actinomycetes > S36-B12 > CAIYMF01 > Longivirga. The sequence goes on along the minus strand of JADGOZ010000161.1, from coordinate 20,521 downwards.
TAGAGCAGCACCTTGTTCTTGTGGTCCCGCAGGCCCTTGATCGCCCCGAGGGTCATCAGGAAGTAGATGACGACGAGCGCGAAGCCGCCGAACGAGGAGAACCACGCGAACATCGCGACGTAGTGCGGGGTGCCCGGCAGCTCGAAGAGGTGGATGAACTCGCGCGTCGCGACGATGAACAGCGCGAAGATCACGACGACCACCACGCTGGCCCGCAGCGGGGTGCCGCGCCGGGAGACCTTGCCGAGCCCGGAGGGGAAGCGGTGGTCGCGCGACATGGCGAAGACGCCGCGAGAACCGGCGACCGAGATGCCGATGAGGACGGCGAGCATGTCGAGGACGACGACGAGCTCCAGCAGTCGAGCGATGGCGGTTCCGCCGTACCCACCGGCCTCGGCAGGCGCGGCGAGACCGAAGAGCGGGGCGAGTGCGTTCTTGCCGAGCGCGTCGAGGCTGAAGCGGTAGCCGGCGATCTGCGCGTACGTCACGAAGAGGTAGAACGCGCCGATCACGATGACGGCGGTGATGATCGCGCGGGGGATGTCGCGCTTGGGGTGCTCGGTCTCCTCGCCCAGGTTGGCGGCGGTCTCGAAGCCGGTGAAGAGCAGCACGCCGTAGAGGACGCCGAAGAAGACGCCGTTCCAGCCGTCGGGCGACGACGAGGGGCTGAAGGCCGTGCTGACGCTGTTGTCGCCGCCCACCTTGACGACGATGTAGGCGCAGAAGATGAGGACCACGACGATCGAGAAGAAGGCCAGGGCGAGCTGCGCGCGGGTCGAGAGGCCGACGCCGAAGTAGAGGATGACGCAGACCAGCGCGAGCAGGATCAGGTCCCAGCCGGTGTTGGGGATCGAGTCGAAGCCGAACTCCGCGAGCAGCGTGTCATGGATCGTGCCGCCGATCATGACGAGCAGGCCGCCGCCGAGGCCGATGATGCCCAGGTAGTAGAGGAAGCCGGCCGCGGCGCCGAAGCGCGCGCCGAGCCCGTCGGTCACGTAGTCGTAGAGCGAGCCGGCGGCCTGGATCTTCTTCGCGTACTGCGCGACCAGCCAGCTGAGCGCGAGGACGCCGACCGCCGCGATGAGCACGGAGAGCGGAGCAGCCGCACCGGCGCCCTTGCTCGTGGCGTTGAGGCCGACGATCAGCGGCACGAGGAACGCCATCGAGAAGACGGGTCCCATGAAGCCCACGGACTGGGCGACGGCGTCGACGAGGGTGAGCTTGCGGCCCGAGCCGCCGAGCGTGGTCTGCTCGCCGGGCGACGGGGCCGTGGAGTCCGGCGAGGTGGACTGGCTGTGCGACATGGACTCTCCTCGTGAGGCGCGCAGTCGGGGGCACCCGGGCAAGTCATACGGACCCGAATGATTGGACAGAGTGGCGGCTCCCCAGCCCCAGGTCAAGGGTTTGCGGGCAATTGTTGTTCGGTCCCGAATGGAATCTCGACCGCGACGTGCAGCCCCTGCGCCGAGGCGGTGGCCGGATCTGGGTGAGGACTCCCTCAGGGCTTGCGCGTTCTCCGAACGTGACCTGGGTCACGGTTGTAGCGTGCGCCCACGGTCAGGGTCGATCGAGCTCCCGACCGCTTCCTCCGACCCTCCGGGAGACACCTGATGACCCATATCAGCGTCACGGTCGACGGTCTGCACCGTCACGGCGACGTGGAGCCACGGCTCCTGCTCGTCCACTGGCTGCGCGAGGACCTCGGGCTCGTCGGCACACCCGTCGGATGCGACACGTCCAACTGCGGCGCCTGCACCGTGCTGGTGGACGGCCGCAGCGTGAAGTCGTGCAGCGTCCTCGCCGTCCAGGTGGACGGCAAGACGGTCACGACGATCCAGGGGCTCGCCGAGGAGGACGGTGAGTGGCACCCGGTCCAGAAGGCGTTCAAGGAGTGCCACGGCCTCCAGTGCGGCTTCTGCACGCCGGGCATGGTCATGGCCTCGGTCGACCTGCTCTCGGAGAACCCGGATCCGACCGAGGAGGAGATCCGCAACGGTCTCGAAGGAAACCTCTGTCGCTGCACCGGCTACCACAACATCGTGAAGGCCGTGGCCACAGCGGCCGCCGAGATGAAGGGCGCCTCCTCATGACCGAGACCGTCATGCGCACCGACGGCGCCGCCATCGGCCGCGCCGACCGCCGCAAGGAGGACGCGCGCCTGCTCACCGGGCGCACCAACTGGACCGACAACATCCAGCTCCCCGGCACGCTCTACATGTCCTGCCTGCGCAGCTCGATGGCCCACGCGAAGATCCTCAGCATCGACGCGACCGCCGCGCTCGAGCTCGACGGCGTCGTGCACGTCTTCACCGGGAAGGACTTCCCCGAGCTGGCCGGCTCCACCTGCGTGTGGCCCGTCACCGACGACATCAAGATGAGCACCTTCCCGGCGATCTGCCTCGACGAGGTGAAGTACGCCGGTGACGTCGTCGCCATCGTCCTGGCGAACGACAAGTACGTCGCCGTCGACGCCCTCGACCTCATCGACGTCGACTACGAGCACCTCGACGCCGTCGTCGACATGGAGGAGGCGCTCAAGCCCGGCTCACCGCTCGTCCACTCCGAGATGGGCACCAACGAGTGCTACGTCGCGAGGATGCCGTGCGGCGACTACGAGGCGGCGAAGGCCAAGGCCGACCTCGTCGTGAGGCGACGCTTCATCAACCAACGGCTCATCCCCAACACGATGGAGCCACGCGCGGTCGTCGCCGCCCCGATGGGGATGAGCGACGAGATCACCATCTGGTCCGCGACCCAGATCCCGCACGTGCTGCGGGTGCTCCTGGCGCTGCTCACCGGCATCCCGGAGAACAACATCCGCGTCGTGGCACCCGACGTCGGCGGCGGTTTCGGCGCCAAGCTGCAGATCAACCGCGAGGAGGTCCTCGCGCTCGTCCTCGCCAAGAAGATCGGCAAGCCGATCAAGTGGACCGAGACCCGCAGCGAGCACATGGTGGCGACTCACCACGGCCGCGACCAGATCCAGGACATCGAGCTCGCCGTCACCCAGGACGGCCAGATCCTCGGCATGAAGGTCGACCTGCTGGCCGACATGGGTGCCTACCTCCAGATCATCACGCCCGGGACGCCGCTGCTCGGCATGTTCATGTACTCCGGTATCTACAAGATGGAGGCGCTCGACTTCACCTGCACCGGCGTCTACACCACGAAGACGCCGACCGACGCCTACCGGGGAGCGGGGCGTCCGGAGGCGACGTACGCCATCGAGCGCATCGTCGACGAGGCGGCCGCTGAGCTCGGCATCGAACCGCTCGAGTTCCGCAAGCGGAACTGGATCAAGCACGAGGAGTTCCCCTACACCCAGATCGCCGGGCTCACCTACGACACCGGCAACTACGAGGCGGCCACCGCGCGCGCCCTCGAGCTCTTCGGCTACGACGAGCTCCGGGCCGAGCAGACCGCGCGCCGCGCGTCGGGCGACACCGTCCAGCTCGGCATCGGCATCTCGACGTTCACCGAGATGTGCGGCCTCGCGCCGTCGAGGACCCTCGGCGCACTGAAGTACGTCGCGGGCGGCTGGGAGCACTGCACGATCCGTGCGCTGCCCACCGGCAAGATCGAGCTGGTCACCGGCACGTCTCCGCACGGCCAGGGCCACGAGACGGCCTGGAGCCAGATCGCCAGCGACATCATCGGCGTCCCGGTCGAGGACATCGAGGTCGTCCACGGCGACACGGGTCGTGCGCCGTACGGCATGGACACCTACGGCTCGCGGTCGCTCGCGGTCGGCGGCCAGGCCATCAAGATGGCGGGCGAGCGGCTCGTCGAGAAGGCGCGTCTCATCGCCGCGCACCAGCTCGAGGCCAGCCCGGACGACATCGAGTTCTCGGCCGGCACCTACTCGGTCAAGGGCGACCCGGAGAAGTCCACGACGATCCAGGCCGTCGCGTTCGAGGCGTTCACCGCCCACAACCTGCCCGACGGCATGGAGCCCACGCTGTCCGGCGAGTCGACCGTCGACCCGATGGACTTCTCCTACCCCCATGGCACGCACCTCGCGGCGATGGAGGTCGACACCGAGACCGGGATGGTGAAGCTGCGCAAGTACGTCGCGGTCGACGACTGCGGGATCCAGATCAACCCGATGATCGTCGAGGGACAGGTGCACGGCGGGCTCGCCCAGGGCATCGCGCAGGCGATGTTCGAGGGTGCGCTCTACGACAACGACGGCAACCTGCTCACCGGCTCGATGGGTGACTACCTGCTGCCCAGCGCGGCCGACCTGCCCTCGTTCATCACCGACCGCACGGTCACGCCGTCGACGACCCACCCGCTGGGCACGAAGGGCATCGGCGAGGCGGGTGCGATCGCCTCGACCCCGGCGATCATCAACGGCGTCGTCGACGCGATCCGGCACCTCGGCGTCACCGACGTCTTCATGCCGGCGAGCCCGCAGAACGTCTGGCGAGCTATCCAGACTGCGAAGAACGGAGGCGCGGCGTGATCCCCGCGGAGTTCGACTACGTGAAGGCCGGCTCGGTCGACGAGGCGGTGGCCGCGCTGGTGGCTGGTGGGGAGGACTCCAAGGTCCTCGGCGGCGGGCAGTCCCTGCTGCCCGTCCTCCGGCTGCGCCTGAACTCGCCGTCGGTCCTCGTCGACGTCAGCGGCATCGACGAGCTGCGTCAGGTCACCGACGAGGGCTCGTCGATCCTCGTCGGCGCCGGCGTGACGACGCACGAGGTCATGCACCACGCTCTCGTGACGGCGCACGTCCCGCTGCTCTCGCAGGCCGCCGGTCTGGTGGCCGACCCGGCGATCCGGCACCTCGGGACGTTCGGCGGCTCGTGCACCCACGCCGACCCGAGCGGCGACATGCCGTCGGTGGCGGCGGCACTCGACGCCGAGTTCGTGGTCGCGGGTCCGGGAGGGCGGCGTACCGTCGCCGCGTCCGACTTCTTCGTGGACTTCTTCACCACGGCCGTGGGCCTCGACGAGGTCCTGGTCGCGGTGCGGCTGCCGAAGATGGACGGCTGGGGCTCGCACTACGAGAAGTTCCACCGCACCGCCCAGGCGTGGGCGATCGTCGGCGTCGCTGCTGCCGTCAAGGTCGAGGGCGGCGCGATCACCGGTGCGAAGGTCGCGCTCACGAACATGGGCCCGACCCCGGTGCGTGCGACGTCGGTCGAGGCCGCGCTCGTCGGCGGCCCTGCCACGGTCGAGGCGATCGCCGGCGCGTCCGGGTCGGCTGCCGACGGCACCAGCCCGACGACCGACACCCACGCCGACGCCGAGTTCCGCCAGCACCTCGCGAGAGTCCTCACGGCACGAGCGGTCACGAAGGCCGCCGGCCTCTAGCCGCAGCAGATCCCGAGAGCACGACGCACAGCGAGAGTGGCCTTGATCGTCCCTTAGGGACGATCAAGGCCACTCTTCTTCACCGAGCCGTCCACAAGTCGTGATCTTGGAGCGCGGCGGCGTACGCCGTGCCCGCTACATCACGCCGTGGGGCGGCGCGACGAGCCGGTCGGACTCCTCGTCGGTGAACAGGCGCGAGCGGATGAGGAAGCGCAGGCCCGTCGGTGCCTCGAGCGAGAACCCGGCGCCGCGCCCGGGGACCACGTCGATGGTCAGGTGCGTGTGGCTCCAGTAGGAGAACTGGTCCCTGCCCATCCACACCGGCACGCGCTGATGCGCGTCGTCCCCGTCGATGTCGAGGTCGCCGATGTGGACGTCGGCGGGCCCGGTGACGAAGTCGCCGTCGGGGTAGCACATCGGCGAGCTGCCGTCGCAGCAGCCCCCGGACTGGTGGAACATCAGCGGGCCGTGCTGCGCCCGGAGGCTGCGGAGCAGGTCCGCAGCCTCCGGGGTGACAGCGACGCGAGCGACGGCGTCCTGGGCCGGGTCGTCGGTCGTCGGTGCGTCCATCGGCCTAGAAGAAGCCGAGCTTCTGCGGGTTGTACGACACCAGCAGGTTCTTCGTCTGCTGGTAGTGGTCGAGCATCATGTGGTGGTTCTCGCGGCCGACGCCGGAGCCCTTGTAGCCGCCGAACGCCGCGTGCGCCGGGTAGGCGTGGTAGCAGTTCGTCCACACGCGGCCGGCCTGGATCCCACGACCCATGCGGTACGCCGTGTTCATGTCGCGCGTCCACACGCCGGCGCCCAGACCGTAGAGCGTGTCGTTCGCGATCTTGAGCGCGTCGTCGTAGTGGTCGAACCTCGTGACGGACACGACCGGTCCGAAGATCTCCTCCTGGAAGATCCGCATCGAGTTGTCGCCCTCGAAGATCGTCGGCTCGACGTAGTAGCCACCGGACAGGTCGCCGCCGAGGTCGCTCCGGTGCCCACCGGTGACGAGGCGCGCGCCCTCCTTCTGCCCGATGTCGATGTAGCTGAGGATCTTCTCGAGCTGGTCGTTGCTCGCCTGGGCGCCGATCATCGTGTCGGTGTCGAGCGGGTTGCCCTGCTTGATCAGCTGCGTGCGCGCGGTCGCGTCGGACAGGAACTTGTCGTAGATCGACGACTGGACGAGCGCGCGGCTCGGGCAGGTGCAGACCTCGCCCTGGTTGAGCGCGAAGAGCGTGAAGCCCTCGAGCGCCTTGTCGTAGAAGTCGTCGTCGTGCCGGGCGATGTCCTCGAAGAAGACGTTCGGGCTCTTGCCGCCGAGCTCGAGCGTGACCGGGATCAGGTTCTGCGAGGCGTACTGCATGATCAGCCGGCCGGTCGTGGTCTCACCGGTGAACGCGATCTTCGCGATGCGCGACGACGACGCGAGCGGCTTGCCTGCCTCGACGCCGAAGCCGTTGACGATGTTGATGACACCGGCGGGCAGCAGGTCGGCGATGAGCTCCATGACGTAGAGCAGCGAGACGGGGGTCTGCTCTGCCGGCTTGATGACCACGCAGTTGCCGGCCGCCAGGGCGGGTGCGAGCTTCCACGCGGCCATGAGGATCGGGAAGTTCCAGGGGATGATCTGGCCGACGACGCCCAGCGGCTCCTGGAAGTGGTAGGCCACGGTGTCGTCGTCGATCTGGGAGATCGTGCCTTCCTGGCCGCGGACGACGCCGGCGAAGTAGCGGAAGTGGTCCACCACGAGCGGGATGTCGGCGGCCAGCGTCTCGCGTACCGGCTTGCCGTTGTCCCACGTCTCGGCGACGGCGATCTTCTCGAGGCTGGCCTCGATGCGGTCGGCGATCTTGTTGAGGATGTTGGCACGCTCACCGACGGACAACCGGCCCCACGCGGGTGCCGCGGCGTGCGCCGCGTCGAGGGCGCGCTCGATGTCGACCTCGTTGCCGCGCGCGACCTCGCAGAAGACCCTGCCGTCCACCGGGCTGGGGTTCTCGAAGTACTGACCGCTGGCCGGAGGAACGTACTCGCCACCGATCCACTGGTCGTAGCGGGAACGGAACTCGACGATGCTGCCCGGGGTTCCGGGTGCGGCGTACACGGCCATGTGCTGCCTCCTGAGGGCGCGGACGACCCGGCACGGCCGGGCGGATCCCCGGAACCTAGGTGCGCGCACGTTGCAGCAACGTTGCGTCGTGGTCGTCCGTGCGTCCTCAGCGCGGTGCCGGGATCCCGAACTCCTCGTCGAGCGCAGCGAGCCGCATCCGGGCCAGCGCGTGCTGCGGCGACCCGGTGCCCATCAGCCGCAGGGCGGCCGTCCACACCTCGGGGTCGTCGGAACCGAGCCCCTCGCCCCACTCGAGCAGGAGCGCGACGTCGCCGGAGCCGATCACGGCCGCCCGCAGCCGCTCGTGCAGCCGGCGCCGGATGCGAACGACGCCGGGAGCGTCCGAGTGCGGCAGGACCAGGCCTCGGTAGGCGCGGACAGCGGGGCCGACATCGCCGCTGCGCAGCGCCGCGTCGAGGTTGGTGGCGTCGGTCTCGATCGGCCGCGGCAGGCGGTAGGGGCGCGACTCCGGGGCCAGGTCGCCGAGCGCGGTGCGCAGGCGCGACATCTCGGCTCGGACCGTGACGAGTGGGAGGTCGTCGGAGTTCAGCTCGACGGCGAGCTGCTCGGCGGTGAGGCCCTGCGGGTGCGTCGCGAGGAGCAGCAGGATCTCGGAGTGGCGCTGCGACAGGGCGCGGGAGTCACCACCCACCTGGAGCACGGCGTGGTCGACCCCGAGGACGTCGAGCCGGCGGGTCAGCGGCGTGCTGCGGGTGGCGCGGCGCAGCCGGCGCTGCGGCCGCACGATGAGGGCCTGCAGGCGCAGCTCGGTCTCGACCGCGTGGACGGCTGCCTGCACCAGGGCCATCGACTGCGGGCTTGCCACGACGTCGCCGCCGGTCACGTCGAGGACGCCGACGATGCGTCCCGACACGGGGTCGTGGATCGGGGCCGCGGTGCAGCTCCACGGCTGCACGATCCGGCTGTAGTGCTCGTGGCTGAAGATCTGCACTCCGCGGTCGAGTGCGAGCGCGGTGCCGGGCGCGTTGGTGCCGGCGAGGTCCTCGCTCCACCGGGCGCCGGCGAGGAAGTTCATCGCCTCGGCCCGCGCGCGCAGTCCCGGTGCGCCCTCGACCCACAGCAGGCGGCCGACCTCGTCGGACACGGCGACGAGCAGGTCGGTGTCGGCGGCGTCCTCGACGAGGAGGCGGCGGATCACCGGCATCACGGCGGCGAGGGGGTGCGCCTGGCGGTACTCCTCGAGCGCGTCGCCCTCGAGGTCGACGGGCGCGAGCACGGCGTCCGGGTCGACCCCCTTCTCGCGTGAGCGGCGCCAGGAGGCCAGGACGACGTCGCGGACCGCCTCGGAGGCGGTGCCGGAGGTGACGAAGCCGTCGTGGGCGAGCGCGACCGAGCGCGATCGGTCGGCCGGCGCCATGCCGTGCGGCAGCGCCAGATGGGGTCGCGGCACGTCACACCTCCGTCCTGGCACGCGGCGATGCGCCGAGAGTACGACCCGCCGTCAAGGCCCCGCCCCCCGAGAGAGGGTGGTGTGCGCCCCGGCCGTCAGCCCGGGTAGACCTCCAGCTCGGTCGCCTTCGCCGAGAGCCAGACGGCGTCCCCGGGCGCGACGTGCAGGTCGGCCACCGCACCGGGCGTGACGTCGACGAGCACGCTCGGCGCGCCCGTCACGCTCACCCGGACCCGTTCGCCGAGCGGCTCCACGCCGTCGACGACCCCGGGCCACACGTTGCGGGCGCTCCCCTCGGGCTGCGCGGTGTGCAGCGCGATCCCGCTCGGCCGCAGCGCCACGAGCACCGGACCCGTCATCGCGTGGTCCGGCACGTGCAGCAGGCCGCCGCCGTCGACCGTCACCTCGCCGTCGGCCGCCTCTCCGCGCAGCAGGTTCAGGCCGAGCAGCTTCGCGACGTAGTCCGACGCCGGGCGCCGCGCGACCTCGAGCGCCGTGCCCTGCTGGGTGATGCGGCCGTCCTCGAGGACCACGATGCGGTCCGCCAGCACGAGGGCGTCGAGCGCGTCGTGCGTGACGATCACCGTGGGCCCGGCGAACTGCGCGAGGTGCGTGCTCAGGTCGCGGCGTACGTCGATCCGCGTGGCGGCGTCGAGGGCGGCGAGCGGCTCGTCGAGCAGGAGCACGCCGGGCCCGCTCGCCAGCGCACGCGCCAGAGCCGTGCGCTGCTGCTGTCCTCCTGAGAGCCGCTCGGGCGAGCGCTGCGCGAGGTCGTCGAGCCGCAGTCGTGCGACCCACTCCGCTGCGTCCGTGCGGGACTGGGCCTTGCTCCGCCCCGCGGAGCGTGGCCCGAACGCGACGTTGTCGAGCACCGACAGGTGCGGGAAGAGTCGGTACTCCTGGAAGACCACCCCGACCCCGCGCCTCGCCGCAGGCACCAGGACGTCGGCCGCGGGGTCGTCGAGGACGGCGCCGCCGAGCGAGATCGCGCCGTCGGTGAGCGGGGTCAAGCCGCAGATCGCCCGCAGCAGAGTGGACTTCCCTGCCCCGTTCGGTCCGATGACGGCGAGGACCTCGCCCGGTCGTACGTCGATCTCGACGTCGAGCCGGAACTCGCCGCGCTCGACGACGACGCGTCCCTGCAGCCCGCGCGTCGAGGTCGTCACGGTGTCCGCGCTCACGACGCCGCCCCCGTGCGCAGCCAGCGGTCGCGCAGCGCGACGAGCACGATGACGGAGACGGCGAGCAGCACGAGGCTCAGCGCCACCGCCTCGGACGGATCGCCCTCGAGGCCGACGTAGACCGCGAGGGGCAGGGTCTGCGTGACCCCGGGCAGGTTGCCGGCGAACGTGATGGTCGCGCCGAACTCCCCGAGCGCGCGGGCGAAGGCCAGGACCGCGCCGGCGGCGAGCGAGGGCAGGATCAGCGGCAGCGTGACCCGACGGAAGACCGCGAGCCGCGTGGCACCGAGGGTCGCAGCGGCGTCCTCGAGCTTCGTGTCGAGACCGCGCAGAGCACCCTCGACCGTGATCACGAGGAATGGCATGGCGACGAACGCCTCCGCGACCACGACGCCGGGCGTGGTGAAGGGGAGCGTGATGCCGCAGCAGGAGTCGAGGTACTGCCCCACCAGCCCTCGGCGGCCGAACGCGAGCAGCAGCGCGATGCCGCCGACCACCGGCGGCAGCACGAGCGGCACGGTGACGAGCGCACGCGCGAGACGACGCCCCGGGAACTCCGCGCGAGCGAGGACCCACGCCAGCGGCACTCCGACGACGAACGCGACAGCCGTTGCGGCAGAGGCGGTCTCGAGGGAGAGACGCAGCGCCTGCAGACTCGTCTCCGATGTGAGCACGGACCACATCCGGTCCCACGGAGCCTTCACGAGCAGCGCCAGGATCGGGAGTCCGAGGAACAGCAGCGCGAGCCCCGCCGGGACCGCGACCGGCCACGGCGGAGACGTCACCGACCGGTCACGACTGCTCACGGGCCGGCGAACCCCGCCGCTGCGAGCACCTGCTGGCCGGCGGGCGACAGGACGTAGTCGACGAACTCACCCGCCACCCCGGCGTGCTGACCTGTGGTGGAGGCGATCTGGTAGGTGGTGCTCACGTTCTGCGCGGTCGGGATGGGCACGCCGACGACCGTCCCCTTCGCGGCCTTCACGTCGGTGACGTACACGACCCCGGCGTCGACCTCGCCGAGAACCACCTTCGACAGGACCGACTTCACGTCGACCTCCTGGCTGACCGGCGTCACGGTGAGCTTGTTCGCGGCGAAGAGCGTCGCTGTCGCCGCGCCGCAGGGGACGTCGCGCTGGCAGACCGCGACCTTCACGCCGGGCTTCGCGAGGTCGGCCAGGCCGGCGACCGCGACCGTCGGTGTCACGGGGGTCGCGATCTCGAGGGTGTTGGTGGCCATGTTGTAGCGCTGCGGCATCACCCCGGCGTCGACGACCGTGGCCATCGTCGTGGTGCTGGCCGAGGCGAAGACGTCGGCCGGCGCGCCCTGGACGATCTGGGTGGCGAGGGTGCTGCTGGCACCGAAGTCGAAGGTGACCCGGGCGCCGGGGTGCACAGCCTCGAACTGCGAGCCGAGAGTCGTGAAGGCCTCCTTGAGCGACGAGGCGGCGAAGACGGTGAACGGGCCCACCGCCGGGTCGGACCCGCCGATCCGGGTCGACGACACCGTCGGCGCCGTGCCGGCCGCCGACCCGCCGCCCGCGCAGGCGGTGAGGGCCAGCACGGACAGCGTGAGCGCGACGGGCAGCGTGAGCGCGACGGGCAGCGGATGGCGCACGGCCGGCCTCCCGTCTCCCCAGTGAGTCGCAGATGCGTCTGCAAGATATCCAGTGAACCGCATCCTCGGATCAAGAGCCAGTGGATCTCCGACTCTGAGACGACGACCCGGGCCCGCCAGGGCGTGAGACGCTGAGGCTCCACCCCGACGTCCGAGAGCGGAGCCCCATGTCGCTGTACGACGTGCCCGTCGACGACCCGGACATCGTGGCGCTGGCCCGCGTCACCGCCGCCGTCGGGCTCGGCGCCCGCTGGCCCGGCCAGGTCGCGCTCGTACGTGCCGACGGGAGCGTCGTCGGGTCGCTGCTCGGCGGCGCGTTCGACACCTCGACCGTGGCCGGCGCGCCGGCGGTCCTCGACCCGTCCCGCGGGTACCTCGGCGGAGTCGTGATCGACCTGGAGTTCGACCACGACGAGGCGGAGCGGGTCGGCCTGCCGTGCGGGGGCGCGGCGAGCGTCCTCGTCCAGCGGCTGTCCGCGATCCCTGACCGCGTGCGTGCCGACCTCGCGGCCCGTCGGCCCACCGCGCTGCTCACCGATCTCGACGACCCGGCGTTCACCACGCGCTCGGTGAGGGACGACGGAGACCCGGCGTACGCCGACGAGCCCTCGCCCGACTCGGTCGCACGATCGCTGCTCGCGCGGGGCGAGCCGAGCGACACGGTGGTGGGGACGACCGAGGGGCGGGTGCTCGTGAGCGTGATCGTCCCGACGCCGCACCTCGTCGTGATCGGGAGCGGAGCCCTCGCCCTCGCGCTCGAGGCGCAGCTCGCGCTGCTCGGCTGGACCTGCGTGGCGGTCACGCACGCCGAGGCCGGTGTCGCAGCCGTGAGCGCGCTCGGTCCGGGCGACGGCATCCTCGTGATCGACCACCGTGGCGAGGTGGACCTGCCCGTCCTGTCGAGCGCGCTCGAGGGGCAGGTCGGCTACGTCGCTGCGCTCGGATCGCGGCAAACCCAGGAGGCGCGACGCGAACGGCTGCGCGGCGCCGGCCTGGCGGAGGCGACGATCGCGCGGCTGCGCGGCCCCGCCGGCCTCGACATCGGGTCGCGCACGCCGGCGGAGATCGCGGTCGCGATCGTCGCGGAGATGATGAGCGTCCGGTCGTCGTCCGCGGGTGGCGCGCTGCGCGACCGCACGGGTTCGATCAACGGCGGTCGCGCCTGACGGAGGAGAGACTCCCGGCGAAGCACGGCCGAAGGCCGACCGACCGAAGTGAGGTGCCGACGGGGAGGGCCCGACCGGGCCCGAACCCGCCGGCCGCGGAGCCGGGCGCCGACGCGGAGCGCCGGAGGCGCGGAGCTTGGAGGCGGCGGAAGTCAGCGGTGCTCGGGGATCTCGATCCCGACGTTCGTCGCCTTGACCGTCGCGACCGCGAGCACGCCCGGTTCGAGGCCGAGCTCGTCGGCCGCCTCACGGCTCATGAGCGACACGACGCGGTGCGGGCCGACCTGAACCTCGACCTGCGCCATGACGGTGTCGCGCACCACGCGCGTCACGATGCCGACGAGCCGGTTGCGGGCGGACGCGCTCACCACGGGGCTGTCGAGCGCCGGCTCCTCGCTCGCCCGCTCCGCCATGAAGCGAGCGAGGTCGGCGCCGTCGACGACCGCGCGACCGGAGTCGTCGGCGGTGGTGGCGAACCGTCCGGCGTCGGCCCAGCGCCGCACGGTGTCGTCGCTGACCTGCAGGAGCGCCGCGACCTCGCTGATCCGCAGTTGCGTCATGCCGGGAGGGTACGGCGTGTGACGCGGCTGGGCCGCCGCAGCGACCCAGATCGCGAGTTGGGGACGCGACGGTCGACGAGACGGGCCGTGATCGTCCCTCAGCGACGATCAGGGACGTGGCGGGGGTGGGGGCTCGTCGAGGTCGTCGCCCCGCGCGACGTCGCCCACCTCGACCAGGGTGACGTCGTGCTCGGCGAGGTACGTGCGGGCGCCGCGGTCGCCCTCGGCGGAGGACGCCACGCCCTCCCAGTGCGCGCGGCCGATCAGGACCGGGTGGCCCCGCACCCCGGAGTACGTCGCCGACGCCAGCACGTCGCGCGGGTCGGCCGTGGTCGGCGTCGCGGTGGTGGCGAGGCGGCGTACCGCGGCGGAGGTCAGGCCGGGGAGGTCGACGAGGGTCACGAGGACGCGATCCACCCCCGGCAGCGCGTCGTCGAGGGAGCCCTCGTCGAGCGAGGCGAGGTGCTCGAGCCCCCTGCGCAGCGAGGACCCCATCCCGGTCCGCCAGTCGTCGTTCACCACCACGTCGGCACCGGGCACGTCGCCCACCCACGCGCCGAGCACGACGACGACCGGGTCGCAGCCGGACTCGCGGAGCACGTGCACCGCGCGGTCGACGAGCCGTTCGCCGTCCAGGACGTACGGCGCCTTCGGACCGCCGAAGCGCCGTCCCTCGCCCGCGGCCAGCACCAGGCCGGCGGCCGTCACGGCATCAGCGCGGGGCGCCGGTGTGGATGGGACCGTCGCTGGCGCGCAGGTTGGCGCCGGACCCGCCCCAGCGCGACTGCACGATCTCGGCGGCGATCGAGATCGCCGTCTCCTCGGGCGTCCTGGCGCCGAGGTCGAGCCCGATCGGCGAGTGGATGCGCGCGATCTCCTCGTTCGTGAGCCCGGCCTCCTTGAGACGTACGACGCGGTCCTCGTGCGTGCGGCGCGAGCCCATCGCACCGATGTACGCGGCGTTCGTGGCGACCGCTGCTCGAAGCGCCGGCACGTCGAACTTCGGGTCGTGCGTGAGCACGCAGATCACCGTGCGGGAGTCGACCTGCTGCGAGGCCAACCAGCGGTGCGGCCAGTCGACGACGACGTCGTCGGCGTCCGGGAAGCGCTTGCGCGTCGCGAAGACCTCGCGCGCGTCGACGACGGTGACATGGAAGCCGAGCAGCTTGCCGGCCTTGGCGAGCGCGGCGGAGAAGTCGATCGCCCCGAACACGAACATCCGCGGGGCCGGGGCGAACGAGGTCACGAACACCTCGAGCTCGGTGCCGAGGCGCTCGCCCTCCGCGCCGTAGTGCAGGAAGCCGGTCGTACCCGACTCGAGCAGGCCGAGGACGTCGGCGCCGACGGTGTCGTCGAGGCGCGCGGTGCCCAGGCTGCCCTCCACGCCGGAGTCGCGGACCACGAGGTGGCGACCGACGGAGTGCGGGCCTCGCACGATCGTGGCGACCGCGACGTGCTCCCCGGCAGCCACGCTCGCGGCGATCCCCGACAGCTCGGGCCATGTCCCGGGAGTCACCTTCTCGACGAACACGTCGAGGATGCCGCCGCAGGTGAGGCCGACCGCGAACGCGTCGTCGTCGCTCACGCCGTACGTCTCGAACCTCGGGGTGCCGTCGGCGAGCACCTCCTCGCCCAGGGTGTAGAGGGCGCCCTCGACGCAGCCGCCGCTCACCGAGCCCACCGCCTCGCCGCCCTCGGTGACGAGCATCGAGGCGCCTGCGGGTCGCGGGGCCGAGCGCCAGGTGCGCACGACGGTGCTCATCGCGACGGACTCGCCGCGCTCGAGCGCCGCGATCAGGGAAGGGAGCACCTCGCGCACGTCGCCTCCGTCTCCACGTTCGGTACGGAAAGGGGAACACACAGGAGCGCATCCCGGTAAGGGGACCCATAATGCCCGCATGCCCCTGGTCCGTCGCGCCGACGTCACGGAAGCGCCGATCGCCGTGGAGGACGTGCGCGCGCTCGCCGCCGACGTCGCCGCGGGCGCCGTCGTGACGTTCTCCGGCGACGTGCGCGACCATGACGACGGCCGCTCGGTGCAGCGCCTCGAGTACGAGGGCCACCCGACCGCCGCGGCCGTCATCGCCGAGGTCGCGGCCGAGGTGGCTGCTCGTCACGACGTCATCGCGATCGCGGTGGCCCACCGCGTCGGCCCGCTCCAGGTCGGCGACGCCGCGCTCGTGGCCGCCGTCAGCGCCGCGCACCGCGGCGAGGCCTTCAGGGCCTGCTCGGACCTCGTCGACGAGGTGAAGCACCGCTTGCCCGTGTGGAAGCACCAGGTCTTCAGCGACGGCACCGACGAGTGGGTGAACTGCGCATGAGCGAGCCTCTCGTCGACACCTTCGGCCGGGTCCACCGTGACCTGCGGGTCTCGCTCACCGACCGCTGCAACCTGCGCTGCACCTACTGCATGCCGAACGACTTCGCCGACTGGCTGCCCGGCCCCGAGCTGCTCTCGACCGACGAGCTCATGACGGTCCTCGAGATCGCGACGGACCTCGGCATCACCGGCGTACGCCTCACCGGAGGGGAGCCGCTGCTGCGCGCCGACATCGTCGACGTCGTACGTCGCATCACCGGGCTGCCGACCCCGCCGCGGATCAGCGTCACGACCAACGGGCTCGCCCTCGTGAAGCTGGCCGGCCCCTTGCGGGACGCCGGCCTCGAGCGGGTCAACGTCAGCCTCGACACCCTCGACCGCGAGCGCTTCAAGGCCTTGACCTTCCGCGACCGGTTCGACGACGTGCTGGCCGGCATCAAGGCCGCCCAGGCGGCCGGCCTCGCCCCGGTGAAGGTCAACTCGGTGCTCATGAAGGGCGTCAACGACGACGAGGCCCCCGCACTGCTGCGCCGCGCCCTCGACGAGGGCTGGAAGCTCCGCTTCATCGAGCAGATGCCGCTCGACCCCAGCGGGATCTGGCTGCGTTCCACGATGATCACGGCCGACGACATCTTCGCCGCGCTCTCCGAGCACCACACGCTCACGCCGGTGCCGAGCCGCGGCTCCGCCCCGGCCGAGGAGTTCTACGTCGACGGCGGCCCCGAGACCGTCGGGATCATCGCGAGCGTGACCCGGCCCTTCTGCGCCGCCTGCGACCGGCTGCGGCTGACCGCCGACGGCCAGCTGCGCAACTGCCTGTTCGCCCGCGACGAGCTCGACCTGCGCTCCGCCCTGCGCGACGACGCGCTCGACGCCGCCGGCGTCCGCCTCGAGGTCGAGCGTCGGCTGCGCCTGGTGGTGAAGGACAAGCTCCCCGGCCACGGGATCAACGACCTCAACTTCATCCAGCCGACGCGCCCGATGTCCGCCATCGGCGGCTGAGCGTCAGCAGCAAGCGCCCTCCGCGTTCCGCAGATGCGGAAAAACTACACGCCTCTGCCCGCAACTGCATTTCGCTGCTGAGCGTTCGGTAAACGTCTGCTGGTCCCACTGGCGGTGCCGTGGGGTGGGGGTTACCGTCGGGGTCCCCTTCGTGACGCGCGTCACAGGTACCTCCCCCAGGAGCCCTCGGCATGGATCTGCAGAACTCGTTCGTCGTCCCGTCCGACATCGAGACCGCGTGGAAGACGCTGCACGACGTCGAGGGGCTCGCGCCCTGCATGCCCGGCGCCACCCTCACCTCGCACGACGGCGACGACTTCACCGGGAGCGTCAAGGTCAAGCTCGGCCCGGTGAGCATGATCTTCGCCGGTACGGCCCGCTTCGTGAGCAAGGACCAGGACAGCTGGACCGTCGTCATCGAGGGCGCCGGCAAGGAGACCAAGGGCACGGGCACAGCGAAGGGCGTCGTCACGGCCGTCCTCGTCGCGGAGGCACCCGACCGGACCCGGGTCGACGTGAACACCGAGATCACCATCACCGGCAAGGCCGCGCAGTTCGGCCGCGGAGTCATGCAGGACGTCGCCGCCCGGATCATCGACCAGTTCGCCGCCAACCTCGCCGCGATGATGACCGCAGGCGGTGCCGAGGCGGTCTCCGAGGCCGAGGCGATCGCGGCCGGCGCCGCTGGTGCCACCGCCGCCCCGGCTGCGCTGCCGCACCACGAGGACAGCATCGACCTGCTCGGCACGGCCGGGGCCCCGGTCCTCAAGCGTGCGATCCCGGTCGTGATCGGCCTGGTCGTCGTCATCGGAGTGATCGTGTGGATCGCCCGCCGCAAGCGGTAGTCCCGGGTTAGGTTGCCCTAAGCGCCACGTCCCGCTCTCCAGCACGACCCCCCGCTCGTTCCCCGAGGTCAACGCCGCTCTCGAGAGGTGAAGGAATGCAGACCCCTGCGCCCGTCGACTACGCCAAGGCGACCTCCGTCGCCGATGCGCTCGCCAAGCTCGCGGAACACGGGGAGGAGGCGCGCGTCGTCGCCGGCGGGCACAGCCTGCTCCCGATGATGAAGCTGCGTCTCGCCCGCCCGGACGCGCTCATCGACATCAACGACATCCCCGAGCTCGCGGGCGTCCGGATCGAGGGCGACGAGATCGTGGTCGGGGCGATGACGCGCCACCGCGACGTCCTCGACTCGGCGGTCCTCGCCGAGCACTATCCGATCTTCCGCGAGGCCGAGAGAGTCATCGCCGACCCCCTCGTGCGCAACCGCGGCACCATCGGCGGCTCGATGTGCCAGGCCGACCCCGCCTCCGACCTCTCGGCCGTCGGCTCGGCCCTCAAGGGCACCGCGGTCGTCGTCGGCCCGGGTGGGTCGCGGACGGTCGCGCTGCGCGGGTTCCACCAGGGGCCCTACGAGACGGTCGTCGGCCCAGGGGAGATCCTCACCGAGCTCCGCTACCCGATCCGTCCCGGAGCGGGATCGGCGTACGAGAAGGTCGAGCGGCGCGCCGGCGACTGGGGTGTCGCGACGTCGGGTGTCTACGTCGTCGTCAGCGGGGGCGTCGTCACGGACTGCGGCATCGGTCTCGCCGCCGTCGGCGCCGACCACTACTGCTCGCCCGAGGGCGAGGCGGCGCTGATCGGCAAGGAGCCCACCGAGGAGAACCTGGCGGCCGCTGCCGCCGCCACCGCCGCGTCGTGCAGCCCGAACGCCGACCAGCGCGGACCGGCCGACTACAAGTCGCACCTCGCCCACGAACTCACCCTGCGTGCGCTTCGCCGCGCCGCCCGAGCCAGCCAGGGAGCCTGACCATGCAGGTGAACGTCACGGTCAACGGCGTCGAGCACGCAGCCGACATCGAGCCGCGGTTGCTGCTCGTGCACTTCATCCGCGACGAGCTCCAGATGCGTGGGACGCACTGGGGCTGCGACACGTCCAACTGCGGTGCCTGCACCGTGTGGGTCGACGACGAGCCGGTGAAGAGCTGCACGATGCTCGCGGTCCAGGCCCACGGCAAGAGCATCGCGACCGTCGAGGGCCTCGCGAAGGGCGGCGTCCTCGACCCGGTCCAGCAAGGCTTCATGGAGTGCCACGGCCTCCAGTGCGGCTACTGCACCCCCGGGATGATGATGTGCGCCCGCGCGCTGCTCGATCGCAACCCGCATCCCAGCGAGGAGGAGATCCGCGAGGGGATCTCCGGGAACATCTGCCGCTGCACCGGCTACAAGAACATCGTCGCCGCGATCCAGTGGGCCGCCGAGAACCCCGCCGCGACCGTCAGTGAGGTGACCGCATGACCGCCGTGGAAGAGACTCCCGTCCCGCTGAGCGCGGCAGGCAACCCCATCGGCTTCGGTCGGATGCACCGCAAGGAGGACGTGCGCTTCCTGCGCGGCGAGGGCAACTACGTCGACGACGTCCAGCTGCCCGGCATGCTCTACGGCGCGATCCTGCGCAGCCCGTTCGCCCACGCGCGGATCAACTCGATCGACACGTCCGCCGCCGAGGCGCTGCCGGGCGTCAAGGCCGTCATCACCGGCGCGGTGCTCGAGACCCTCGGGCTGGCCTGGATGCCCACGCTGTCCTACGACACCCAGGCCGTGCTCGCCACCGACAAGGTCCGCTTCCAGGGCCAGGAGGTCGCGTTCGTCGTCGCGGAGTCGAAGTACATCGCGCGCGACGCCCTCGAGCTGATCGACGTCGACTACGACCCGCTGCCCGCGGTGTCCGACGCGAAGAAGGCCCTCGACGCCGACGCCCCGGTGATCCGGGACGACAAGGAGGGCAAGACCGACAACCACATCTACGACTGGGAAGCGGGCAACAAGGAGGACACCGAGGCGGCGTTCGCGAACGCCGAGGTCGTCGTCACCGAGGACATCCTCTACCCCCGCGTGCACCCGGCTCCGATGGAGACGTGCGGCTCGGTCGCGCACATGGACCCGGTCACCGGCAAGCTCAAGCTCTGGACCACCACGCAGGCGCCGCACGCGCACCGCACGCTCTACGCGCTCGTCGCCGGCCTCCCCGAGCAGAACATCCAGGTGATCAGCCCGGACATCGGCGGCGGCTTCGGCAACAAGGTGCCGATCTACCCCGGCTACGTCTGCTCGATCGTCGGGTCCATCGTCACCGGCAAGCCGGTGAAGTGGATGGAGGACCGCAGCGAGAACCTCATGTCGACCGGCTTCGCCCGCGACTACCACATGAAGGTCTCGATCGCCTCGACGCGCGAGGGCAAGATCCAGGCGGTCAAGGTCGACGTCCTCGCCGACCACGGCGCCTTCAACGGCGTCGCGCAGCCGACGAAGTACCCGGCCGGCTTCTTCCACATCTTCACCGGCTCCTACGACTACCCCGCGGCCTACTGCAACGTCACGGCCGTCTACACGAACAAGGCACCCGGCGGCGTGGCCTACGCCTGCTCGTTCCGCATCACCGAGGCGGTCTACGCCATCGAGCGGATCGTGGACTGCCTCGCCGCGGAGCTGAAGATGGACTCCGCCGAGCTGCGGCTGAAGAACCTGCTGCGTCCCGAGCAGTTCCCGTACACCACGCCCACCGGCTGGGAGTACGACTCGGGCGACTACGAGAAGACGATGCGCGTCGCCATGGGCATCGCCGGCTACGACGAGCTCCGCAAGGAGCAGGCCGAGAAGCGCGCTCGCGGCGAGTACATGGGCATCGGCATCTCGTTCTTCACCGAGGGTGTCGGCGCCGGACCGCGCAAGCACATGGACATCCTCGGCCTCGGCATGGCCGACGGCTGCGACCTGCGCGTGCACCCCACGGGCAAGGCGCAGGTGCGGCTGTCCGTGCAGAGCCAGGGACAGGGCCACGAGACGACGT
>JADGOZ010000160.1 GCA_017882705.1 Candidatus Nanopelagicales bacterium | reverse complement strand
TGTCAGACCCTCGCGGTACCGGCGATGGACTCCGCCCACTCGCCGCCACGCCTGCGACGACGGACAGGCGGGACGCAGGTCGGGCAGCATGGGGTCATGTCGACGCACTGGACGCTCGGCTGCGACGCAGCCGACCCGCACGCACAGGCCACGTTCTGGGCGCTCGCGCTCGGTTACGTCAGCGAACCCGGCTACGACGAGCCCGGCGGCGCCTCGATCATCGACCCGGACGGCCTGCGCCCGGCCATCGGCTGGCTGCGCGTGCCCGAGAGCAAGGTCGCCAAGAACCGCATGCACATCGACATCCGTGTCGCCGGCGAACCGCCGTGGGACATGACCGAACGCGAGGTCCTCATCCGGGCGAAGTCCACGGAGCTCGTGGCGGCCGGGGCGGTCGTGGTCCGCGAGGAGTCGTGGGACGGACAGCTGAGCCACATCGTGATGCTCGATCCCGAGGGCAACGAGTTCTGCGTCGCCTGACCTCCGTCGACGGCGCACCCGGTCCCGCCCGAGCCGGCCGTTACGCCGGACCTGCGAGCCCGTCGTGCACGAACGCCAGCACCTCGCGCGTGACCCTCGCCGTGGGCGCGCCCTCCACGACGGCCTGCGTGGCGGACTGCAGGACGCCGAGCAGAAGCCTCGTCGACAGCGCCGGGTCGGAGACGCCGAGCCCCGTCACCGCCTCGCGCAGCGGGGCGAACTGCTCCTCGTGCAGCTCGACGATGCGCGCCCGGCAGTGCTCGGGGAGCGTGGCGCCGGCGAGGGCGTAGAGCGAACGGTGCGAGGCGTCCGCGGCGAGACCGAGGGCGGTCACGACGTACGCGTCGACCTTGTCCGACGGCGTGGCCGCCCGCTCGACGGCGCTGCGCAGCTTCTGCGTCGAGCGCGGGAACACGTCCTCCACGACGGCGGCGAGCAGTGCCGGGGCGGAGTCGAAGTACTGGTAGACGCTCGAGCGCGCGAGCCCGGTCGCGGCACCCACGCCGGCGAGCGTCACGGCGTCGACTCCCCCGCTCGCGAGCAGGTCCCCCCCGGCCGCGAGCAGCGCGGCACGACGACGGCTGTGGTGCTCGGCCACCGTGGGCGCGTCGATCTTCGGCACCGCTGCCCTCCTCTCCGTGACCACCCTCACGACGGGGTAGTGGTCTTCCCGACAGACATGTCGATATGATACCGACATGTCTGTCGATAACCCAAGCCCGGACCAGGTCGACGCGTCGCCGCAGTCCACCACCCCGCACCGCTGGTGGGCGCTCGTCGCCGTCGCCCTCGGCGTGTCGCTCATCATCATGGACGCGACGGTCGTCAACGTCGCCCTGCCCGTGATCATCGAGGACCTGCACCTCGACTCCTCGCAGGCCGAGTGGATGAACGCCATCTACTCCCTCATGTTCGCGGCGCTCCTGCTCACGGTCGGACGAGTCGGTGACATCCAGGGCCGACGCAAGCTGTTCCTCATCGGCATGGTGGTCTTCGTCGTCGCCAGCGTGATCGCCGGCTTCTCCGGCAGCGGCCAGGCGCTCATCGCCGCGCGCCTGCTGCAAGGCGTCGGCGCCGCGATGATCCTGCCGTCCACGCTCTCCACGGTGAACGCCGTCTTCCACGGTCGCGAACGCGCGATCGCGTTCGCCGTCTGGGGTTCCACCATCGGCGGCATGGCCGCGGTCGGCCCGCTGGTGGGCGGCTGGCTCACGACGGACTACACGTGGCGCTGGGCCTTCTGGATCAACGTGCCGGTCGGGATCCTCGTGCTCGTCCTGATCCTGCTCTACGTCCCCGAGACCCGCGACGAGACTTCGCCGCGCAAGCTCGACCTCTACGGCGTGGCGCTGTCCACGGTCGGCATGGCCGGCATCGTCTTCGCCCTCATCGAGGGCCAGAACTTCGGCTGGTGGCGCCAGGACGAAGGCTCGATCTCGCCGGTGCCGATCGCGATGGCCGTCGGTGTCGCGTTCATGACGCGCTTCTGGTTCGTGCAGCGCAAGCGCCAGCGCGCGGGCAAGATCGTGCTCGTCGACCTGCGACTGCTCGACGTGCGGTCGTTCCGCTTCGGCTCGATCGCCGCCCTCATCGTCGCGCTCGGCGAGTTCGGGCTGCTGTTCACGCTGCCGCTGCTCCTGCAGAACTCGCTCGGCTACTCAGCGCTCGGCACCGGCTGGCTCATCGTGTCGCTCGCGGTCGGCACGTTCTTCGTCTCCGGCATGACCCCGCAGCTCACGACGCGCTACGGCGGCCGCGCCGTCGTCCGCATGGGCCTCGCCACCGAGGCGGTCGCCGTCGCGGGTCTCGCGATCACGCTGTCGTCGAGCATCAGCGGCTGGCTCATCGCCTTCTGGCTGTTCCTCTACGGCGTCGGAGTGGGCATGGCCACGGCGCAGCTGACCAGCGTGATCCTCGCCGAGATCCCCGTCGCCGAGTCGGGTCAGGCCTCCGGCCTGCAGAGCACGTTCCGCCAGCTCGGCTCCGCCCTCGGCGTCGCGATCCTCGGCACGCTGCTCATCACGACCCTCGGCCGGTCGACGACCTCGTCGCTCGAGGCGGCCGGCGCCCCGCCGGCCGTCGTGACCGGCGTGACCGAGGCCGTCAGCGGCTCCGCGGGTGCGGTGATCCCCAGCCTGAAGGCCGACCCGACGACGCAGGCCGTCGGCGAGGCCGCGTCCGACGCGATGATCCACGCGAGCAAGGTCACGACGGGGATCGCGTCGGTCGTGATCGGCCTCGGGCTGCTCGCGACGATCGCGCTGCCGTTCGTGCCGAAGCCGCCGGCGCGCGAGCGCGCCCCGAAGGGCGAGAAGGCCGCGTCACGTCGGCGCCGCGAGGCGTAGGCGCCGACGTCCAGGAACGCCCGACGAGGCCCGGTCACCGCGAGGTGGCCGGGCCTCGTCGTGACCTGGGTCACGGCGTACCCCGGGAACCTGGACGGGCGTCACCGATCCGTGACCGGACGGTGGTGTACTCACGGGGTTCTGTCCAGGTTTTCTCATGCTCTACACAGTTACCGGGCGTCAGATCGTGGGTAGCAGAAGAGCACCACCCCGCACGACCGACGGAGGCATGGGCACACCATGGACACGAACCACGGCACCGGCGAGCCCGCCGGCACCACCGAGCCCCTCGAGGCCTGGGCACCGCCGGTCCCCGGCACGGCCTACGCCACCGTGGGCTCACCCGTCACGCCTCCCCCGGCCGAGCCGGTCGGGGATCCGTGGACCTCACCGCTCTGGGGCCGCCCTGACACCGTCGGCGGCTACTGGTCGGCGCCCGACGCCACCGAGCGCATCGTGGTCCCCCCGGCCGGTCCGGCCCCCGTCGCACGCCGGCACGTGTCGCGTGGCCTCGTCGCCGCCGTCGCCACCGTGATCGTCGCGATGCTCATCGGGTTCGGCGCGGTCAAGGCGATCCCGCACGACAGCTCCGCGTCCGTCGCCAGTCCGCCGACCTCGTCGGCCCCCGCGACGCAGCCCACCGACCCGGCGCAGACCGACCCGAGCCAGGACAACCCGCTCCAGGGCCTCCTCCCCTCGCAGGACCCGCAGACCCAGCCGAGCCAGGGCACCGGCTCGAGCGGCACGTCGTCGACCGCCGACCCGGCCGTCGTCGCCGCGGTCTCGCCGTCGATCGTCAACATCACCACCACCATCGGCTACGACGGCAACCAGGCGGCCGGCACCGGCGAGGTCATGACCGCCGACGGCTACGTCCTCACCAACCACCACGTGATCGCCGGCTCGACCTCGATCAAGGTCGCCGTCGCCGGCACCACGAAGACCTACGACGCCGACGTCGTGGGCTACGACGCCTCGCACGACATCGCCGTCATCAAGCTGCGCAACGCCTCCGGCCTGACGCCTGCCCCGTTCGGCGACTCGTCGGCGGTCAAGGTCGGCGACACGGTGATCGGCATGGGAAACGCCGGGGGTGCCGGCGGCAAGCCGATCGTGGTCGCGGGCAAGGTGACCGGCCTCGACAAGTCCATCACCGCGATGGACAGCGAGAACGGCACCTCCGAGCAGCTCGAGGGCCTCATCGAGACCGACGCGCAGATCCAGCCCGGTGACTCCGGCGGCTCGCTCGTCAGCAGCGACGCGAAGATCATCGGCATCATCACCGCCGGCTCGGTCTCCGCCTCGCCCACCGGCAGGCAGCAGACCACCGACGGCTATGCGATCCCCGTCAACGAGGCGCTCGCCATCGCGCAGGACATCCGCGACGGCAAGGCCTCCGCCACCGTGCACATCGGCGCCAGCGCGTTCCTCGGCATCAAGGTCGCGTCGGCGAGCTCGAGCGGCGCAGGCGTGGTCGTCAGCGGCGTCGTGAGCGGCTCGGCCGCCGACAAGGCCGGGATCACGGCCGGCTCGACGATCACCGCGATCGACGGCACCAAGGTCTCGGCCAACACCGCCCTCCGCGCCGCCATCGCACCGCACCACCCCGGCGACACCGTCTCGATCAGCTGGACCACCGCCGCCGGCAAGAGCCACACCGCCAAGGTCACGTTCGGGAACGGGCCGGTCGCATGACCGACGCCGCCCACCCCGACGTCCCGCCCAGCCCCGACCAGCACAGCCCCGACCAGGAGACCGTTGTGACGACCCCGACCCCGTACGACCCGAGCTCGGCCGCGGGCCGCGCGGACTCCGCCGCCCTCCTCGAGGACGCGCTCTTCCAGGTGAAGCGCGTCGTCGTCGGGCAGGACCGCCTCGTCGAGCGCGTGATGGTCTGCCTGCTCGCCGGCGGCCACGTCCTCATCGAGGGCTTCCCCGGCCTCGCGAAGACGCTCACCGTCTCCACGATGGCCAACGTCATCGGTGGGTCGATGACCCGTATCCAGTTCACGCCCGACCTCGTTCCGGCCGACCTCGTGGGCACGCGCATCTGGCGCCCCTCGAGCGAGGACTTCGACATCGAGTGGGGCCCGCTGTTCGCGAACCTCGTCCTCGCCGACGAGATCAACCGTGCCCCCGCGAAGGTGCAGTCGGCGCTGCTCGAGGCGATGCAGGAGCGCCAGGTCAGCATCGGCGGCCACACCCGCGAGCTGCCGAGGCCCTTCGTGGTCCTCGCGACGCAGAACCCGATCGAGTCCGAGGGCGTCTACAACCTCCCCGAGGCGCAGCGCGACCGCTTCCTGATGCACGTCGTGGTGCCGCACCCGACGTACGAGGAGGAGACAGCCATCGCCACGCGCATGAGCGCGGCGACGCCGCACAGCGAGCAGGTCCTCACCACCGAGCAGCTGCTCGAGCTGCAGAGCATCACGAAGGACGTCTTCGTCCACCACGCGGTCCAGGACTACGCCGTACGCCTGGTGATGTCGACGCGCGACCCGCAGCGCTGGGGCTTCGAGACCCTCGCCTCGCACATCGCGCTCGGCGCGAGCCCCCGAGGCACGCTCGGCCTCATCGCCGCCGCGCGCGGCCTCGCGGTGCTGCGCGGGCGTCGCTTCGTGGTCCCGCAGGACGTGTTCGACGTCGCGCCCGAGGTGCTGCGCCACCGCATCACGCTCACCTACGACGCGCTGGCCGAGGGCATCACGCCCGACGACGTGCTGCGCACGATCCTCTCGACCGTGCAGGCCCCTCGGATCGCGCCGGCCACCGACAGCGGTGCCACCGTCGACACCGTCGCCGTGGCGCCGTCGCCCTACCCGGCAGCGGGATGAGCCGGGAGACCGCAGCGATCTCCGTCCCCGTCGCGAAGGTCGCTGCCCGCAGCGACGTCCTGCGTCGTCTCGAGCTGGAGGTGCGCCGGCGCATCGACGGCATCGCCAGCGGCGACCACGCGACCCTGTCCCTGGGTCCCGGCAGCGAGCGCGCCGGCGCGCGGGCCTACGCCCCGGGCGACGACGCACGGCTCATCGACTGGAACCTCACGGCCCGGTCGGCCGAGGCCTACGTGCGGCAGACCGAGGCCGACCGCGAGTCCGAGACGTGGATCGTCGCCGACCGCTCCGCGAGCCTCGACTTCGGCACGGCGCGGTGCGAGAAGCGCGACGTCGTGCTCGGCGCCACGGCCGGCTTCGGCATGCTCCGGCTCGGCGGTGGCAACCGCATCGGGCTCGTGATGAGCGGGACGGACCGGCTGATGCACCGTCCGGCCCGGCAGGGTCGTACGGCGTTCATGGCCGGTCTCGCCGCGGTCTTCGACACGCCGCGCGCAGACGCTCCTCCGGCGGAGGGGGCCGACCTCGGCGCAGCGCTGCGGTGGCTCCAGGGCGCGGCCCGTCGGCGCGGGCAGGTCGTGGTGGTCTCGGACTTCCTCGACGGCGAGCGTTGGCAGCGAGAGCTGCGCCTGCTCGCCCTGCGGCACGAGGTCGTCGCGGTGCACGTCACCGACCCGCGCGAGCTCGAGCTGCCGAGCGTCGGGATCCTCGCGGTCGTCGACGCCGAGACCGGACGGCAGCGCTACGTGCACTCGGGCTCGAAGTCCCTGCGCGAGCGCTACGCCGCTGCCGCGCATCAGCGCGACGCCGGCATCCGCTCCGCGATCCACGCCGCGGGCGCGGAGTACCTCGCGCTGTCGACGTCGCGCGACTGGCTCACCGACACCGTCGCGTTCGCGGCCCGCCGCCGCTCGCTGCGCTCCCCCGCGGCGATCCAGCGGATCGCCCACACCAGCTCGGCCGCGTCCACGGGCGCGGTCCCCACACCCGGATTGGCCCTGCGATGACCTTCCTGTCCGCCTGGCGGCTCGTGCTCCTCGT
>JADGOZ010000159.1 GCA_017882705.1 Candidatus Nanopelagicales bacterium | reverse complement strand
CTCGGAGACCTGCTCGAGCGCGAGTGCCCCGAGTCGTACATCGCGGACCTCGACCTGAACCACCAGCAGCCGACGTCGTTCCGCAAGGCGATGAACGAGGCCGGCTTCGGTTCCCTCGGCTTCTCCGAGGAGTACGGCGGGACGCCCTGCGACGCCACGACCCTGGTGCTGCTCACCGAGCGGGTCGCGCAGCAGGGGCTCAACAACGGCTACGGCCTCGAGCTGCTGCAGGCCACCGACATCCTCGAGTTCGGCTCGGAGGACCAGAAGCGCGAGGTCCTCGGCTACCTCGCTGCCGGTGAGGTGCCCTTCGCCCTCGGCTTCACCGAGCCCGGCGCAGGGTCGGACACCTCGGCGATGGCCACCAGCGCGGTGCACCACGACGGGATGGTGACGTTCAACGGCACCAAGACGCTGATCACGAGCGCCCTCGCCTCGAAGAACCTGCTGCTCATGGCGAAGGACCCCACCGTCGAGAACCCGCGTGAGGCGATCTCGATGTACCTCGTGCCGATGGACTCGCCCGGGCTCACCACGAACCGCCTCGACAAGATCCTGTGGCACATCAGCGACTCCTGCGAGATCTTCCTCGACGACGTCACGATCCCCGAGAGCAGCCTCGTCGGGGTCAAGGGCGCGGGCTTCAAGCAGCTCATGCGCAACTTCGAGCTCGAGCGCCTCGTGATCGCCGCGAACTGCCTCGGCCAGGCGCAGTGCGCCTTCGACGACGCCGCCTCCTACGCGGCGCAGCGTGTGCAGTTCGGCAAGCCGATCGGCTCGTTCCAGCTCATCCAGCTCAAGCTGACCGACATGGCCATCAAGCTCGAGAACATGCGCAACTTCGTCTACCGGACGGCGTGGATGCTCGACCAGGACATGCCGCTCAAGAGCCAGGGCGCGCTGTGCAAGCGCTACTGCGCGATGGCGGCCTTCGAGGTCGCCGACGAGGCGATGCAGATCTTCGGCGGTGTCGGCGTCACCGTCGGCACCCGCGTGTCACGGCTCTGGCGCGACCTGCGCGGGCACCGGTTCGGCGGCGGCACGGACGAGATCATGGTCCACATCGCCGGCCGTCAGATCGTCAAGGACCACAGCTGAGGCCTCGGCCATCGGCCCGGTGAAGGAGAGACACCCATGAAGATCGTCGTCGCCTACAAGTGGGCAGCGAACCCGCAGGACGCCGAGGTCGGCCCCGACGGCACCGTTGACTGGAGCCGCGCCAAGGGCGCCGTCAGCGAGTACGACCCGGTCGCCTTCGAGCTCGCTCGACAGCTCGCGGACACCTGTGGCGGTGAGGTCGTCGGCCTGACCGTCGGTGCTGCCTCGATCGACAGCCCGCTCGCACGCAAGGCCGCGCTCTCGCGGGGGCTCGACTCCCTCGTGATGGTCGCGGACGACGCCCTCCTCGGCGCCGGCAGCACCCGGCTCGCGGCCGTGCTCGCCGGGGCGATCCGCGCGATGGGGGACGTCGACGTCGTCATCGCCGGGGAGTCCTCCGTCGACGTCGGTGACCGCCAGGTCGCCATGACGCTCGCCGGTCAGCTCGGCTGGCCCGGACTGAACTCGGTGCGCTCCGTCGCGCTGGACGGCGGAGAGGTCGTCGTCGAGCGTGAGGTCGCCGGTGGGGTCGAGACCCTGGCCGTCCAGGGACCCGTTGTCCTGGCGGCGACGGCCGACGCCGCTCTTCCGCGGGTGCCCGGGATGAAGGAGATCCTCGGCGCCGCCAAGAAGCCCGTGCAGCTGGTCGACCTGGGGTCCCTCGACCTCCCCGAGGCGCCCGCCGGCCTCGCTCCGGTCGCCACCTCACGTCCCGACTCCGGCAACCGTCAGGGCGTCATGTTCGACGCCGCGGACCTGCCGGCTGCCGCCGCCCAGCTCACCGCAGCCTTGCGCCAGTCCGGCGTCCTGTAGACGAAGAAGAGGTAGCCCGACATGAACGTCTCCCCTCAGGCATGGATCGTCGTCGCGGACGACGCGAGCATCAGCGGACTCCTCGAGGCCGCGCGTCCGCTCGCGACCACGGTGGTCGCCCTGGTCGTCGGCCGCCGGAGCGTCGCGGACGCCGTCGCCGCCTCGGGCGTCGACCGGGTGGTCTGGTTCGGCGAGCCGTCGGACGGCACCCCGGTCGAGGCCTACGCCCCGGCCGTCGGCCGTGCGATCGCCGCCGCGGCCCCGCGGGTGGTCATCGGCCCGGCGACGGACGCCGGTCGTGTGCTCCTCGGCGGTGTCGCGGCCGCGACCCAGGCGGTCGTCCTCGTGGGTGTCACGAGCCTCTCTCTCGACGGGGACCAGGTGGTGGTGGAACGAGCGGTCAACGGCGGCATCGCGCTGCGCACCGACCGGGTCGTGGCCGGGACGGCCGTGGTCGCCCTCACGTCGGGGTCCGCGGTTCCGTCCGGCGCGCCGGTGGCGGTCGAGGAGACCGACCCCGGCGCCCTCCTGGGCGTGCGGGTCACGGCTCGTCGCGTCTCCGAGCGGGTGGGAGTCGACCTCGGCTCGGCGAAGACGGTCGTCGGCATCGGCCGCGGGCTCAAGGCGCGCGACGACCTCGCGCTGCTCGAGGACCTCGCGCAGGCCGCGGGTGGCGAGCTCGCCTGCTCACGTCCGTTGGCCGAGGGCGTCGACTGGCTGGCCAAGGAGCGCTACATCGGCATCTCGGGTCAGACGATCACCCCGGACCTGTACCTCGCGATCGGCATCTCGGGGCAGATCCAGCACATGGTCGGCGTCCGTGAGGCCAAGACCATCGTCGCGGTCAACTCGGACCCGAAGGCCCCGGTCTTCCGCGAGTGCGACTTCGGCATCGTCGGCGACCTCTACTCGGTGGTCCCGGCGCTCGCCGCCGCGTTCCGGTCGGCCCGGTCATGACCGAGGCCGTCGAGCCGGACTTCGACGTCATCGTCGTCGGCGCCGGACCTGCCGGTGCCGTCACGGCCTACCGGCTCGCGAGCCAAGGCCTGTCCGTCGTGCTGATCGAGCGCGGCGAGGCCCCGGGTGCCAAGAACCTCAGCGGGGGAGTGCTCTACGGCCGGGTGCTCGACTCGGTGTTCCCCGGCTTCGCCGACGAGGCGCCGGTCGAGCGCCGGATCACCCGGCACGTGACGACCTTCCTCACGCCGGACTCGGCGGTGAGCATCGACTACAGCTCCCAGCGGTTGGCCGAGCCGGTCAACGCCGTCACGGTGCTGCGGGCGACCTTCGACCCGTGGCTCGCGGGCAAGGCCGAGGAGGCCGGCGTCTTCCTGATGGCGGGCGTCCGGGTCGACTCCCTGCTCACCGAGGTCGCGCCGGACGGTTCGCGACGGGTCGTCGGGGTGCGTGCGGGTGACGACGAGCTGCGCGCACGCGTGGTGGTCGCGGCCGACGGGGTCAACTCGTTCCTGGCCCGGGAGATCGGGCTGCGTCGCAAGGAGCCGACGAACCACCTGGCCGTCGGGGTCAAGGCGGTCCTCCGGCTGCCGCGCTCGGTGATCGAGGACAGGTTCGCCCTCACCGGCGACCAGGGCGCGGCCCACGCCGTCGTCGGGGACTGCACCCTCGGCATCGGCGGTGGTGGCTTCCTCTACACGAACACCGAGTCGCTGTCCCTCGGCGTCGTGCTGCGGCTCGACGACCTCGTGCGCTCGGGGCACACGGCGATCGAGGTCTTCGAGCACTTCATGGAGCATCCGGGCCTGGCCCCGTACCTGCGCGACGCACAGGTCCAGGAGTACGGCTCGCACCTCGTGGCCGAGGGTGGTCTCGACATGGTCGGGACCCTCGCCATGAACGGCATGGTCGTGGTGGGGGAGGCCGCCGGCCTCACGATCAACAGCGGGCTGACGGTCCGCGGGATGGACCTCGCGATCGGTTCGGGCATCGCTGCGGCTGACGCGATCGTCGAGGCCGTCGCCCAGGGAGACGTCTCGGCGACGGGTCTCGCCGGTTACCGTCGCCGGCTCGAGGAGAGCTTTGTGCTCCAGGACATGGCGACCTACGCACGTGCCCCGAAGTTCCTGGAGCGCACCGGCATGTACGGGGCCTACGGGGAGCTCGCGG
>JADGOZ010000158.1 GCA_017882705.1 Candidatus Nanopelagicales bacterium | reverse complement strand
GGGCCCCAGCGTCGAGACCAGCATCTCCGATCCCGCACTGACCTCGTTCGGCCGCGTCGTGTTCTCGCCCGACGGCGCGTGGATCGGCTTCGAAGCGGTGGCGACCGAGGACGGGGGAAATCACGTCTTCGTCGGGTCGGTCGCGGATGGTCGATTCCACCGCGTCTCGACTGCCGACGGTGAGGAATGGGCGCCCTCCTGGTCCCAGGACGGGGACCGGCTCGCCTACGAGGCGTCTCGCCACGGGACGCCTCAGGGCGTCGTCGCTGCTGTCGCTCGGGATGGTGGTGCCGAGACCGTTCTGGCGCAGGCTGGCCGCGACCTCTGGCAACCCGCCTGGGCGGGACCAGGGACCATCCTGGCGCTGGCCTCCGGCGCCTCGCGTCCTGATGCGCTCGTCGCCTTCGACGTCGGGACCGGGACCGCGCGTGAGGTCTTCACGTCGCAGGACGCCCTGTTCGACCTCGCGCTCGGACCGTCAGGCGACGTCGCCGCCTTCTGGTCCGACGGATCATCGCCTCAGGTCGTCGTCGTCGACGTCGTCAGCGGGACGGCGATGTCATTGCCGGGGCAGGGGAGTGCCGTGGCGCTGCCGACGTTCGTGCGGGGCGGCAAGGCCCTCGCGTGGATAGCGGATGGCAACCTGGTCGTGGCCGAGCTCTCAGGTGGAGCGCCCGCCGTCGTCGGCGGTGTCGACTGGTTCGATCGGATGGTCTGGACCGAGCGCGGGCTGTACACATTCGCGCCGTGGGGTGACGTGAGCCTCGTCGCGTGGGGCGGACGGTTCACGTTCGCCGACGCGGCACTGCTCCCGAACGTCAACACCTTCGTGGCCACGGCCGAGGATGGAAGCGGCCACCGGAGCGCTCCCTCGGAGCCCATCGAGGTGACCCTCGATGCTGCCTACCTGCCCGACCTCGCGGTATCTGTGGTCATCCAGCCGCAGCTGCCGGTCGCCGGCGACAGCGTGAATGCGCTGGTGACGGTGCGCAACGTCGGCGGCGATCTTTCGGACCCCTGCTCGCTCGAGCTGCGCCTGATGGGCGACGACGGATCGGTGCGCAGTGCGCCGCTCGTCCGGCTCGCATCGCTCGACCCGGGTTCGTCGGTCGTCGCTGTGGTCCACCTCGATACCGCTGGGCTCGCTGGCAGTGAGCGGCTCATCGCGCTCGTCGATCCGGCGAGCGAGGGTCGCGACGGCGACCGGGCGAACAATTCGGCGACCTTGGAGTTCCAGATCGCTCCCTCGCGCGACCTCAGCCTCAAGGTCGCCGCGACACCCTCTGACGTCCAGCCTGGAGCGCTCGTGACCGCGTCGGTCTCGATCGCCAATCCCGGCCTGCCGCGCGACATCACGATCGAGACGCGCCTCGCGGATGCCTCCGGGGTGACGGTCGTGTCCGCAGCGCCGGCGGCGTATGCACCCCTTCCCGGTGGGGCGACGACGACGTTCACGCGGGCCTTGCCGGTGGGGAATGCGATGGCCGGTTCCTACCAGGTCATCGCGGAAGCCGTCGCCGGCGGGGTCGTCCTGGCCCACGCCTCCGCTCCGGTGGTGGTCGACCCAGAGCGGGCGATCGGTGTCACCGTCCGGCCCCTCCGCTCGACCTTCTCCGGCGTCGACGCCGTATCGCTCGAAGCCACTGTCGAGAACCGATCTTCGAATGCGATGCTGGTCGGGGCCGTGAATCGTCTCGTCATCGCCGACGCAGCCGGGGCCCCTGTCTGGTCATCCCCGGACGCGGGCGTTCCGTCGCTGTGGCTCGGGGCGCGGGCTGTTTTGGAGGTCGAGGTACCGGGGGGCACCCTCGGGCCGGGCTCGTATACGGCACGCGATGCAGTCCTGCTGAATGGGACGGAGTTCGCGCACGCAGAGGGGGCGTTCATCGTCGCGGGGAAGCCAGCGCTAGCCGGCACGGTCGCCGTCCTGGGCTCTCCCAAGGACCCGCCGGCAGTCGGACTCGGGCGACCTGCCCGCGTCGCCTTCACGATGACGAACCGCGGCAACGCCGTGTCGGCCTCGATCCTGGCGAGGCTGCTGCTCATCGATACAGGGACCCTCGCGGTGGTCGCGACGCAGGAGCTACAGCCAGGGGATCTGGCTGGCGGTGGAGGGACCTCTGGCGAGGTGGAGCTCGCGACAGCGGGTCTCGCCTTCGGGACCTACGGGCTGTCGCTCGTCGCCGACCACGATGGGATCGTCAACGATGTGCTCGCCACTGCTCGGCTGCGGGTGGCGGACCCCGACGCACCCGCGCTCTCGGTCGCGAACCTCGCCAGCGGCATGTACGTGCGGGGTACGGTCGTACCGCAGGTGAGGGCCCTCGACTCGCCGGCCGGTACGGCCGCGGTCGCCGTGTCGGTGGATGGCAACGCACCGTTCGCCCTCCAGCTCGTCTCGGGCACCGTGCTCGACGGCGTGTGGAGCGGCGCCGTGATGCTCGGAACGGACGGGCCCCACCGGTTGGTGTTCACGGGCGTGGACGCCGAAGGCAATGATGGTGGCGGCGCGCCTGCTGCCACCGATCCGATCGCGGTCGACCTCGTCAGCGATACCGTCCCGCCGGTCGTCAGCATCGTCGGTGTGGCTGATCTGGGGCTGTACAGCGTGGCCGTTGCCCCGCTCGTCGAGGCCTTCGACCTCAACCTGATGCTCGTCGAGGCCACGCTCGACGGAGCGGTCTACCTGCCTGGCACACCGATCTCGACCGAGGGAGACCATCAGCTCGTGGTCCGGGCTCTGGATCGCGCTGGGAACGCCGCGGCCGTCCAGGCGAGGTTCTCGATCGACAGGACGCCGCCCGGTGTCGCGATCCGCGGAGTCCAGAATGGAGACTACTCGGCGCAGCCGGTGACCATCACGGTCGAGGCGTCGGACCCGCGACTCGCCTCCGTCGATGTGCTGGTGGACGGCTTCCCAACTCCGCCCGTGTTCTCGGTGGTGGACG
>JADGOZ010000157.1 GCA_017882705.1 Candidatus Nanopelagicales bacterium | reverse complement strand
GGCGTCGCGTGCGTCACCGATCCGTTCAGCACGACCGGCGCTGCGCTCGGCACCGGCTGCCCGAAGCCCCAGGCGCAGCCCGACCTCAGCCAGGTGCCGCCGGCACAGCTCGACGCGTTCAAGGCCGCACTGCTCGCCACCCAGAAGGCGCTCTCGCCGATCAGCCCCGACGGTCACGTCGCCAAGTCGGTCGTGACGTTCTCCGGCAACGGCACCGACGTGCCCACCGCATCGGCCAAGACGATCATCGACGAGGTCAAGAAGGCCAACGGCACCAACGGCCTGCAGGTCGGCGCCAGCGGCCAGGTCCTCGCGTTCGCGGGCCAGGAGCCGCCGAGCAGCGAGGGCATCGGTGTCGCCATCGCCCTCGTGATCCTGCTCGTCGCCTTCGGCTCGCTGCTCACCGCCGGCCTCCCGCTCATCACCGCCGGATTCGGCGTCTCCCTGGGTGGCCTGCTGCTGCTCTACGTCGCGCGCTTCATGGACGTCGCGACGTTCGCCCCGACTCTGGCGTCGATGATCGGTCTCGGCGTCGGCATCGACTACTCCCTGTTCGTCATCAACCGGTTCCGCCAGGCGGTGCACGCTGGTCACGACGCCAAGAACGCGGCGCTCGAGGCGGTCAACACCTCCGGGCGCGCGGTCGTGTTCGCGGCGTCCACCGTGATCATCGCGCTGCTCGGCCTGTTCGTGATGCGCATCAGCTTCTTCAACGGCCTCGCCCTGGCGGCGTCGGGCACCGTGCTGCTCGTCATGCTGTCGGCGGTGTGGCTGCTGCCCGCGATGCTCTCGCTGCTCGGCGACCGGGCCGTGACGCCGGTGTCGCGCTTCGCCGCCCGCGCGGTCGAGAAAGGCCGTTACGGCCGCGGCGTGCAGATCGGCGCGATCGTCGTCGGCGTCGCGCTCCTCGTCGGCAGCGGCGTCGTGTCCGCGGCGGCGGCCAAGCCGCTGCTCGCGATCGTCGGGATCGTGCTCCTCGTGGTCGGCATCGGCCCGTGGTTCTACAAGCTCACCCGCGACGGCAAGGTCCACGAGGGCTACCACCCCGAGGGCAAGGGCTGGGCGCGCTACGCCCGCCTGCTCCAGCGGCGGCCGCTCATCCCGGCGCTCCTCTCACTGTTCGCCGTCCTCCTGCTCGCGGTGCCCGCGCTCTCGCTGCGCCTCGGCTTCCCGGACGACTCGGGCACGCCGCCCGGCAGCATCTCGCGCATCGCCTACGACCTCACGGCCGAGGGCTTCGGCCCGGGTGCCAACGGCCCGTTCTTCGTCGCGGTGCAGCTGCCCAAGGCCGGCGACGTCGAGGGCCTCGGCGCGATCGTCACGGCTCTCGCCAAGACCGAGGGTGTGGCCAAGACGATCCCCAGCGTCGAGATGCTGCCGCTGGTCGGTGCGTCGCTCAAGGACGCGACGATCACCGCGATCCAGGTCAACCCGACCACCGGCCCGCAGGACGTCAAGAC
Organism: Candidatus Nanopelagicales bacterium; assembly: GCA_017882705.1. Taxonomy (GTDB): domain Bacteria; phylum Actinomycetota; class Actinomycetes; order S36-B12; family CAIYMF01; genus Longivirga. The sequence goes on along the minus strand of JADGOZ010000157.1, from coordinate 20,439 downwards.
CGACGAGCTGCTCAACCGGCTGCGCGACGAGACCCTGCCGCCCGTCACCCAGGCGACGAGCTCGAAGGCCTACGTCGGTGGCACGACGGCCATCACCGCGGACTTCAGCAGCGTGATGGTCAAGGCCATGCCGCTGTTCCTGTCGGTCGTCGTCGGCCTCGGCTTCCTCATGCTGCTCGTGCTGTTCCGCTCGGCGGTCGTCTCGCTGACCGCCGTCGTCACGAGCCTGCTGTCGTTCGCCGCCTCGCTCGGCATCACGGTCGCGGTCTTCCAGTGGGGCTGGCTCAACAGCCTCCTCGGCGTCACCGGCACGGGGCCGATCTTCCCGTTCCTGCCGGTCATGGTGTTCGCGATCCTCTTCGGCCTGTCGATGGACTACCAGGTGTTCCTGGTGAGCCGCATGCAGGAGGAGTGGGGGCACACGCAGGACAACGGCAAGTCCGTCCGCCGAGGCCTCGCCGGCTCCGGTCGCGTGGTCCTCATGGCCGCTCTGATCATGGCGAGCGTGTTCGCGGCGTTCATCCCGACGCCGAACAACACCATCAAGCTGTTCGGCATCGCGCTCGCCTCGGCGGTGCTCGTCGACGCGTTCCTCATCCGCCTGGTGTTCGTGCCGTCGCTCATGTCGATCCTCGGCAAGGCCAACTGGTGGCTGCCGGGCTGGCTCGCGACGCACCTGCCGCACTTCGAGGTCGAGGGCGGCGGCGACGAGATCACCGACGACGAGCCCGACGCCCTCGAGCCCGATGCGGAGCTCGTGCGCTCGTAGCTGCGCGGACAGATGTGCGGACGCCGGCGTATCCGGTGGCGTGGGCACATCGCGCCGGAGCTCGAGGGCCCGGGGCGGCAGCCGTGCGCTGTCGCCCCGGGCCCTCGCCCGTTAGCCTGGGGTTGCCGGGTGGTTCATCCGGCCCCGACGCACGACACCGCGAAGTGATGGCCGTTCCGGCCCTTGTCGAGCACCGAGGCGCGCCAGCGCGCCGCGGTGCCGTGGTGCGTGTCGTCGAGGTGGCTCGAGGACAGGGGCTGCGCCGTGGATCCGCTCGCCGTGGTGCTGCTGGTCGTCGCTCTCGGCCTCGGTGGCGCGCTCGGCGCCGTGACCGTCCGCAGCCGTGGGCGGGCGGCCGAGGGTGCTGCGGCTCGCGAGGCGTCCATCGCGGCGGGTGTCGACTCCGAGCTCGCCCGGCGCCAGAACGAGGCCCAGTCCGTCGCCGACGGCCTGCGGGCGGAGGGCCAGGCGCACGCCGACCGGCTCCGCGCCGCAGCCCAGGAGGACGCCGAGCGCTCCCGCTCGCTCGCCGAGCAGGCGCTCGCCGCCGCCGAGCAGGTTCGCGTCGAGGCGGCCGAGGACGTCCGGCGCGCGGAGGAGCGCCGCACGCTCGTCGAGGCCGACGTCGCAGCCGCCCGGGCCGAGATCGCCGCGGCTCGCGACGAGGTGGCCCGCGTACGCGAGGAGTCGCAGCGCCGCGAGGACCGCCTCGCGGAGCGCGAGGCGCGGCTCGACGGCGAGCTCAGCGCCCTGGCCGAGCGCCGTGCGGCGCTGGAGCAGCGCGACGCCGACCTCGCCGAGCGGGCGAACGCGCTGGCCGCGGCGGAGGGGTCGCTGGAGGCGGAGCGGGCCGCGGCCCTCGAGCACGTCGCCGGGCTGACGGCCGAGGCGGCGAAGGCCGAGGTCGTGGCCGCGATCGAGCACCAGGCCAAGCGCGAGGCCGCGCTCACCGTCCGCGAGATCGAGCGCGAGGCCAAGGACGAGGGTGAGGAGCGCGCCCGGCGCATCGTGACCCTGGCGGCCCAGCGCATCGCGTCCGAGCAGACCGCGGCGTCGACCGTGTCCGTGCTGCACCTGCCGGACGACTCGATGAAGGGCCGGATCATCGGTCGCGAGGGTCGCAACATCCGCACGTTCGAGGCGGTCACCGGCGTCAACCTGCTCATCGACGACACGCCCGAGGCCGTGCTGCTCAGCAGCTTCGACCCGGTGCGTCGCGAGGTCGCCCGGATCACGCTCGAGGCGCTCGTGGCCGACGGCCGGATCCAGCCGAGCCGGATCGAGGAGGAGTACGAGCGCAGCCGCGTCGAGGTCGAGAACCGCATCGTCCGCGCCGGCGAGGATGCGCTCGTCGACCTCGGCATCGGCGACATGCACCCGGACCTCATCGCTCTCCTCGGGCGGCTGCGCTACCGGACGTCATACGGCCAGAACGTGCTCGGGCACCTGATGGAGTGCGCCCACCTCGCGGGCATCATGGCCGCGGAGCTGCGGCTGCCGATCGAGCACGCCAAGCGCTGCGCGCTGCTGCACGACGTCGGCAAGGCGCTCACCCACGAGGTGCAGGGCTCGCACGCCCTCATCGGCGGCGAGGTCGCGCGGCGCTACGGCGAGCACGAGGACGTCGTGCACGCGATCGAGGCGCACCACAACGAGATCGAGGTCCGCACCCTCGAGGCCGTCCTCACCCAGACCGCCGACTCGATGAGCGGCGGCCGCCCCGGCGCCCGCCGCGAGTCCCTCGAGCACTACGTCGAGCGCCTCGAGCGGCTCGAGCAGATCGCCTCGGCGCACGAGGGGGTCGACAAGGTCTTCGCGATGCAGGCGGGGCGCGAGGTGCGCATCGTCGTGCTGCCCGACCAGGTCGACGACATCGGCATGCAGGTCCTCGCGCGCGACATCGCCGCTGAGATCGAGCACGAGCTGACCTACCCGGGCCAGATCCGCGTCACCGTCGTCCGCGAGTCCCGAGCCACCGGCCTCGCCCGCTGACCCCACCCGCCACGCCCACCCGAGACGACATCGATGACGATGAAGGACGCCTGCATTGCATAGAAGGCAACAAACTCCGCCTTCATCGCGGGCGGAGAGGTGAGCGGTCGGCGCCTGCGCCCGAACCAGGACCCGGTCATCGATCGTCGCGGCGGCTGGTGGGGCGCGGCGACCGCGTCGCTCGTCGTGCTCGTGCTCGCCGTGCTGATCGTCCGGGCGTGGCCGCCGCTCCTCGAGGCCGACCAGCGCGTCGACTCGGCGATCCACACCTGGGCGTTGAGCAACGCCTGGGCAATCGACGCGTCCGACGTGCTGCAGACCATGGGCAGCTTCCGTGTCTCCTTCTGGGTCGCGGCGGCCACCACGGTCGCGCTGCTGGTCTTCCGGCGGTGGTGGCAGGCGCTCGCCCTCGTCGTCATCGCGGCCCTCGCGCCGCTGATCACGGACGGGCTCAAGCCGATCGTCGGCCGGGCCCGCCCGGTGTGGGAGCAGAGCCTCGGCTCGGAGGTCACCCTGTCGTTCCCGTCGGGTCACGCCACCGCAGGGATCGCGGTCTACGCCGCCGCCGGCGTGGCTCTCGGCAGCCTGCTGCGCAACGCCAGCCTCGGGGCGATCGTCGCCCTCGCGGGGATCCTTCTCGGCATCGCGATCGGACTGTCGCGACTCGTGCTCGGCGTGCACTGGCCGAGCGACGTCCTCGGCGGCTGGTGCGTCGCGCTCGCCGTGGCAGGTGCCGCCGGCGCGCTGTTCGTCCTGCCGCCCGCACCGCCGCGGAGCTGACCCGTCGTACCCTTCTCGCACCATGACTGCGCGCACGTACGAGGTACGCACCTACGGGTGCCAGATGAACGTCCACGACTCCGAGCGGCTCTCGGGGCTGCTCGAGGACGCGGGCTACTCCCGACCCGCCGTGGGGGAGCAGGCCGACGTCGTCGTGTTCAACACCTGCGCCGTGCGCGAGAACGCCGACAACCGGCTCTACGGCAACCTCGGTCACCTCAAGTCGGTCAAGGACGTCACGCCCGGGATGCAGATCGCCGTCGGCGGCTGCATGGCGCAGAAGGACCGGGGCGAGGTCGTACGCCGTGCCCCGTGGGTCGACGTCGTGTTCGGCACGCACAACATCGGGTCGCTGCCGGTGCTCCTCGAGCGTGCCCGGGTCAACGCCGAGGCACAGGTCGAGATCGCCGAGTCGCTCGAGGTCTTCCCGTCCACGCTGCCGAGCCGTCGCGAGTCGGCGTACGCCGCCTGGGTCGCCATCAGCGTCGGCTGCAACAACACGTGCACGTTCTGCATCGTGCCGAGCCTGCGCGGCAAGGAGAAGGACCGCCGACCCGGCGATGTCCTCGCCGAGATCGAGGCGCTCGTGGCCGAGGGCGTCCTCGAGGTCACTCTGCTCGGCCAGAACGTCAACGCCTACGGCGTGGAGTTCGGCGACCGCCAGGCGTTCGCCAGGCTCCTGCGGGCATGCGGCGCCGTCGACGGCCTCGAGCGCGTGCGCTTCACCAGCCCGCACCCGGCCGACTTCACCGACGACGTCATCGCGGCGATGGCCGAGACGCCGAACGTCATGCCGCAGCTGCACATGCCGCTGCAGAGCGGCAGCGACAGGGTGCTCAAGGACATGCGCCGCTCGTACCGCACCGAGCGCTACCTCGGCATCATCGACCGCGTCCGCGCGGCGATGCCCGAGGCCGCGATCACCACCGACATCATCGTCGGCTTCCCGGGCGAGACCGACGACGACTTCCAGGCCACGCTCGACGTCGTGCGCCAGGCACGCTTCGCCTCCGCGTTCACCTTCCAGTACTCGCCACGCCCGGGCACACCCGCCGCGACCTACGATGCGCAGGTGCCGCCGGAGGTCGTGAAGGAGCGCTACCAGCGGTTGCAGGCCCTCTCCGAGGAGATCGCCTGGGCCGAGAACAAGGCGCTGGTCGGGCGCCGTGTGGAGCTGCTCGTCGCGGAGGGCGAGGGCCGCAAGGACGGAGCCACGAGGCGACTGTCGGGTCGCGCCCCGGACAACCGGCTCGTGCACTTCACGCCAGGCGTCGGGATCCCGCGGCCCGGGGACGTCGTCGTCGCCGAGATCACCGCCGCCGCACCGCATCACCTGGTGTCCGACCTCCACGTGGACGGTGTCCGTCGCACCCGCGCCGGCGACGCGTGGGAGGCCCGGCAGTCCGACCAGGCGGCGGGGGCGACCGTGCAGGCCGCTCCGGTGCTGCTCGGCCTCCCGGTCGTGCGCGCGTAGCGCCGTCAGGCGCCGGCGACCACGAGCACGAGCGTGGCGCCGGTCAGCGCGACGGACCCGACGCCGCCGATCAGGTGGTGCGCGCGAGTCGGAGCGCCTCGCCGAGACGTGGCGTCACCGCGAGATGCGACGCGCGCTCACGCCACGTCTGCGGGGTCAGGACTCGCCGTCGACCGCCCCGGCCACGGTGTCGGCGACGCTCTGCGCCCCCTCGGCCGCCATGTCGGCTGCCTGCTGCGCCGTGTCGGCGACGACGTCCGCGGCGTCCTGGACCTTCGCCGCGGCGGCCTCGGCCGGGGTGTCGGACTGCAGGGCGCCGACCGCCTTGCCGGTGAGCTGGTCGACCTTGCCGGTCACCGGGTCGAGCTTGCCGCCGGTCTTGTCGCTCACGAAGGCGGTGGCCGACGACATCGCGCCGGTGACCTTCTCCCCGTGCTGGTCCGCGACGCCGGCGACAGCCTCCTTGGCCTGGCCCGCGACGCCGGCAGCCGTGACCGCGGCGGTGCTCGCGGCGGCCTTGGCCTGCTCGGTGAGCCCGGCCGTCGACGACTTGGCCTTCTCCGCCGCGGTGCTCGCGCTCGCGGCAACCTTGCTCGCGGCCTCCGTCGCCTTCTCCGCCGTGTCGCCGAACAGGCCCTTGACGCTGTCGAACAGTCCCATCGTGGTCACTCCAGGCTCGGTGCGAAGGCGTACGAGGTCGTCCTGACGATCCTCGCGGTGAGTGCCGGGCGGCACAAGACCGGACCCGTGACGATGGCGTGTCGCGGGCGTGTCGAGGGGCGGCACCCGGCGTAGAGGAGGATCGGCAGCGTGCAGCCGGAGCGCGAGGACGACCTGCCACGGGTGATCGCTGTGGTGGGGCCGACGGCGTCCGGGAAGTCCGACCTCGCCGTGGCGCTCGCCGAGGCGCTCGACGGCGAGGTCGTCAACGCCGACTCCATGCAGCTCTACCGCGGGATGGACGTCGGCACGGCGAAGCTCACCGTGCCCGAGCGACGCGGCGTGCCGCACCACCTGCTCGACGAGTGGGACGTGACGGAAACCGCGAGCGTCGCCGACTACCAGCGGCGGGCGCGTGCCGTCGTCGACGACCTGCGCGCGGCCGGACGTACGCCGGTCGTCGTGGGCGGCTCGGGCCTCTACGTCCGCGCGGTCCTCGACCACCTCGAGTTCCCCGGCACGGATCCGGTCGTGCGGGCGCGGCTGGAGGCCGAGCTCGCCGCCGCCGGCCCGGCCGCCCTGCACGCGCGGCTCGCCCGGCTCGATCCCGAGGCCGCTGCGGCGATCCTGCCGACGAACGGCCGGCGGCTCGTGCGGGCGCTCGAGGTCGTCGAGATCACCGGCGGCCGGTTCACGGCGATCCTGCCCGAGCAGCGCGACGTCTACCCGTCCGTGCAGATCGGCCTCGGCGTGCCGCGACCCGTGCTCGACGCGCGGATCGACGCGAGGGTCGAGCGGATGTGGGAGCACGGCCTCGTCGACGAGGTTCGCCGGCTCGAGCAGGTCGGTCTGCGGACCGGCGTCACCGCGTCACGGGCGCTCGGCTATGCCCAGGTGCTGCGCATGCTCGACGGCGAGCTCACCGAGGCCCAGGCCGTCGAGGACACCCGGCGCACGACCCGCCGCTTCGCACGACGCCAGGACACCTGGTTCAAGCGCGACGAGAGAGTCGTCTGGCTCGACCACACCGCACCGGACCTCACGCAGCAGGCCCTGACCGCCACCGCTCGAGCTGCGTGGATCGCGCCCTAGGGACGATCAAGGGCAGTTTCGTGCGCGAATCTGTCCACAACTCGTGATCTTGGTACGCCGCGGCCACGGGTCCGACGGTCGCGGCGAGCGCGTCACCCCGCAGGCGTTCGCCGCGGGCGCTCGACGTACCACTCGGTGCCGAACACCCTCCGGTAGAGCGGCTTCGGCATGCGGAGGAACGCGGCGAGCGAGCGGTCGCCGGCGTCGGCGGTCGCCTGCGACGCGTGCGCGGCCATCGAGGCGCGCTTCTGCGCGAGATAGCGGCGTACGTCGACGCGGTGCGTGATGTCGGCCGACGCCGTGAACGCGCGCTCGAACGTCGTCGGGTCGAACTCCGGCGGGAAGCGGTAGACCCTCCCGGCAAGGCGGATCGCGCGCAGCATCAGGTCGCGAGGGACGGTGGCCTCGAAAACCCTTGACGTCCCGGCGATCTCAGCCGCGCGTACGCCGAGCGCGTGGACGCGCACGTGGTCGGGATGGCCGTAGCCGCCGTTCGGGTCGTACGTCACGAGCACGTCGGCGTCCTCCTCGACGAGGATCGCCGCGAGGGCCGACGCCGACTCCTCGACCGGGACGCGGCACAGGGGAGCGGGACCGTCGTCGACCTGCTCCGCGTCGCCGTGCAGACCGGAGTCGGCGTATCCGAGCGTGACGAGCCGGTGTACGCCGAGCGCCGCGCACGACTCCTCGAGCTCGACCCGCCGTCGTGCGGCGAGGCCGCCCTCGCCCGCGCTCATGTCCGACGCGGCGAGACCCGCGGCGCCGTCGGTGGCCACGACGAGCACGACGCGCTGCCCCTCGGCGGCCGCCCGCGCCATCGTGCCGGCGGTGAGCAGCGCCTCGTCGTCGGGATGCGCGTGGAGGAACACGAGCGTCGTCGGCGTAGCCATGGCGACAGCCTCTCAGAGCGAGGCGGCCCGACCAAGATCACGAGTTGTGGACAGATTCGCTGGAGGGTGTGGCGGCCGCGGCGCGCGGGGGGTGGGCGCCTCGTGCGGGTAGGGTCGCGGATCGTGCGGATCGTCCATATCAGCGACTGCTACCCGCCTCGGCTCGGTGGCATCGAGACCCAGGTCCGCGCTCTCGCCGTGCGCCAGGCCGCGGCCGGTCACGAGGTCCACGTCCTCACCGCCACTCCGGGCGACGAGCTGCGCCGGGGCACCGAGACCCTCGACGGCGTCGTGGTCCATCGCGCCACGGCCTCGATGCCCGCCGACATCCCCGTCCACCCGCGGGTCAACCACGTCGTGCGCGGGCTGCTGGCCGACGGCGGGGCCGCGGCCGGCGCCGACGCCGTGCACGTGCACGGCGGTGTCGTCTCGCCGTTCGCCTACCCCGGGGCTCGGGTCGCGCGCCAGCTCGGCCTGCCGACCGTCGCGACGATCCACGGCGTGTGGGGCGGGTTCTTCTCGCCCGCGGCGCGCTTCGCCGACCTCGTCACGGGCTGGACCCGCTGGGGCGTCGTGCTCACCGCGGTGAGCGACGCCGCGGCGGTCCCCATCCGGCGGATCGTCGGACCCGGCGTCCCCGTGGGCATCGTGCCGAACGGCATCGACGTCGAGGCCTGGCGCATCCCGCACGTCGCCGGCGATCCGGACGAGGTGCGCCTCGTCGCGGTGATGCGCCTCGCGCCGCGCAAGCGCTCGATGCCGCTCGTGCGCATGGTGGAGGAGGCGAGCGGTCTGCTGCCGCACGGCCGTCGGGTGCGGCTCACGATCGTCGGAGACGGCCCCGTCGCCGCGCAGGTCCGCCGCCACGTCGACAGGCACGGCCTCACCTACGGCGCATGCGTCGTCGACCTCGCCGGACGGCTCGCGCCCGAGCAGGTGCGCGCCACCCTCGGCGCGTCCGACGCGTTCATCGCCCCGGCGAAGCTCGAGTCGTTCGGCATCGCCGCGCTCGAGGCGCGGACGGCGGGGCTCCCGGTGCTGGCATACGCCTCGACCGGGATCGCGACGTTCGTGCGCCAGGAGCAGGAGGGGCTCCTCGCGGCCGACGACCGTGCGATGACAGCGGCGATCGCGCGCATCGCGGGAGACGACGGGCTCCGGCGGCGTATCGCCGAGCACAACCGCACGACGGAGCCCGACCAGTCCTGGCCGAAGGTCCTCGCGACGGTGGAGGCGGCCTACGCCGACGCCCGCGCCCGCTCCGCCACAGCCACCCCGCCCGGGTGACTGGTGGGGTGGCTGCTTCCCGGACCCGGAAGCAGCCACCCCACCAGTGACATCGGGTCGCAGCTGTGGACGGCGACTAGGCTGGCGCTCGTGACCTCGCACTCGGACGCGCTCGCCCCGCTGCGGGGCCTTCGTGTGCTCAAGGGGCAGGGCACCGGCAACGACTTCGTGCTCGTGCCGGACCCGGACGCCGCGGTCGAGCTGACTCCCGCGCAGGTCCGGGCGCTCGCCGACCGCCGGTTCGGGATCGGCGGCGACGGCATCCTGCGGGTCGTGCCGACCGCGACGGCGCCCGAGGTCGCCGACCAGGCTGCCGACGCCCACTGGTTCATGGACTACCGCAACGCCGACGGCAGCGTCGCGGAGATGTGCGGCAACGGCGCGCGCGTCTTCGCCCGCTACCTCGTCGACTCCGGCCTCGAGGCCGGCGACGCCTTCGCCATCGCCACGCGCGGCGGCACCTGCGCGGTGCGCATCGAGGCCGACGGCGACGTCACCATCGACATGGGTACGTCGACCACGCCCGTCCTTCGTGCGATGCCCGTCGTCTCGCTGCACCACCAGAGCTGGAACGGCAGCGGGGTCCTCGTGCCGAACCCGCACTGCGTCGTGTTCGTCGACGACGCCGACGAGCTCGTCGCGCTCGACCTCACGGTCGCGCCTCGCGTCGAGCCGCGCGCGATGTTCCCCGACGGCGTCAACGTCGAGTTCGTGCATCGCATCGGCGCTCCCGGCGACCGTCACGTGCGGATGCGCGTCCACGAGCGCGGCGTGGGGGAGACCCTCTCGTGCGGCACGGGTGCGGTGGCCGTGATGGTCGCCGCGGCGGCCCGCGACGAGGCGGACCAGGAGGCGGCGTACACCGTCGACGTGCCCGGTGGGACGGTCGTCGTGACTCGTCGGGCCGACGGACATCTCGAGCTCCGCGGCCCCGCGGTGCTCGTCGCGGAAGCAACGATCGGTGGGATCGCTTGAGCAGCAACGAGTTCGACGTCGACGACGGTCCGGCTTTCGCGTCGGCGTGCGCGCCCCTGATCGCCTCGCTCGGCGGAGGGTTCATGATCTCGTCGCAGGCGAAGGCGTTCTCGAAGGACCACGGCCTGCGCGGTCGTCAGGGTTACGTCCGGGGTCGCGGCAGCGTGCTCGGCGACGTCGACGCCGACGTCGTGACGGCCGCGTTCGGCTTCTGGCCGGCCGACATCATCCGCGAGTCCTGGGACGCCGCGCGCCTCGTGCTCGACGTCCCGACGGCGCTGCAGGACTACGCCGAGGCCTGTCGCGCGTGGGGCCGCGAACGGCTCGAGTCGTTCGACGACGCCGGTCGCCTCGCGGAGCTCCTCGGCTGGGTCGTCGACGGCGCCGACGTCGCGGGCCTGACGCTCTACGCCGGCTGGCGCGCCCTCGCGCTGCCCGACGACGACCTCGGCCGCGTGATCCAGCAGCTGCACGTGCTGCGGGAGTACCGCGGCGGGATGCACCTCGTCGCGGTGGTGGCGTCCGGGCTCTCGCCGCTGCAGGCCGTCCTGTCCGGCCCGGGCGGCCACGGCAACGCTGCCTTCTTCGGCTGGGAGGAGCCGTTCGAGGACGCCACCGGCCTGCAGCTGGCACGCTCCGAGGCCGAGACGCTCACCGACCGCCTGGTCTCGCCGTCCTGGGACGTCCTCGGCCACGACGAGCGCGTCGAGCTGCTCGACCTGCTCGCCGCCGCGAGCCGCGCCGCCTTCGCCCCGACCGCTGCCTGACGTCCTCTGCCGTCAGCGGAATCGGGCGGCCGGGGGGATTCCCGCTCGCCGGTCCCGGCCGCGGCGTGGGACGCTGGGGGCACGATGACAACACCCCACGACCACGACCTCGATCTCGGCCACGACCTCGACCTCGACTCCTACGGGCTGGACGGCGACCCGACGACCGGGGCGCTCGACCTGTCCGACCGTGCCGCGCTGCGCCGCGTGCAGGGCCTCTCGACCGAGCTCACCGACGTCACCGAGGTCGAGTACCGCCAGATCCGCCTCGAGACCGTCGTGCTCGTCGGGGTCTGGACCGAGGGCACGCTGCGCGATGCCGAGCGCAGCCTCGCGGAGCTGGCCCGCCTCGCGGAGACGGCCGGGTCCGTCGTCGTCGACGGTCTGGTCCAGCGCCGTGACCGCCCCGACCCGGCGACGTACATCGGCTCGGGCAAGGCGCAGGAGCTGCGCGCCGTCGTCATCGAGACCGGTGCGGACACCGTCATCTGCGACGGCGAGCTCACCCCCGGCCAGCTGCGCCAGCTGGAGGACGTCTGCAAGGTGAAGGTCGTCGACCGCACCTGGCTGATCCTCGACATCTTCGCCCAGCACGCGCGAAGCCGTGAGGGCAAGGCGCAGGTCTCGCTCGCGCAGATGCAGTACCTCCTCCCGCGCCTGCGCGGCTGGGGCGAGTCGCTGTCCCGGCAGGGCGGTGGCGCCGGTGGCTCGTCCGGCGGTGTCGGCACGCGCGGCCCCGGTGAGACGAAGATCGAGACGGATCGACGTCGGATCCGCACGACCGTCGGGAAGCTGCGTCGTGAGATCAAGGAGATGAAGACCGCGCGCGACACCCAGCGCGCGGACCGTCGTCGCCACGGCGTGCCCAGCGTCGCCATCGCGGGCTACACCAACGCCGGGAAGTCCAGCCTGCTCAACCGGATCACGGGTGCAGGCGTCCTCGTCGACGACGCGCTGTTCGCCACTCTCGACCCGACCGTGCGCAAGGCGCAGACGCCCGGCGGCCGCGACTTCACCGCGGCCGACACCGTCGGCTTCGTGCGCCACCTCCCGCACCAGCTCGTCGAGGCGTTCCGCTCGACGCTGGAGGAAGTCACTGACGCCGACTTGATCCTGCACGTCGTCGACGGCAGCGACGACGCGCCGGAGGAGCAGCTCGCCGCGGTGCGCACCGTGCTCGCCGAGATCGGCGCGCAGCACGTGCCGGAGATCGTCGTCATCAACAAGGCCGACTCCGCCGACCCGCTGGTGCTGAGCCGGCTGCTGCGCCGCGAGCCGCACTCGATCGTCGTGAGCGCGAAGACCGGCGAGGGGATCCCCGAGCTGCTCCAGCTGATCGAGGACGACCTCCCGCACGCGTCGGTCGCGATCGACCTCGTCGTCCCCTACAGCCGCGGCGACCTCGTCGCTCGAGCCCACCGCGAGGGCGAGCTCGAGAGCGTGGAGCACGGCGAGACCGGGACCCGGCTGGTCGGCCGCGTCAACGAGCCGCTCGCCGGCGAGCTGCAGTCCGCGTCGACCGCCGCCGGCTGATCTGCGTACCCCCAGCCGTTCGCCGGGCAAGAAGCGGGGTGGGGGAGCAGGATCGAGGCGTGCTCCGACTCGCGACCTGGAACGTGCTGGCGCCGTCGTACGCCCACCAGTCGCGCTACGCCGGCGTCCCTCCCGACGACCTCGTAGCGTCGACTCGGGTGCCCCGGACGCGTCGGCGCATCCTCGCGCTGCTCGAGGACGCCGACGCGGTGGCGCTCCAGGAGGCCGACGCGGACCTGGTGTCGTGGCTGCGCGACGAGGCCGGGGCGAGCGTGGTGCACGCGCCGCGGCCGTCGTCGAGCGACGGCGTGCTCGTCGCCTCGACGAGGCGGTCGATCGCGGGCGGCACGGGGGTCTCCGGCGACGGACGACGCACCTGGGCCGCGGCCACGATCGACGACATGCTCGTCGTCTCGGTGCACCTGGACCCGGAGTGGCCGCAGCGCCGGCTGCACGGCGCGGCGCAGGCGCGCGATCTGATGGCCTGGTGCGACGGGCAGGACGCGCCCACCGTCGTGGTGCTCGGTGACATCAACGCCGCGTGGGACAGCCCCACCGGGGACGTCCTGCGGCACGCGGGGTTCGAGTCGGCCGCCGCCGGTGCGACGGCGGCGACGAACGGGACGACGAGGGAGCTCGACGTCGTCGCGGTGCGCGGGTGCGCCGCGGTCGTGGTGACACCACCAGGGCTTCCGGTGGCGGGCAGCCCGATGTGGCTACCGGACGCGGTGATCCCCAGCGACCACGCGCCGCTGGTGGCCACCGTCGCCCGCTAGGTCGATCGTCTCCGCGTGCGCGGTGGCGGCTGCGGACCGATGACCGCGAGCGCGCTTGTCCGCGTAGAGCTCGGCATCGGCGTCGGTCAGGGCGTCCTGCACGGTCATGCCGGGATGCCACTGGGCGAAGCCCACCGACCAGCTGGTGCCGTGCTGGCGGCGCAGGCGCGCCTCCAGCTCGCGCGCGTGGTCAGGGGTCGTGCCGGGGAGCACCAGCACGAACTCGTCGCCACCGAAGCGGGCGAGCAGGTCGGCGTCACGGAGCGCGGACCGCCAGGCCGCCGACACCCCGACGAGCAGGTCGTCGCCGGCGAAGTGACCGTTGGCGTCGTTGTAGGCCTTGAAGCCGTCGAGGTCGATGAGCCCCACCGTGAGCGGCCCGTCGCCGCGACCGGCCAGGGAGATCAGCGGTGCGATCGACGCCTCGAACCCGTGGCGGTTGAGCAGGCCGGTGAGCGGGTCGCGGAAGGCCAGGTCGCGCAGCCGCGTTGCCAGGACCGACACGAGCAGCGCGAGGCCGGCCACGGTGCCCGCGACGACGCCGAAGTACAACGGCGAGCTGAGGTTCGGGGTGAGCAGGAGCGCCACGGCGTAGATCGAGAGCATCCAGACCAGGTGCCCGACGAGACGCGGACGAGGTCGGTAGTACGCCGTGTAGACGCCGAGGAGCACGATCCCGAAGCCGACCAGCAGCTGGCCCTGCGCCCGTGGCATCCAGGACGCGGCGGCGGCAGCGAGCGTCGCGGTGATCGCGATGCAGGCGTCGAGGCCCCAGTCGTCGTGCGTCCGGGGCGCGGCGATCAGCACCACCAGTGCGAGCGCCACGCAGACGGCGGCCACGTCCGCGTCGAGGCCGCGCGGCGTGTCTGCCGTGGGCGGGAGCAGCGCGAACATCGACGACGACAGCGCGCTCGCGAGGAGCACCAGGGCGAGGACCACGTAGGCACCGCCGAGGCGGAACGGCCAGACGCGGGAGAGCGGCGGGTGGTGGTGCGCAGGCTGCGCAGCGCGGGTCGCGTGGTGGGCTGACACAGTTCGAGGCTAGACCGCGCCACGGGGTGCGTCGGCCTGCCGTGCCGACACCTGTCGCGAGTGAGAACAGAACGTGAGCGTGCGACTCCAGTCCGCAGGAATCCTTGAGCCTCAGCTGATCTCGGGCTGAGCCGAACGAGCGTCAGGGTTCCGCTTACGCCGGTAGAGCTCCGCATCGGCCCGCGACAGCGCTTCGTAGAGGCTCTCCCCGGACGCCCAGTCGGCGAAGCCGACGGACCAGGGCGTCGGGTGCTTCGCGTGCAGTCGGCACACGACGTCGACAGCGTCGCCGCGGGAGGTCTGCGGAAGGACGAGAGCGAACTCGTCGCCGCCGTAGCGGGCCAGGATGTCGCCGCCGCGCAGTCCGTGGCCCCACGCGGCCGTGAGGTCGACGAGCAGGTCGTCGCCGGCGATGTGCCCGTGCGCGTCGTTGTAGGCCTTGAAGCCGTCGAGGTCGATCAGCCCGACGGTGATCGTCTCGCCGCTGCGCGCGGCGTTGGCGGCGATCGAGGCGACCGCGACGTCGAGCCCTCGTCGGTTCAGCACTCCGGTCAGGCTGTCGAACATCGCCTGCGCCCGGAGCCGCTGCACGAGGGTGGCGACCATCAGTGAGATGCCCCAGATCATCAGGATCGCGACGATGTAGCTCGTCGGCGTAGGCAGCAACGGGTTGAGCCAGACCCCGATGCCGTAGGCGAGCGACATGACGACGAGGTGCCCGATGAGGCGCGGGAGCGGACGCCAGTACGCGGTGAACACGCCGAGCCCGACGAGCCCGAAGCCGATGAGGAACTGCGACTCCTGCATGTCGATCTCGGCGGTGCAGTATCCGGCCACGACGGAGCCGAACGCGATCGCCAGGTCGAGGCCCACGTCGTCGCGGAACCGGGGCAGCACCAGCCAGAGGAGGGCGCAGGCCACGACGAGGCAGGCAGCGACGACGAGGTCGACCTGGCGGACGGTGTCGTCGTGGGCCGGAAGCGCGCCGAAGGCGAGGGCGAACGCCGCGCACGCCACCATGACCTGGATGAGCATCCAGTAGGGAGCCATCGGGTCGACCGACCCCTCGGGGCGGCATCGGGCGGGACGCCCGACGTCGGAGCTCCGGGCCGCTCCGTCGCCGCCGAGGCTCATAGGGTCAGGCTAGGTCCTGCCCACGTGCGTGGCGCGCCGGCGAACCCCCGGTGGGCCCCGAGTGGGTCATCCCTCGTCGCGCTTGTGACGGAAGAGCTCGACGTCGGCCCGGTTGAGGGCGTCGTAGAGGTCCTCGGCGGGCAGCCACGCGCTGAACCCGACGCTGAACGGCGCCGTCGATCGCTCCCGCGCGTGACGACCGTCCTGCTCAGGTGCGGGTTGATCCTCGCGACGAGCCCGAAGCCGCAGGCGAGCAGGAGCACGTGGCCGTAGAGCCACGGCGTGGGGCGGAAGTAGCCGGCGAAGAAGCCGAACAGGACGAGCCCGAGGGCCACGGTCAGCTGGCCCTCGGCCGTGTCGAGGAAGAGGAGGCCGAGGATGGCGAGCGCCTCGGTGACGGCGAGCGAGGCACCGAGCGCCCAGCCGAGACGGGAGCGCGGCCCGAGGCGCCAGGTCGCGACACCGAGCGGCGCCAGGATGATGACGATGCCGAGGTCCGCGGCCCACAGCCCGGAGGCGGTGGGGCTCACGAGCGCGAACGCCGCCGCGAACACCGCGACGAACAGCTGGATGGAGCCGAGCACGCGGTAGGCGGTCGACGGCGTGCTCACGACGCCCCCCGGATAGGCGGCCGCCCGGGCGAACCGACCGCCACCGTCGCCGAGCCGCCCCCAGGGGGTCCGACGCTGGTGCTGCGTGCGTCGTCCACGGTCGGGCAGGTGCGCGCGACCGGCGGGTCGTCGGCTGCTGGTTGGATCAGGGGGTGAGCACCGCCGACCGCCCCGACACCGGGGCCACCGCCGACCCCGCAGCGCCGTCCGAGGTGGCGACAGCGCTGGCGGCGGCCGTCGCGGCGCTCGGGGGCGAGGACCGCGACGGCCAGCTCGCGATGGCGGAGGCGGTCGCCGCGACCCTCGGCGGCGCCGGCCACCTGCTCGTCCAGGCCGGCACCGGCACCGGCAAGTCGCTGGCCTACCTCGTGCCCGCGATCCTGCACGCCACGAACCCGGACCGCCGCGTGATCGTGGCGACGGCCACGCTCGCGCTGCAGCACCAGCTGGTGTCGCGCGACCTCCCGCGCCTGGTGGAGTCGCTCGCACCCGTGCTGGGGAGGACCCCGACGTACGCCGTGCTCAAGGGCCGGCACAACTACGTCTGTCTCGACCGGCTGCACCGCGGCGCCGATGACCGCGAGGACTCCGACGCCGACGCCCTGTTCGCCGCACCCACCACGATGCTCGGGAAGCAGGCGAAGGACCTGCGCGAGTGGGTCGACGACACGGAGACCGGCGACCGCGACGACCTGCCGTTCGCCGTCGACGGGCGGGTGTGGCGCGGGGTGTCGGTGTCGGGCCGCGAGTGCGTGGGTGCGCAGAAGTGCGCCTACGGCGACGACTGCTTCGCCGAGGCCGCCCGGGCGAAGGCCACCGCGTCGCAGGTGGTGATCACCAACCACGCCATGCTCGCGATCCACACGATGGACAACGTGCCGGTGCTGCCCGAGCACGACGCCGTCGTGATCGACGAGGGCCACGAGCTGGTCGACCGCGCGACGGCGGCCGTCACCAACGAGATCTCCGAGGCGATGGTCGACCGCGCGGCGCAGCGGGCTCGGCGGCAGGTCGACCCCGACCTGTCCGAGCGGCTCGAGTCGGCGGCCGAGGCGCTGGGCATCGAGCTCGCCGTGCGCGCGGAGGGGCTGTTCGGTCCGGTGCGCATCGAGAAGGTCGAGGGCAGCCTGTTGCTCGCGCTCGCGGCCGTCCGCGACACCACGCACGCGGCCATCACGAAGCTCGCGAGCGACGTGTCGAAGGACGACCCCGAGGCGCTCGCCGCGCGCACCCGCGCCAAGGGCCTGCTGCAGGAGGTGCACGACGTCGCCGGGGAGCTGCTCGCGCTCGACGAGTCCGACGTCGCGTGGCTCGACCCCGGCGACCGTCGCTCTCCGGCGATCCGCATCGCGCCGCTCGAGGTGGCCGGGCTGCTGCGCACGTCGCTGTTCGACGCCTCCCGCGTCGTCGTCACGAGTGCCACGATGCAGCTCGGCGGGTCCTTCGAGCCGGTCGCGCGGTCCTTCGGCCTCCCGCTCGACGGCACGTCGTCGCCCGAGGGAGCGTGGACCGGGCTCGACGTCGGATCGCCGTTCGACCATGCGCGCCAAGGGATCCTGTACGTCGCGAGCAAGGTGCCGCCGCCCGGGCGCGACGGCACCGACACCGCGGCGATGGACGAGCTCGCCGACCTCATCGCAGCCGCGGGCGGTCGCACGCTCGCGCTGTTCTCCTCCTGGCGCGGCGTCGAGAGGGCGGCCGAGCACCTGGCGGAGTCGCTGCCCGACAAGCTGCTCGACCGCCAGATCGTCCCGCTCGACGTACCCGTCCTGGTGCAGAAGCGCGGCGACTCCGTGGCCGACCTGGTCTCGCGCTTCGCGGCCGAGCCGCGCTCGGTGCTGCTCGGCACGCTGTCGTTGTGGCAAGGGGTCGACGTACCGGGGGAGGCGTGCCACCTCGTGGTGATCGACCGCATCCCGTTCCCGCGGCCCGACGACCCGCTCGTCGCGGCCCGGTCGAAGTTCGCGGAGGAGCACGGCGGCAACGGCTTCACGTCGGTGTCGGTGCCCCGCGCTGCGCTGCTGCTCGCGCAGGGAGTGGGGCGGCTGATCCGGTCCTCGACCGACCGTGGCGTCGTCGCCGTCCTCGACCCGCGCCTGGCCACCGCGAGGTACGGCGACTACCTCCGCCGCTCCTTGCCGCCCTTCTGGTTCACCACCGACGGCGCCCTCGTGCGCCAGAGCCTGACCCGCCTCGACGAGCTCACGGTGGAGGCGACCACACCGAAGAAGCCGGCGAGGAAGAAGCCCAGGCGCGCCGACTGACTTCCGCCCCGCTTCTTGCCGGCACGATGTCGTTCCCTGGGTGATTCAGCCCCGCGACGTGAGACGTCGCTGGGCAAGCAGCAGGTTGGGGCGGCCGGGGAGGAGCATCGAGTGGCTGCCGAGGGCGCCCGTGGGGACGGTGTCGCACGTCGTCGACGGGTGCGTGGCCGGCGGGCGTCCGCTCGACGAGGTGGTCGCCGGCTGGAGGGTGGTCGAAGCGGTCATGGCCCGCAGGCTAGGGATCTCGCCGCAGTCGCCCGCACGTCTGCTCCGCCCGTCCCGTGGAGACGAGGCCCCGGCGTAGCCCTGTGGGCAGTCGCATCCCGTCACGAGACGCTGCGCGAACCGGCTGGAAGCAACAGCTCGATGGGCAGGAACTGGTCTGGAACGCAGCGAATGCGGGGCAGGGTCTGAGGCACAGTACGTACGAGGGGGTGGCGGCGTGATCCTGCCGAAGGTGCGCGATCCGCGGTTCGTGACGATCCGCCGTGGGGGCACCCTCACCGATGCCGATCACCGGTTCCTCGCACTGTGGGCTGCGACGTGCGCGGAGCACGTGCTGCAGCCGTTCGTGTCGGTGCGACCGGAGGACCCGCGGCCTCGACAGGCGATCGAGGCGGCCCGCGCCTGGACGCGCGGCGAGCTGTCGATGATGCAGGCGCGCGCCGCGGGCGGTCACGCCATGGGCGCGGCGCGGGACCTGACCGGAGGGGCACGTCATGCCGCCTACGCCGCGGGGCAGGCGGCCGTCGTCGCGCACGTCGCGGCTCACGAGCTCGGCGCGGCGGCGTACGCGATCAAGGCGGCACGCGCGGCGGCGCCCGAGGGTCAGGGTCTCGAGGCGGGCAGGGCCGAGTGCCGGTGGCAGCGCGAGCAGCTGCCGGAGCCGATCCGCGAGCTGGTGCTCGACGACCAGCGGCTGCGCAACGACATCTGCTGGTCGGTGTTCGACTGCTGAGGCCGCGCGTGCTTCGGGCGACGGGTCAGGCGGTCGCGCCGAACGTCCCGGGTGCCTACCACGCCGTCAGGCGATCGTTGATCGCGTTGGCAGCGGCGACCAGGGCGGTGCGCTCGTCGATGGCGAGGTGGATGGCCATCGTGCGGTGCCAGCCGCGGATGTCGACGTCGACGGGCAGGCCGAGCACCGACTCCACTCCGGGCCAGTCGTCCTCGGTGACGGCGACCTGCGGCGGCAGCATCACGCGGTGCCCGTCGCGCATCGAGCGCACGATGTCGACCGCGGAGTGCGACGTCACCGTGCTCGTGCCGCCGGACCAGTGCGCGAACCACGGCTTGACCACGGCGCGTACGTCGGGCGGCAGCAGCTGCACGAACGCGAACGCCGTCTGGCCCTCACCGCCGGCGATGAGCGACTTCAGCGTGTCGCGTGCGGCGGCCACCTCGCCGGGGAGGTCCTCGAGCTTGCGGCGACCGCGGGCTGCGTAGAGGTAGTCCTGCCATACGTCGGCCGGCACGCCCGGAGCACCGAGGGACGACCAGATCGGTACGAGGTGGGGGCCGTGCTCGCCGAGGACGTAGCCGGTGACCGCGGTGTGGATGCCGTCGGGGATGCCGGAGGCGATCTCGCGGCGGAAGCGCAGCGTGTCGTTGTAGGACCCCGCTCCCATGACGCGGTGACGTTCGAGGTGACGCGCGAACATGTCGACGGCCAGCTCGACCGGGTTGGACTGGATGATCACGACCTCGTGGCCGCGGCCGTAGCGGGCGATGGCGCGCGCGTAGTCCTCGAACACCGGCCGGTTGATCCGAGCGACGGCGTCGCGCGTCGTGCCCTCGGTCGCGTCGTGCGGAGGTGTCGCGCCGGCGACCATGATGATGACGTCGGCGTTGATGGCCTCGGCGTCGAGGATCGGCTCGACCTGGGGAGCGCGTACGGCGTTGGCGTCGAGCAGGTCGATCCGCAGACCGAACACGCCGGTCTCGCTCGCGCCGCCGCGACGGCCGACGAGCTGGAGGCGCTCCTCGGCGTGCAGCAGACGATGCTGGGCCACGACACGTCGTTCGGCCTCCAGTGGGTGATGGCGGTGCACGACGGGGGGACCGCTGGCTGCTGGGGCCGAACAGCGCCGACTTGGCTGCGGAGGTCGGAGGGGACTGCACCGACGACCTCGAGGCGCAGGCGGTCGCCGCCTTCTGGGCGTGTGCGGACGCCCGCGACCCCGGCGGTGAGCTGGTGGGCCTGCCACGCGACCGCGTTCCGGCGTGGGAGGACGTGCTATCGGCGCTCTACCTCGGCATGACGGCCGGTCAGATCGACGCGTGGCTGCGGGTGGGGTTCACTGACGACCGTCCGGGCGCCGACCCGGCGCGCCGCGACGTGCCCCGGTGGCAGGCGAGCGTGCCGCCTGACTGGGAGTCCACGGTGCGACCGGCGTGGCGCGC
>JADGOZ010000156.1 GCA_017882705.1 Candidatus Nanopelagicales bacterium | reverse complement strand
GCCAACAGGGATGGAGTCACGGCCAGGGCTACCTCTACGGCCGCCCCGCACCAATGACACCCGCCTAACGATCCAGGCCCAGAACCAGCGCCAGCGAAGCACCACCTAGGCCGAGCGATACTGCCGGATATTGCGCTCCCGTGGGCCCCTACGCGCCGGCGTTCGGGTGGGGGATCCTTTGAGGGTGAAGTGGACGACGGCGGTGGGGCACCTCCGCAGGCTTGCGGAACAGTGCGCCGAGGTGTCCGAGCTGCCGTCAAACCTGCGCCTCCTGCGCGTCACGGAGTTGTGGGCGGTCGGTGATGTGCTGGGTGCGCCCCGCGAGCTCGAGTGGGCGACTGCAGCGGTTCGTGTGGACCTCCCGGTCGAGGCGGTTCCGTGGATGTGTAGACCCGACGGTGCGGACTACTGGGCTGATATGACGCGCGCCTCGAAGAACCCGGTCGGCATCTGGTGGCGTTCATCGCATGCCCCGGTCTGGAATCACCGCATCGTGCGCCCGCTGCTCATCTGGGACGAGACAGATGGCATCCACGAGGACGCTCTCGTGGCGCTACGGGAGGGCCGAGGCGGTGCAGTGGGCATGGCACCACCGAGTCAGGAGGAGTTCGTGACACGGATGGACGACGAGTTGCAGAACAGGCTTGCCGAGCTCCAGCGACGGACACGGGAGTACGAGTCCGATCACACGACCCGCCTCGGCATCCGCGGCGATCACCTGCACGCCGCCGCACAGGGGTACCTCGACATATTGGCGGCCACGCAGCCCGAAGACTCCACCGACGGGAACTGACACCGGCGCCGGGGTCAGGCGGCGCCGGCGATGAAGGCGGCGACGACGTAGTTGGCGTGTCGGTCGAGGTTGCCGCGGGCGCGGTCGTAGCGGGTGGTGGTGCGCGGATCGGCGTGGCGGGCGGCGATCTGGACGTCGCGTAGCGGGACGCCGGCGTCGAGGGCTGCGGTGATGAATGCGTGGCGTAGCGCGTGACATCCGACGCGGTGCTGGATGCCGGCGAGTCGGTGCACGATGCGGGAGGCGGCGTTGCGGTCCATCCGGCGTCCGGTGCGGGTGCGCAGCAACGGCCCGGTAGCGCGATCGGCCGCGGCGAGGTCGAGGGTGCGGGCGACCGGGACGGGCAGTGGAATGAGGGCGGGTTTGTTGCCCTTCCCGATGATGTGCAGGGTCCGGTGACCTCTCTCGGTCCCCATGTCCTCCACATCCGCGCTGCATGCCTCTCCGATGCGCAGGCCGAGCAGGCCGAGCATCGTGATCAGCGCAGCCTCGTCGGGAGTGGACGCGCGAGCGGCTGCGACCAGGGCACCGAGCTGCATCCGGTCCAGTCCGAGAAACTGCGACTCCTCCGGGACGTGCGGGCGGCGCACGTACTCGGCCGGCGAGCGATCCAGGTACCCGTCGATCACCGCGAACCGGTAGTACCCCGCCACCGTGGACAGCCGCCGCGCCGTGGTCGCGGGTGCGTAGTGGCGCTGCTCCTCCATCCACCGGACGTAGACCTCGACGTGCGGGCGGGTCATCTCGAACACCTCCGTTCCGCGAGCGGCACACCAGGCGAAGTACGTCTTGAGGTCCAGCGCGTAGGCGTCGCGGGTACGCCCGGAGTACCGGGCCAGGTACCCGGCGGCACGGGTGATCTCGGTTTCGCAGCAGACACTCTGCATCGGACCCAGCACGTCGAGCCCGAAAGACACCTGTGGACAGGTTCCAGCGGAAGTCACCGAATTACCTGTGGTCGGGCAATGCGTCTCCTTGTTCGCGCACTTCGATAACGGTGGACGAACCCGGACTTGGACCGAGACAAGCCTGCGTCTCAAAGTCGAGGGCTCCAAGTGCACCAAAGCATGAAGGCTGTCGGTCAGCGCACACGTGCCGTTCTGCAGCACCCTTTCATGGGCGACCGGGCCCCCCGGGACGGTCACCAAGACCAGCGGGCGGTCCCACTAGTGGCGCACGTCGCAACCCCGTCGGTCAGGTCCGCGTCCGCCGATGAGGGGCTCAGCTGAGTTCGCGAACCCGGACGGTGTCGACGTGCTGCTGAAAGGTGGCGATCTTGCCGCCGTCCAAGGTCAACACGTGGGCCATCTTCACGACGGCCGGCTCTCCGGAGCTCTTGTGCTTCCACGCGTAGTGCCCAAGCACGACGACTGTGTCACCGTCGGCGACGAACTGCTCGGGCACCACGGCGTAGTCATCGCCGATCTCCCCGAGTCGCATGAAGACGCCTTCGAGCACGGCCTGAGGACCAACGTAGGTGCCTGCGAGAGGGAATCCGTCAGCTTCGGTCCACTGGATGTCGTCGGCCATGGCGCCGAGGACTGCGGGCACGTCGCCTTGAACGAAACTCGCGTAGACGCCTTCGACGATGTCCTTGTTCGTGGCCATCTGAGGCCTCCTTCTTTGGGCACGGTTGCCCTCCTGCGGAAGGTAGCGCAGCCGGGCTCGAGCGCACGGCCGAACACGATAGAGAGGCAACGCCAACGAACCTCCGGGCGCCCTCGAAGTGCCGATAGAGCTTGCATCTTCGTCGGTGCGGCGCCGCTGCTTCGGAGTGCTGTTACGGCGGGGGTCGCTCTATCGGAAGAGCGAGAGCCGGGGGAGCAATTGTCTGGCTGCCTCGAGGATCTGCTCGGCTGACGTGACGGCGGCAGGGACCTCGGTGACGTCGATGTCGTCGCCGGGGCGCTGCGGGTACTCGATCTCGGAGCGACGCCGTCGGAGCGTTCCGAACCCTTCGAACGGGCCACCGAACTGCGCGCGGACGACCTGCTCGACGGTCACGTGGTGACCGGTCGTCTTGGTCCGCAAGCCCTGGTGGGCGATCAGCGCCGTACACGCTTTACGTGCCGCGTCGTAGGCGAGGACGTAGGCGGGTTGCTCTCGCTCTCGCGGCGCGCGGACTCGAGCAGCGCAGTGGCAGAGGTGAGCCAGTGGGTGCCGTCCGCGGCGGCCCCGGTGACTCGCTCGAGGCGGCCGTCGTCGAGCAGCTGCTCGACTGTCGGCCGACCCCGCTCCCAGGTCACGACGCCGCCGTGACGTCGACGAAGGGCCGGGACTGGATCTCGGTCAGCAGCGCGTCGCCCGCGGCATCGGTCCACGAGCCCGCTGGGCGCAGCACGGGGTTGACCGCCAGCCCCAGGCGCGCCTCCGCGCGCTCCGCTGCGGCATAGACCGTGGCCCGGTCGATGCCGTCCCCGACGACCAGGACGTCGATGTCGGCCGGCAGCGGGCCGACCTCGCCGTGATAGCGCGCAGCCCACGAACCGAATACCACCACCCGCTCAGCGCCCAGAGTCGCGAACTCGTCCCCGACCACTGTCTGCGGACCGAACGTGACCAGGGTCAGCTGGGTCAGCGGCGCGACCGCCGGGCTGGCGGTATTGACGCGCACCACGCGGGCGCGACCGACTTTGCGGGTCGTCAGCACACCGCCGTCGGCCAGCCGCCCGACCTCGCTCTGCACGGTGGTCAACGGGACACCGAGCTCGCGGGACAGGTCGCTCAGCGTCCACTCCTGATCCGGGTGCAGCAGCACTAGCGCGAGCAGGTCCCCCTGGGTGCGCGACCGGAACGTCGGCGCGAGCACGGGAGCATCACTACGCATAAGTCGACGATAAACCCGGACCATGCGTAGTGTCCATCCTCCGGCTCATCTCCCCTGATCGCCCGGGAGATCGCTTGTCGGGTCCACGACTGCAGCGGTCCGGCAGTTGCGCAGATGCGACAACCCATCTGCTCGCACTCCTCTTGCACTGGGTGCTCGGGCGGCGAAGCGGTCGACGGCGGCATTCACGGAGACTGACCCGAGAATGACGTCCAGGTGGGCGCGACAGCATCCGGGCGTAGCCCGGATGAGCCACCCCGTGACGGGTTTCCGCGGTTCCAGGTGTCAGGCGACAGGGTCGAGAACGACGGTGTGGCCGAGGCGTTCGAGCTGCGCGACGAGGCGTCGTGCGTGCTCTTCGTCGTTGCGTTTGGTGAGCCAGTCAGGGCCGAGGTCCTGGTAGGGCTCGTCACGTTCGAGCATCCAGTAGGCGGACACGAGCATGGAGTGCGCGACCGCGACTGCTGCTCGGCCGTGGCCGCGACGTGAGGCGATCCGGGCGAACTGGGCGGCGAGGTAGGTGTCTTTGCAGCGGGCGGCGGAGTTCGCGGCTTCCACGAACATCGAGGCGAGCCACTTGTTCCCGGGCCGGCTGCCCGCGGGGATGCGTTTGCCGGCGGACTCGTGCATTCCGACGAGGCAAGCCACCCGTGGCATGACGGCGACCGTGGGGACCCGCCGTGGCCCTTCGGAGACCGGCCCGTGCCCTTCGTTGGGGCACGGTTGGGGCACGAAACTCCCGGGCCGCCGATTCACGACGACCCGAAATCAGGTAGACCTGCAGGTCAGCGAGCGGAGGGCGAGGGATTCGAACCCTCGGGGTATCGCTACCCAGCGGTTTTCAAGACCGCCGCACTCGGCCACTATGCGAGCCCTCCTGGTGCTTCGATCCTCCACCGTACCAACCGATTCCACTGTCTCGACGTTGGCACGAAAGCACTCGCCGGCGTCGATCTGGGTACCGTCCTGGTACGGACGAGGATCGCCCATCCCGGCAAGCCGGGGACGGGCAGCACTCGCGGGGAGTGTCCCACGCTGGTGCCGACCGCACGGGTATGGGGCCGCAGCGGAGTCCTCGAAAGCCGTTCTCCCGGCGAGGGCGCGGCCACCTGCATGGTCTGCCGGTGGTGGACCTACCATCTCCAAGGCCAGGGTCGGCGGGTTCGACTCGTCCCCGAACGAGAGGATCACACCGATGTCCCACGACGACCAGACGCTGGAGTCCCACCGCACCATGCGTGCGATCGGGCTGTACGAGTTCGGCGGCCCGGAGACCTTGCAGACCCTCGAGCTGCCGCTACCGGAGACCGGCCCCCGCGAGGTTCGGATCCGCGTCCACGCTGCCGCCGTGAGCCCGACCGATGCGGCGCTCAGGGCTGGCGGCTACGCCGCACGGATGCACGACGTCCGACCCCCCTACGTACCTGGGATGGATGCGGCCGGCGTCGTCGATGAGGTGGGGCCGGACAACGACGGTCGGCTGGCCGTGGGCGATCGGGTCGTGGCCCTCGTGCAGCCGCTGAGCCCGTCGGGCGGTGCCTACGCGGACTACGTCGTCCTGCCCGCGGCCAGTGTCGTCCGAGCGCCACGCGGCAGCGACCACGTCACGGCCTCGACGTTCCTCATGAACGCCATGACGGCCCGCGTCACCCTGGACACGCTTGCCCTTCGTCCGTCGGAGCCGCTGGTCGTCACGGGAGCACCCGGGGTGCTCGGTGGTTTCATCATCCAGCTCGCCAAGCTCGACGGCCTGGTGGTCATCGCCGACGCGGCTCCCGCTGACGAGGATCTCGTGCGGTCCTTCGGAGCGGACCACGTGGTTCCGCGAGGTGACGGCTTCGTTCCGGCCGTTCGGTCGTTGCTGCCCGGCGGCGCGACAGGGCTGGCGGATGCAGGCATCCTCGACGAGCGCGCGCTCGGCGCGTTGGCCGACGGCGGGCGCATGGTGGCTCTGCAAGGCTGGGAGGGCCCGGCGGACCGCGGGATCCAGCTGCACCGGGTCTTCGTCGCCGGCTGGGCGGAGGACACCGAGCGCCTGGAGCAGATCGTCGCGCAGGTGGAGTCGGGTGCGCTCACCACGCGTGTGCTCGACACCCTCCCTGCAGAGCGGGCCGCCGAGGCGCACGCCCGGCTGCACGCCGGCGGGATCAGGGGCCGGATCGTCCTGACGTTCGCCTGAGCCTCCGGCCCGAGCCCGCTCACGTCGGTGGAGACCGGCGACCGGAACCGGTGCCTGCCGCTCAGCCTGGAGGCACGACTGCGACGGCGTCTATCTCGATCAGCCATTCCGCGTGGGCCAGTGACGCGACGACGACGGTGGTGTCGGCGGGGTACGGCTCCCGGAACCACTGCCGGCGCAGGGCGGGCAACGCCGCGATGTGGTCCCTGTCCGTGACGAAGATCGTGACCTTGGCGACGTGGCCCAGACCGCTCCCGGCGGCGTCCAGCACGTCGCGCAGGCGTTCGAGAGCCACCTGCGCCTGTGCCTGGAAGTCACCGTGGCCCACCGGCTCCCCGTCATCGTTCATCGCGACCTGACCCGAGACGAACACGAGGTCGCCGACGCGGACAGCTGCTGAGTACGCCGCGCGTCCGGACTCCCCGCGCGAGCCGGGGACGCCGGTTCGCGTCGTCATTGGCTGCTCACCTCCTGCGGAGCGCTGCCGCCGGATCGCAGCAGCGTGGTGACCCGTGCGAGGTCCAGGTCGAGATCGACGAGGTGCGGTGCCATGACGCCTCTTCTCATGGTTTCCCGAGGAGCCTCCAGCGAGGTGGACGAGCCCACCTCAGGCGGAGAAGCCTCCGGTCGCGCTCACGACCGAGCCGTTGAGGGCAGCGCCCTCGACCGAGCAGCAGTGCACGATGGTGGCCGCGACCTCCTGCGGCTCGAGAGGACGGCGCAGGAGCTGGGACTCGGCCAGTGTCTGGGCGTCGACGCCGTAGATCTGGGCCGTCGCCTGCAGCATGGAGCCCGACGTCGAGCCGGGCGACACCGCGACAGCCGTGACGCCCGTGCCGACGAGGTCGGCGGCGAGTCCGCGCACGATGCCGATCACGGCGTGCTTGGCCGCGTTGTAGGCGGCCAGCCGGAACAGGCCGTGCTCCCCGGCGGCGGACGCGATCGCGACGAAGCGGCAGCCGCTGGGGTCCGGGCCGGTGAGCATGTGGGGTACGACGGCGGACGCGGTGTTCCACACACCGACGACGTCGACGTCGAGCAGCGTGCGCAGGTGCTCGGCGGGTGTCTCCCAGAGTGGTGTTCCGCCGACCATGACCGCGGCCGCCGCGACCGCCGCGTCTATCCGCCCGAACGCGCTGACCGTCTCGGCCGCGGCGTCGACCAGTGCGGACGCGTCGCGCACGTCGAGCGAGCGGACGAGCACGCGGTCTCCGTGCCGTTCGACCAGCGAGTGCAGCTGCGCCTCGCTCGCGAGTTCGTACTCGACGCCGGCGGGACGGGGGACACCGCCGGCGTCGAGAGCCATCACGCGGTAGCCGCGCTCGACCAGCAGGTCGACCGTCGCGGCCCCGATCCCCCGGGCGGCGCCGGTCACGAGCGCGACGCGCCCGTGCTCAGGCGCCACGACGCGCCTCCGACATCGGCTGCGCCGTGAGACGTGCGCGGGCGTCGGGCGAACCGGATCGCAACGCAGTGACGACGTCGTCGACCAGCCCGCGCAGGAGCAGCTTGCCGCGCGCGGCGTCTGCCGGGGTCGGGTCCCCGAGCACGCCGTTGGGCGACACCGGTCGCACACCATGCGCCATGAGGTCGGGCAGCAGCTCGGCGAGCGGTTCGGTCCGGCCGATCTCCGCGTGCTGCATGGAGACGCGGTCCGGGTCGAGGTGCAGCATCACCGACGTCTCCTCCAGTCCGGCGTGGGCGTCGGTCGCGGACTCGAACGCGCAGGCGACCCAGGAGACGTCGTGGCCCTCGGTGCGCATCTGCGCGAGCGCCGGACCGAGGGTCGGCACGTTCCCGCCGTGGCCGTTCACGAACACGACACGCGCCGCCCAGGTCGACAGGGAGCGCACCGTCTCCACGACGACCATCCGCAGGGCGTCGTGCCCGATCGAGACGGTGCCCGGGAACGCCTGGTGCTCCCCGCTCGCGCCGATCGCGATTGCGGGCGCCACGAGCACCGCCGCTCCGTCGGCGGCCAGCCACGCCGCGGCCGCCTCGGCGACGGCGCTCGCGATGGTGGTGTCGGTGTCGAAGGGGAGGTGGGGCCCGTGCTGCTCGAGCGACCCGACCGGGACGAGCACGGTGGTGCCCTCCGCGACCTCGGGCCAGCGACGATCGCCGAGATGGAGGCTCGCCATCAGCGGGCCGTCACGTCCGCGGTCGCGTCGACCCCGAGCGGGCGGAGGAACCCCTCCGGCACGATGACGTCGCGGGCTGACAGCTCGTGGACCGACGAGTGCCCGAGGGAGTAGACGGCGGAGTCGATGCCGTTGCGCAGGATGTCGAGGACGTTCTCGACGCCCGTCTGGCCGTTGGCCGCGAGACCCCACAGGTAGGCGCGCCCGATCATGACCGCCTTCGCACCGAGCGCGAGAGCCTTGACGACGTCGCTGCCGCGTCGGATGCCGGAGTCGAGGAGGACCTCGATCTGGTCGCCGACCGCGTCCGCCACGGCGGGGAGGGTGCGGATCGGGGCTGGCGTGGAGTCGAGGTTGTTGCCGCCGTGGTTGGTCACCGAGATCGCAGAGACGCCTGCGTCGACGGCTCGCTTGGCGTCGTCGACCCGGCAGATGCCCTTGAGCAGGAACGGGCCGTCCCACTGCGACCGCAGCCAGGCGACGTCGTCCCAGGTGGCGGGCGGGGTCATCATCCACTCGCCGTAGGCGTCGAAGAACCCCGGCGCCGGCTCGCCGAGCGGCCTGATGTTCGGGGTGGTGAGGTCAGGGAGACCGGCACGGAGCCAGTCGACCGCCCAGCGCGGGCGCAGCGCGGCCTCGGGGGCGAACCGGCGGAACGCCTGGAGGTCGATCTTCTGGGGGATCTTGGGGCTGCCCCAGTCGCGGTGGTGCGACCAGGACCAGTCCAGGGTGAGGATGATGCCCGCGGCGCCTGCGGCCTTGGCGCGCTCGAGCCGGGCGACCATCGACTCGCGGGTGCCCATCCAGTAGACCTGCAGGAACGTCGGCGCCCCGACCGCCGCGACGTCCTCGATCGGCTTGCTGCCGAACGACGAGAGCCCGATCGGGATGCCGCGCGCGGCCGCAGCACGTGCGACGGCGACCTCGCCGTCGGGGTGCACTGCCTGGACGCCGGTCGGTGAGATGATCACCGGGATCGCGAGGCTCTGGCCCAGCACGGTCGTCGACAGGTCGCGCGTGCCCGACAGCCCTGCCACGTGTGGGGCGAACCCGAGCTCGTTGAACGCCGTGACGTTGTCGCCGTAGGACACACCCGCCTCGGAACCGGCCAGCAGCGCGGAGTACACGGACTTCGGCAGGCGCTTCTTCGCGCGACGCTGCGCCTCCGCGACGGTCTCGAACCAGATGTCGGCCACGGGATTCCTCCGGGATCAGACGGTCTCGAGGGCGAGACCAGCGAGCGGGGACTCGGCACACGCGTGCACCGGCGGCGCCACCGGACCCACGCCGAGCGGGACGAAGACGGGCGCGCTCTTGGTGGGCGCGGTCCGGGAGTGGTCCTGCGAGGCGGCAGGCACCACGCGGTCGCCTGCGAGCGCGGCCTCTCCGTAGCCCTGGACGCACTCCGGGTCCGGGCCGTCGAGAGGGAGGCCGGTGAAGAACTTCGCGGCCATGCACCCACCGCGACAGGCGTCGAAGTGCTGGCACTTCGTGCACGCACCCGAGGTCTGCGGCGAGCGCAGGTCGGTGAACAGCTCGGACTCGCGCCACACCTTCGCGAAGCCTCCGTCGTGCAGGACGTTGCCGGCGAGGAAGTTCTCGTGGATCGCGAACGGGCAGGCATAGACGTCGCCGATCGGGTCGATCAGGCACACCACCCGGCCGGCACCGCAGAGGTTGAGGCCGGGCAGGCTCTCGCCGAACCCGGCGAGGTGGAAGAACGAGTCCCCGGTCAGCACGTTCTCCCCGTTGGCCAGCAGCCACGAGTACAGCTCACGCTGCTGCGCCATCGTCGGGTGCAGCTCGTCCCACACGTCCGCACCGCGACCCGACGGACGCAGCCGGGTAAGCCGCAGCGTCGCGCCGCGGTCGTCGGCCAGGCGCTTGAAGTCGTCGAGCTGACCCGCGTTCTCCCGCGTGACGACGACCGAGATCTTCGCGTTCCCGAACCCCGCCTCGGCGAGGTTATCGAGCGCCCGCAGCGCCGTCACGTAGGACCCGGCACCGCGGACCCGGTCGTTGACCTGCGCGGTCGCGCCGTCGAGGGACACCTGCACGTCGACGTAGTCCGTGCGTGCGAGCTGCGAGGCCCGGTCGGGAGTGAGCCGTACGCCGTTGGTCGAGAACTTCACCCCGACCTGGTGCGCGACGGAGTAGTCCAGCAGGTGCCAGAAGTCCGGACGTACCGTCGGCTCGCCGCCACCGATGTTGACGTAGAACACCTGCATCCGTTGCAGCTCGTCGATCACCGCCTCCGCCTGCGCGGTCGACAGCTCCCGCGGGTCGCGACGACCCGAGGACGAGAGGCAGTGCACGCACGACAGGTTGCAGGCGTAGGTGAGCTCCCAGGTCAGGCAGATCGGCGCGTCGAGCCCCAGCTCGAACTGGCCCACGAGGCTCCGGCCGCGCGGCCGTGCGCCGGTCACACCGAGCTCGTCTCGCGCGGACGGATCATCCCCGCATCGGCGAGCGCGACCAGAGCCTTGGAATACGCGTTCCAGTAGCGGGGCTCCACGTGAGCCGCGGCCAGTGCCGTGCGCAGGTCGGGGTGGTCACCCAGAGACCGCACGACTGTCGCGAGCTCGGGGGTCTTGAGGAACGTGAGGCGTCGCGTCCCGAAGTGATAGGCCAGCGCGCCGAAGGGCTCGGGCCGCAGAGCGACACCGGGAGCGAGCTCCCACGACTGCGCGAGCGGGTCGGAGGCGACCAGTCCGGCGACCATCTCTAGTAGACGCCGCACATGCCGTCGATCGACACGTCCTCGATCAGGTCCTCGACGTCGGTGTCGGTCGTCGCGGTCGTCGTCTCTGCTGCGGTCGGCTCGAGCATCGTGCCTCCTGGACATGGTGCCGACGGTGTCGGCGAGGTGTGGGTGACCTTATTGGCACTCGGGGCCATAAACAAGGGTCCCTGGTACTTTCTTTGCCATGAGAAGCGGATCCGGGCCGGGGGCGGGTCGACCGCAGGCGACCTCGCACGCGGCCATCGAGGCCGCCGCCTTCGCCCTGTTCGACGAGCGCGGCTTCGACGACACCACCGTCGACGACATCGCCACCGCGGCCGGTATCGGGCGCCGCACGCTGTTCCGCTACTTCCCGTCGAAGAACGACATCCCCTGGGGACGCTTCGACGACAGCCTCTCGGGCCTGCGCGCCACGCTCGCCGCCGTGCCGGACGACTGGCCCGTCCTCGACGCCGTGCACCACGCGGTCATGGAGTTCAACCGCCTCGACGACACCGTCGTCGAGCAGCATCGCCAGCGCATGACCCTCCTGCTCACCACGCCCGCCCTGCAGGCCCACTCGGTGCTGCGCTACACGGAGTGGCGCCATGTCATCGCCGAGTACGCCGCCGGTCGCTACGGCCTCGCCCCGGACGACCTGCTGCCCCGCACCATCGGACACGTCAGCCTGGCCCTGTCGCTCTCGGCCTACGAGCAGTGGCTGCGCGAGCCGGACTCGCGGCTCACCGACCTGCTGTCCCAGACGGCACCCGTCCTGCGCAGCTACGTCGAGGGCGTGGCCGCCCCACCACGGACCGCCACCGGCCGGGCGCGACGCCAGCGCGGCAGCAAGGGCACGACCGTCCGGCCCTGAACGCAGCCGGCGATCACACCACTGCCGTACGCCGCGTCAGCAGCCAGCCGGATCCCCAGGTAGCGCAAGGGATCCAGGTCGGGCCTCTCCCGGACCCACTCGGCGACGACCGGCGCCAGCATGAGCCCCGCGACCGCTCTCGCCCCCCGCGACCACGGCGCGGCGAGCAGCGCCACGGCACCCAGCGGCCAGTACTCCCGGCGCAGGGCGTGGCCGACCGCGACGCCGTCCGCCACGAGGCCGGCACCCACCACCTGAGCGGCGACGTCCCACGACATGTCGGCGCGGGCCAGGCGCCGGGCCAGCAGGCCCGCCGCGACCCCGCCGACCGCACCCCCCACCACCGGCAGTCCGACCGCCGCGAGCCCGAGCGCACCGGCGTTCCAGGGCGACAGGCGCAACGGGGCCAGGCGCCCCGGGTGGCGCGCCTCGAGCATCGACGACGACGTGCCGTACTCGTATCGCCGCATCGCCCACGCCCGCCAGGACCCGCGCAGCTCGTGCACGACCGAGACGGACGGCTCGTACCGGACGTGCGCGCCGGAGTCGGCGAGCCGCCACACGAGGTCGACGTCCTCGCCCAGCCGCAGGCTGACGTCGAACGGGGCGTCGGCCACGGCAGCGCGCCGGACGAGCATGGTGGCCGACGGGACGAACCCGAGCCGTGAGCCGGGACGCACGAGCGCGGGTCGACTCCCCATGTCGAGCGCCGACGACGACCGCTCGTAGCGCGCGAGCACCGAGGTGTCGTCGGACCTTGCGACGATGCGCGGCGCCACCACCGCGACCCGCGGGTCGTCGAAGAACGGGACGAGACGATCGAGCCACGCCGGCTCGGGCTCGCAGTCGGAGTCCACCAGTGCCACGAGCGACGTCGTCGCGGCCGCGATCCCCGCGTTGCGCGCGGCTGCCGGGCCGGCGTTGACCTCGAGCCGCAGGTATCGGGCGCCGGCATCACGTGCGGCTTCCTCCACCGGGCTGGGCAGGGGCGTCCCGTCGTCGACCACGAGGACGTCGAGGCCCACCAGCGCCTCGAGCGTGCGGCGCAACGACTCCGCGCGTCCCATGGCTGGCACGACGACGGTCACGTCGTGCGGCCCGGCCCTCGGGGATGGCCGGGGATGCAGCAGGCCGCGGTCGACCAGCACCTGAGCAGCTCGGGCCCCCGGCGTACCGGGGGTGACTCCTGGGAGCCCGGCGGCCCGGGCTCGCGCCGCGAGCGACGCGGCCGGCCCGTGCAGCCGCGAGAGCCGCCACGGCGAGCCGCCTGCGACGACGGAACCCGCGGCCCAGGACCGGGCGGAGGAGTCCCATACGAGTCTCGTGTCGGGGGGCACCGAGTCATCCTGGCAGCGGGCTAGCGCCCCGTGCGCAGCACGGTGCCGATCACCCCGAGGTCGGGGCCCGCGCCGCTCAGCTGGCCGACCACCGTCTCGACCTCGTCGGCGGTGAGACCACCGAGCCCCAGGTTCTGCCTGGCCTTCTCGAGGACGTCCACCGGATCGACCGGGCGGCCCCGCCCGCCCCTGACGTCGTCGATCGCGACGTCGACGGCGGTCCCGTCGCGACGACCGACGCGGATCCTCGCGGCGAAGCGCTCGGGGAACCCGCTGTGCGGCCACGCCTCGAAGGTCATGCGCCCGGCCAGGCGGACGCACTCCGGGTCGACCGCACCCTCGAAGTCGGCGGCCGTCACGCGGCCGTGCGCGAGCACGAGCGCCAGGACGTAGGGCAGGCTCCACCGTGCATCGTGCGCCTTGACCGGGCTCTGCCGCTCGGCCCAGGGCTCCGCG
Organism: Candidatus Nanopelagicales bacterium; assembly: GCA_017882705.1. GTDB lineage: Bacteria > Actinomycetota > Actinomycetes > S36-B12 > CAIYMF01 > Longivirga. The sequence continues at coordinate 19,261 of JADGOZ010000156.1, read as the reverse complement.
ATGACGGGGACGACCTCTGCGGGCACGTAGCAGTGCAGAGACGCCAGGTCGTCGGACGCCAACCCGTCGGCCATGAGCGACGTCACGGCCTCCACGAACGGGTGGATGTAGTGGCAGCAGGGGACGAGCTTGAACGCGGCCTCCGTCAGGTGCCACGTGCTGCCGACGTCGTCGAGGGACGCGAGCAGCCTCTCCCCCGCATCGGGGTCGTCGGCATAGAGCGAGAAGAAGCCGAAACGGCCCTCGAAGACCCGCTCCGGCCCCGTGACGCCTGCCCTCGCGAGCTCGCCCGCCAGCATGCCCGCGTGCGCCGCCCACCCCGGCTGCACGGCCTTGACGGTGTCACCGCCCGCGAGGAAGGCGAACGTGCCGCCGGCCTGGCTCCCGGCGATGCCGATCGCATCCGTGGTGACCCTGGGGCTGTCGCCGTGCAGCAGGCAGGAGACCGCCGCCGCCGCGAAAGCGCCTGCGGCAGAGGTGATCTGGAAGCCCTTGGCCTGGATCCGCCCCGGGCTCGCGAGACCTATGCGGATGAGCAGCTCCCAGCCGACCGCGTAGGCGGCGAGAAGGTCCCGACCCGAGGCTCCCACCTGCTCGGCGGCGGCGAGGGCGGCAGGGGCCAGTACGGCGCTGCCGTGCATCACCGATGCGACGTGGGTGTCGTCGTACTCCAACGAGTGGATGAGCGCTCCGTTGACCAGTGCCGCGATGGACGCGCTGGTGCCGCCCGTCCGACCCAGGACCGTGCAGGGACCGCCCCCTGCGGACGACGCGAGCGCCGTCACGCCCCGCACCGGCCCGCACGCTGCAGCCGCCATGCCGACACCGAGCGCGTCCAGCAGGTGCAGGCGGGCGGCAGCCATGACCTGGTCCGGCACGTCGGCGAACGCGCCGGCCAGCCGCTCGGCGAGGCGGTCCGACGAACGCCCGGTTCCACCGGGCGACGTCACGACGACCAGAGCTCCTCGAGCACGTCACGCCAGGGCGCGTCGTCCGGCACGCTGCCCGCGACGAGATCCGCCGCTAGTGCGGCGAAGCGCGGGTTCCGTTGACGCGTCAGGGAATCCGCCTTGTCGAGCACCTCGGAGTCCGACAGCGGTCGATCAGGGCCGCCCACCGCGCTGAGACACTCCGCGGTGTGCACGGTGCCGTCCGCCAGGGTCACGGTCACACGCGACGGCCGGTCGTGCGGCGGGGTCAGGTCACCCGAGTAGGGCTCCATGGTGACGAGGTCGCTGATCCGGCGTACGACGTCGTCCTGGAGCCAGGTCGCGGAGAAGGTGCCGCTCGCCGCGTCGCCTCGTGCCAGCACCGACGCGACGCTGTGCGGCACGGAGAACTTGCCGCCGAGCACCGTGCTCGGACGGTGGTCCGCGAGGGCGAGCGCGAGCTGATGGGTCTCGACGCGGACCGACCTGATGGCATCGGGCGGCACGTCGCGCAGCGGCCCCTCGACGAGGGCGAGGCTGGCCTCGACCGCGCTGTGCGCGTACTGGCAGCACGCGTAGCGCTTGTGGTAGCCGTCGTGGATCGCCCACCGCTGCGGCGTCGTGGCGAGCTCGGCCTCGGAGAGGGGATAGCCGAGCGCACGTCCGAGGACCGCGAGGGGGGACTGGGCGTCCGCCGTGACCCCGGCCGCGGCGAGCTCCACCGCGGTGAAGCCCGTGAGGGCGCCGTGCCCGGCCCACCCGTTGCGCGCCAGGACGCCCGACGTCGCATGCTCGAAGGGACCGACGGCCGCGAGGGTCGAGGCCACGGTGACCGCGGCGCGCACACCGGGGCCGTCCGCGCCGCGAACCGCCGCCACAGCCGCGGCAGCCCCGATCGGAGCGAGCGTGGCGTGCGGGTGGAGCACGAACGGCCGCGGTGGCGGGAGCACTCGCGCGTAGGCCGTCGCCACCTCGTAGCCGACGACCAGGGCCGTGAGCACGTCGCCCAGCGAACCGCCCCGCGCCTCGACCTCGGCCATCGCCGCGGGCAGCGCGTAGAGGCCGCCATGGCAGGTGGCGGGGCGGTAGCCCTCGTCCACCTCGTTCCAGTTGGCGGCCACCGCGTTGACGAGCGCCGCCCAGCCGCGGCCGCTGCGCGCGCCGGTGACATGCAGGGACTCCGCCGTCGGAGCCACCCGCCGGCCGGCGTCGGACAGCGCCCGCACCTGCGGCTCGTCGGCGGCCGAGGCGATCGCGGCCAGGTCGTCGACCAGGACCAGTGCGGCCCGGCGGTGCGTCGGCCCGTCCAGGCTCGTCCCCACGAGGCCGTCGACGCGAACGAGCAGGGCGTCCTGCCACCGGTCCCACGCCTCGGTCATGAGGGCTGCTGCGCGCTCGCGGCCAGGCCTGCCAGCCGTCCGAGCCCAGCGGCCGCCAGGAGCCCGTTGCCGGAGGAGTAGCCGCGGCCGCCGTGCTGCCCGCTGATCCCGGCCGCGACGCCGCCCACCGCGAACAGGCCGGCGATCGTGCTGCCGTCGGCCCGCAGCACCCGGCCGTCGGAGTCGACAGCGAGGCCGCCCTGCGTGTGGAAGAGCCCGGGCGTCACCCGGGAGGCGACGTAGGGCGGCTGCAGCGGCGCGAGGCCGTCGACCGTGCGTCCGAACTCGTCCGGCTGCTCGCCGGCGACGGCGGCCGCCCACGAGCCGAGCGTGGCACCGAGGGTCCCGGCGTCGACGCCGATCGCGGCGGCCAGGGAGTCGAGGTCCGGGTACTCGGGTGCGCCGCCCATGTCGACGAGCTCGGCGTACTCCTCCTCCTTGAGCGCCACCGCCTTGATCCGCGCGTCGTACACGACGTGGATGGGCGAGACTCCCCTCCGGACGGAGTCGGTGAAACCGGAGTAGCCCACGGACTCGTCACCGAGACGGTGACCCGACGCGTCGACGAGAACGGCGCCCATCTCGACGGTGGTCCAGGACAGGATCGACCCGTGCGGGTAGGCGACGGCTGCGTATCCCTGGTAGGCAGAGGCATTCTCGAGGTGGGCACCGAGATCGAGGCCCCATTCCAGGGCCTCCCCCGTGGAGCCGTGGGCGCCGAAGTACTCGACCCCGGCCAGCTCGGGTATCCACCTCTCGATCAGCGCCTTGCTGGCGGCGAAGCCGTTCGAGGCGAGGATGACCGAGTGGCAGCGCAGCTCGTAGCGCTCGACCCGCTCCCCGTCGACGACGACGCCGCACACGCGGCCGCCCTCGACGAGGAGTCCCGACACGGGGTTCCCGACGAGCACGTCGACGCCGGCACGGTCGCAGGCCGCGAGCAGGTCGGACACGAGGTCGGCACCCCGGCGCGACGCCGGGGCATGCAGACGGGTCACGGTGTGGCCGACGTGCTTGTAGTCGGTGATCAGCCTCAGCTCGACGTCGTGCGACTCCACCAGCCAGTCGACGAGGTCGGCCGAGGTCTCGGCGAGCCGCCGGGTGAGACCCTCCGCCTCGTGCGGTCCGCTCTGGCGCAGCAGGTCGGCCACCATGCGCTCGACGCTGTCGTCGACCCCCGCCGCGATCTGCTGGCGGGTGCCGGCAGCCGGGATCGATCCGGTCGACAGCGCCGAGTTGCCGCCCGCACGATCGAGCTTCTCGAGCACCACCACCGACCGACCTGAGTCCGCGAGCGCGAGCGCCGCGGTCAGTCCACCGGCACCCGCGCCGACGACCACCACGTCCACGTCGGTCTCAGGGACTGGGGCGGGTCTGGGGCTGGTCATGGGCATCACTTCCGCTGGCGGGTCGGGGTGTCGTGCAGAAGAAGGCGGAGCCGATCAGGTCGGCACCCTCGCGAGGAGCCCGCCGTCGACGATCAACGACGTGCCGGTGATGAATGCCGCATCGTCGGAGGCGAGGAACGCCACCGCGCCTGCGACGTCCGCCGGGGTCCCCATCCGGCCCAGCGGAGCCGCGGCCGAGGCACCGCTGGCCGCACCCGCCGGGTCCGCCTGGCCGTCGAAGTAGCCCTGCAGGTTCGGGGTGAGGATGAACCCGGGGCACACCGCGTTCACGCGGATGCCGGACGACGCGCCGTCGAGCGCCATCGCCTTGGTCAGCATCAGCACGGCCCCCTTGGACGCGACGTACGCCGCGTCCCCGGGGAACGCGCCGAACGAGGCGGTCGACGCGATCGTGACGATGGAGCCGCCGAGCGGCACCATGGCCGGCCACAGGTGCCGGTTGAGGTGGTAGATGCTCTTGAGGTTCGTGTCGAACTGACGATCCCACTCCTGCTCGGTGAGCTCGTCGAGCGCCCCGAGCACCGTCTCTCCCGCCGCGTGCACGACGACATCGGGTACGCCGTGCTCGGCGATCGCGTCCGGGAGGACCGACGCGACGGCGGCACCGTCGGTCACGTCGAGCACGAGCACCACACCCCGGCCGTGGCACTCGGCCGCAGCCTCCTCCAGTGCAGCGGCGCGCCGTCCGATGAGCACGACGGTCGCGCCCTCCTCGGCCAGACGCACCGCGGCGCCACGACCGATGCCGGAGCTGGCCCCGGTCACGTAGGCGACCTTCGATTCGAACCTCATGTGCCGTCCCTTCCCGTTCCGGTCGGTGTGTGCGGGTGGGCTACATCGGCAGTGCGGGCTCGCCCGCGGTCCAGCCGCCGTCGACGGGGAGCACGACTCCGGTGATGGCCGAGGACTTCGGTCCGGCCAGGAAGGCGATGGCGTTGGCCATCTCGACCGGCTGGAAGATCCGGCCCAGCGGGACACGGCGCGACACGGCGGCGTCGAGCTCGGGTGTCATCTGCTTCATGGCCATCGGCGTCGCCGTGAAGCCGGGGCACACCGCGTTGACGCGCAGGCCCTGTGCGGCCCAGTCGATCGCGAGCGCCCGCGTGAGCGCGGCGACAGCTCCCTTGGACGCTGAGTACGCCGTCTGATGCGGCAGGGACACGAGGGCGGCCTGGCTCGCGACGTTGACGACCGTGCCGGCCGGCGCCGCGGCGAGCAGCGGGTAGAGCGCCTTGGTCGTGTGGACGATGCCCATGACGTTCACGTCGAAGTTGCGCCGGTAGTCGCCGGGGTCGACGTCCTGCGCAGGCAGGTTCGGCGTGATCACGCCGGCGCAGTTGATCAGGGCGTCGACGCGTCCGTAGGCCTCGCCGGCCCGGTCGGCCGCGGCCTGCACCGAGTCGAGGTCGCTGACGTCGACCGCCGCTCCTCCCTCCGTCGCCGTCAGGTCCCAGCCCAGCACGGTCGCACCCTCGGCTGCGAACACCTCGCAGCACGCGGCGCCGATGCCTGAACCGGCACCCGTGACAACCACTACTCGTCCGTCGAAATCGCCCATCACACGTCTCCATGTCGGTCGGTGGCGCCACGGAGTGCTCCGTGGCGTTCGGTACGTCGTCCTGGCTCGGCGTCAGGTGGCGGCGGGGTAGTCGATGAGACCGTGCGGCCCGCCCTGGTAGAACGTGTCCTCGTCCCACTCGGCGAGCGGGACGCCTCTGCGCCATCGCTCGACGAGGTCGGGGTTCGAGATGAAGTAGCGACCGACGCTCACCAGGTGGGCGTCGCCGTCGCGCAGGTGCATCTCCAGCTCGTCCTGGTCGGAGGAGCCGAAGTAGCCGGTGTTGAGGATGAACGTCGAGTGCCAGCGGCGCAGGAGCTCGGAGTGCAGCGGCGTGGACCGGCGGCGGAGCACGTGCAGGTAGGCGATGCCCAGCGGCTCGAGCCCCTCCAGGAGCGCGAGGTAGGTGTCGTCGTCGTCGAGGCCCCGCATGTCGTTGAACTTGCCGCCGGGAGAGAGCCGGAGACCGACTCGTTCCGGCCCGATGCGCTCAGCGACCGCGGCGGTCAGATCCACCACGAAGCGCGCGCGATTCTTCGGGTCTCCTCCGTACTCGTCGTCGCGAACGTTCGTTCCCGCCGACAGGAACTGGTGCAGGAGATAGCCGTTGGCGCCGTGCAGCTCGATGCCGTCGAGGCCGGCCGCGACGGCGCGCTCGGCGGCCGAGGCGAAGTCCTCGATCACGCTGTGGATCCCGTCGATCGTGAACGCGGACGGCATCTCCGCCTCGACCTCCACGCCGTCGGAGTTCTCCACGAGCAGCTCCGCACGCACCGCGCTGGGGGCGACCAGTGGCGTGCCCTCGGGAAGCAGGGTCGTGTGCCCGATGCGGCCGGTGTGCATCAGCTGGCAGAAGATGAGCCCGCCTTCCGTGTGGACCGCCTCGCCGATGACGCGCCAGGCCGCCTCCTGCTCGTCGGAGTGGATGCCCGGCGTTCCGGCGTATCCTCGCCCGCTCGCGCTCGGCTGCGTGGCCTCGGTGACGATGAGGCCGGCCCCGGCGCGCTGCCGGTAGTACTCGGCCGCGTACGGGGCAGGGACGCCGTCGTCGTCGGCACGATTGCGGGTCATGGGTGCCATCACGACACGGTTGGCCAGGGTGAACGGGCCCATGACCCACGGCTCGAAGAGAACCATGGGGAGAGTGCTCCTATCGGATCCCCACGAGGGGGAGAACGGATCCCCGCGAGGGGGAGAACAGGTCCCCGTCAGGGGGAGAACATGAGTGCCAGCGTGTTCGCCAGCGAGGCGTCCAGATGCGAGCGCATGACAGTGCGGGCGCGGTTCGCGTCCTTGGCTGCGAGGCACTCGATGAGCTCGTCGTGCTCTCCGAGCGCTCGTTGAGCGCGCTCGGAGAGCGATCCGGACCGTGACCTGACCAGGCGCAGCTCGGCGTTGACCTGGCTGATCAGGGCGGACAGCCGCGGGTTGTCCGAGAGACGGGAGATGAGCTCGTGCAGGTCGATCACGTCCGGGAAGGAGTGGTCGTCCTGCTGGCTGACCGCCGAGACCGACTGCTCCTGCAACGTGCGCAGCAGCGCCACGCCATCGTCGGTGATCTTGGTCGCGGCGAGCGCCGCGGCCTCCGCCTCGAGCGCGGCACGGACCTCGAAGAGCTTCTCCACGTCGTTGCGATCGAGGCTCTTCACGAACGTGCCGCGGTGCGGCTCGATCACGACGAGTCCGTCGCTGGCCAGTCGCTGGATCGCTTCACGCACCGGTCCGCGGCTCACGTCGAATGCGGCCGCGATCGCGACCTCGTTCAGGCGGCTCCCACTCGGGCGCTCGCCACGAACGATCTCGCGACGCAACAGTTCCTCGACCCGGTGCGTGAGGGTCGCCGACCCTCGGTCGATCCGCTCGGCTGCCACGGCGTCGGTCAGCCACCCAGCTTGACGCAGACGGTCTTGACCTCCGTGAAGTCGTGCAGCACCTCGTGGCCCATCTCGCGCCCCCAACCGGATTCCTTGTAGCCGCCGAACGGCATCGCCGCGTCGAAGACCTGGTAGCAGTTCACCCAGACCGTCCCCGACTGGAACTGTGCCGCCAGCTGGTGGGCCTTGGACACGTCACGCGTCCAGATCCCCCCGGCAAGACCGTAGCGGGTATCGTTCGCCGCGGCGATGACCTGGTCGAGTTCCTTGAACTTCAGCGCCACGACGACCGGCCCGAAGATCTCCTCCCGCACGATCTTCTGCGTCGGTGTCACGTCGGCGAAGAGCGTGGGGGCCACGAAGTAGCCACGGTCGCCGATCCGGGCACCGCCGGTGACCGCCCGGGCGCCCTCGTCGAACCCGCTCTGCAGGTATCCCGAGACGCGGTCGAGGTGCTGGCTGCTGACGAGCGGTCCGATCTCACTGGTGGGGTCGAAGCCGTCGCCCACCTTGATGCCGGCGGCGACGGCGGCGATCCCCTCGACGACCTGGTCGTAGACGTCCTCGTGGACGTAGAGGCGTGACCCGGCGGCGCAGGCCTGACCGGCGTTGAAGAAGATGCCGGCGGCCGAGCCCTGGATCGCGGCGTCGATGTCGGCATCCGGAAGGATGATGTTGGCGCTCTTGCCACCCAGCTCGAGCGACACCTTCTTCAGGTTGCCCTTGGCCGCGTCCAGGATCCGACGGCCCGTGGCCGTGGAGCCGGTGAAGGACACCTTGTCGACGTCCCCGTGCTCTGTCAGTGCCTGGCCGGCGCGGGCGCCGAAGCCGGGGACCACGTTGAGCACGCCCGGCGGGATGCCCGCCTCGAGGGCGAGCTCGCCGAGCATGAGCGCCGACAGCGGGGTCTGCTCCGCCGGCTTGAGGATCACGGTGTTGCCGGCGGCGAGGGCCGGGGCCACCTTCCACGCCGCGATCACGAGGGGGAAGTTCCACGGGACGATGCAGCCGACCACGCCGACCGCCTCGCGACGGGTGTAGACGTGGTAGTCGCCGGGAGCCGAGATCGGGATGACCTCGCCCTCGATCTTCGTCGCCCATCCGGACATGTAGTAGAAGAGGTTCGCCGCCGACGGGACGTCGCCGTCACGTGCCATCAGGTACGGCTTGCCCTGGTCGAGGGTCTCGACGCGTCCGATCTCCTCGGCGTTCGCCACGAGCAGGTCGCCGAGGCGCCAGAGCGCCTTCGACCGGTCCAGCGGCGACATCCGGCGCCACGGGCCGTTGTCGAACGCCTCGCGCGCCGCGCGCACCGCGCGGTCGATGTCCTCGGGGCCGGCCTCCGACACCTGGCAGAACACGTCGCCGGTGGAGGGGTTGTAGACGTCGAACTCCTTGCCGTCGGCCGCATCGACCCACTCGCCGCCGATGAGCAGGCGTGTGCGCGAGATGGCCTTGGCCGGGTCAGGGATCAAGATGCTGGGTGCAGTCATGTCTGTTGTGGCTCCTCTATGCGTTCCGCGACAGGTCAGTGGGTGTGGACGACGACGCCACGGATGTTCTTTCCTGAGTGCATGTCTGCGTATGCCTCGTTGATCTGCGAGACGTCGTACCGGTTTGTGACGAGCTCGTCGAGCTTGAGCCGCCCGTCCTTGTACATCTGCAGGAGACGAGGGATGTCGGCAACCGGGTTGCAGAGGCCGTACATCACGCCCTGCAGCCGCTTCGCGAAGTTGGTGAAGTCCTGCGGGCTGATGGTGATGGACTTCTCGTACGAGCCGACCGAGACGAGGACGGTCGTGCCGGCCTTGCCGGTCGCCTCGAAAGCCTCCCCCAAGAGCTCGCCGTCGACGCGTCCTACGGTCACGATGGCGACGTCGACGCCCTGGCCGTTGGTGAGCTCGGCGATCCGCTGCTTGGCGTCGGAGATGCTGGCGAAGACCTCGGTGGCACCGAAGTCCAACGCCGCGTTGCGCTTCCACTCGACCGGCTCCGCCACGAGCACATGGTCGGCACCGGCGTGACGCGCGCCCTGCACGGCGTTCATCCCGACACCGCCGACACCCATCACGAGGACGACGTCGCCGGCGCGTACCTGCCCGCCGTTCACCGCCGCGCCCCAGCCGGTCGCGACGCCACAGGACACCAGACAAGCGAGCTCGAACGGGATGTCGTCGGGCAGCCGGATCGCCTGCGACTCGTGGCAGACGAGGTAGTTGGCGAAGGTGCCGAGGCGCGTGACGCCGCCGAGGCCCACGCCGGACTCGGCGAAGTGGAAGCGGGGCGTCCCGTCCATGCCGAGGCCGAGCTCCATGCCGGCACCGTTGTTGCAGATGTAGGACTGGCCGCGGGCACAGTAGCGGCACTCTCCGCACGCCGGGATGAACAGGGTGGCGACGTGGTCACCGGGCTTGACCCGCGTGACCTTCGAGCCCACCTTCACGACGACGCCCGCGCCCTCGTGGCCACCGACCATGGGCAGCGCGACGGGGATGTCGCCGGTGACGAAATGGTCGTCCGAGTGGCAGAGGCCACTGGCCATGACCTGGATCAGCACCTCGTTGTCCTGGGGGTCGTCGAGCTCCAGGTCATGGACAGTCCACTGTCCGCCGATCTCGTGGATTACGGCGCCTCGCGCTTTCATGTGCGAACGACCTTCCTTGATGGGTGCCGGATGTGCGGTGGGGGAGACGGCTACTTGACGAGCCGCTTGCGCTCGCTGCGCGAGCGGACGATCTTCGACAGGATCACGGCGATGACGAGCGCGCCGCCGTAGAAGAGCTGCTGGACGTACTGCTGCGCTCCCATGAGCTGCAGCCCCGTGATCCCCGTGACGAGGAAGTACACCGCGATGAGGGTGCCCCACGGGTTGAACCGACCGATGCGCAGGGCGGTCGACCCCAGGAACGAGGCCGCGAACGCCGGCAGCAGGAATCCGGCTCCGGAGACGGGGTCCGCGCTCCCGGTGGTGCCGACGTAGACGACGCCGGCAACGGCACCGATGGTCGCCGAGCAGGTGAGCGCGATCCAGCGCAGCCGCGAGACCGCGACCCCGTTGAGCCGCGCCACGTCACGGTTCTGCCCGACGAACAGCAGCCGCTGGCCGAACGCGGTGAAGTCGAAGAGGTACCAGACGACCGCGCAGAGGGCGACGGCGTAGTAGAAGTCCAGCGGGATGCTCAGGAAGGGCTTGGAGAGCATGACCTTCGACAGGATGCGGTCGACCCCGCTGATCGTCGCCGAGTTGCAGACGATGTAGGTGATGCCGACGACGACGGTGCCGATCCCCAGCGTGACGATGAACGGGTCGATGTCGAACTTCGTGACGATGAACCCGTTGAGCACGCCGATCGCGAAACCGGCCACGACGGCGACGATCGCCGCCTGCCACACCGGCCATCCCTGATTCACGTTGAGGGCGGCGACGATGACGGCGGACAGGGTGAGCACCGAGGCGATCGAGAGGTCGTAGTCGCCGGCGCGCAGCGGGATGATGAGACCGAGGGCGAGGATCAGGAGTACGGCCTGCGACCCCAGCATGTTCGACAGGTTCGCCGTCGACGGGAACGTCTGCGGGACCATGATGACGAAGAAGATGATGAGGGCGATCCACACCCCGATGAGGGCGAACCGCTCGGGCTCCCGGAAGAATCCCCGCCGGACCCGTCCGGCATCGACGTTGTCCGCCGATTCAGTCGGCGTCTTGTCGACGATGCTCATGCTGCTCCCTCGGAGTAGACGGACGCCGCCAGGGAGTCCTTCGTGATGTCCGCGCCGGTCAGTTCGTGCTGCAGCCGACCGTTCTGGAGGACCAGGACCCGGTCCGCCATTTCCACCAGCTGCTCGTAGTCCGACGTGGCGCACAGGACCGCCATGCCGTCGGAGACGGCGGCGCGGATCAGTCGGAAGATCTCTCGCCGGGCGCCGATGTCGACGCCCTGGGTGGGCTCGTTCAGGAGCATGACGACCGGCTCCGTCTCGAGCCACTTGCCGAGCAGCGCCTTCTGCTGGTTGCCGCCCGAGAGGTTCCCGAACGTCAGCTCCACGTTCGGCGGCACGACGTTGAGCCGCCGGCAGATGGTCTGCGCGAGCTCGCGCAGCTCGCGCCACCGCAGCCGCCAGCCGCGGCTGTGACCGGTGAGGAAGGGCAGCGCGAGGTTCTCGACGACGGTGAGGCCCTGGGCCGCACCCTCGGCCTTGCGGTCGGCGGGGATCAGCACGACGCGCAGCGCCATCATCTCCCCGGGGGACGGCCGCGAGACCCGACGGCCGTCGACCTCGATCGTGCCGGAGCGCAGACGTCGCGCGCCGAACAGCAGCTCGGGGAGCTCCTCGAAGCCCGAGCCGGCGAGGCCCGTCACACCGACTACCTCGCCCGCTCGCAGGTCGAGGGACAGGTCGCGGATGCGCTGACCGCTGATCGACTTGGCAGAGAGCATGGGGACGGCGTCGTCCGAGACGGTCGTGGCCTCGTGCGGCACGTGCTCGTCGCGGGCGCCGAGGATCATCTGGACGATGTCCCCGCGCGTGCTGCCCTCGGTGTCGCGGGAGCCGACGAGCCGGCCGTCGCGGAAGACCGTGACGCGGTCGGTGACGGCGAGCACCTCGTCGAGGTCGTGCGAGACGAGGAGGACGGAGTCTCCCTGCGCCTTGAGCCGACGCAGGAGCGCGAACAGCAGCTCCACCTCGTCGCGCGGCAGGAAGACCGTCGGCTCGTCCAGGACGAGGATGCGACCCGTGGACTCGCCGTCGTCGGCGAGCAGCTCCTGCCCGCCGACCGCACGGACGACGGCCACCATCGCGCGCTGCACGGGCGAGAGCGTGTCGATCGTGGCGTGCGGGTCGATCCGGACCTCGAAGCGGGCGAGCAGTTCCTCGACCCGCGCCACCTCCGAGCTCCACGACACCCGACGGAGGCCCGGCGAGGCGCCGTAGCTGTCGAGCGCCATGTGCTCGAGCACCGTCGAGGACGGTGCAAGGCCGAGGTCCTGGTGGACGAAGGCCATCCCGTGGTCGCGGAGCCCACGCGGACCGAGCGGCAGGGGCACCTCCTCGCCGTTGACGAGGACGCGACCACCGTCGGCCTGGTGGAAGCCCGCCAGGATCTTGATCAGTGTCGACTTGCCGCAGCCGTTCGCCCCCAGGAGACCGTGCACCTCACCGGCGGCGATCTCGAGGTCGACCTCGCGCAGGGCCGGGACGCCGTTGAACGCCTTCGCCAGGTGCGAGACCTGCAGCAAGGGGAGCCCGGTGGGGGCGCCGACGGCGCCCCCACCGTTCACCGTTGGAGGAGCGAAGCTCATCCAAGACCCCAGAGCTTCTGGTAGGCCGCCGGGTAGGCGTCGCCGAAGCCCTTGCCGCTCTCCGGCGGGTTGCCGGTCTCGTCGACGTTGCTCGCGTCGATGAGGCGGACCGGACCGGAGACACCGGCGATCGGACCGGAGTCGAGCATGCCGCGGAAGGCGGTGTCGAGGTTGACGTACGCCACCCAGTCCGGGTTCTCGGCGACGTCGGCACGCATGGTGCCGTCCTTGATGAGCTTCATGACGGCGGGAGTGCCGTTGAAGGAGTAGACGCCGATGGTGCGGTCAGCGGCAGCCTGCTGGATGCCGGGGATCGCGAAGAGCGCCATCGAGTCGTAGATCGGGATGACCGCGTTGATCGAGGGGTCCTTGAGCAGCGCGGACTGGACGGCCGGCTGGATGTCGGTCGACCACTGCGGCACCTGCGAGTTGATCTCGGCCGCCACCGCGCTGCCGGCCGGAGCCGAGCTGGCGAGCGTGTCCTTGATCGTCTGAACCATGCCGGCCGACGGGCCGGTGCCCGAGGCCTCGATCACGAGCGCCTTGACGGGCGCGCCCTTGAGGTCGACGACGGAGTACAGGGTCGACAGCTTGGCACCGTCGTTGAACGGTGCGAAGGCCTCGTACGGAGTGATCGTCCGCGGCGTGGCCGACTTGTCCGAGAGGTGGAGCGGGATGACCGGGATTCCGGCCGCCTTCGCGTCCGCGATCTGCGGGGCGAGGGTCTCGGGAAGCGGGCCGTTGAGCAGGATGGCGCCCGCCTTGGCCGCGATGGCCTGGGCGATGCCCTGCTGGTACGACGTGGGCGTGCCGTCCGACGGGAAGGTGATGTACTTGAGCCCGGCCTTCTCGGCGATGGCCTTCATGGCCTTCTCGCCGACCTGGTAGAACTCGAGCTTGCTGTCGATCGGGATGCTGTAGATCGTCTTGCCCGCGAGCTTCTTGACGTCGATCGCAGTGCCGAGGTTCTCGGCGCTGGGGACGGCCTTGGCCGCGTCGATGGTCGCCTGAGCAGCTGCGACGGCATCGGTGCCGCTGGAGCTCGTCGAGCCCGACGGGGCGGCGGACGAGGATGTCGTGGAGCTCGAGCTGCTACCGCAACCAGCGAGAAGCAGGGCGACGCAGAACGCAGGTACTCCGAGGAGGACTGAGCGCTTTCGCATGTGGTCTCCGAATCTTGTTCCGTTGGGAGCGTGGGACTGTGGGTGCTCCTGGCGCTGACGAGGGTGACGAGCGACTAGCGATGCACGAGACCGGGCGTCTCCTGCAGGTCTTCGACGATGCGGGCGACCGAACGCTCCTGGAAGCTCTCGATCAGGTCGTCGGGATAGCCCGCATTGGTACCCATGGGGACGTGGATGTTGTCCTCGAACCGCACCTGGGCAACGATCTGGTCCTTCTCCTGGCCCTTGCCGAGTCGCTCGGCGACGTCGGCGACCACCTGACGGCCGAGGTCGCGATAGCGCGCGACGCCCGCCCGGTCGGTCACCTGGCCGTGGCCCGGGACGACGATCTCGAAGTCGTAGGAGTCCACGACGTCGAGCGCGTCGAACCAGTCGACGAGACGGCTGTCCTGGAAGGACGGCAGTCCCGCCTCGCACACGATGTCTCCCGTGAAGAGCACGCCCTCCTCGGGAAGGAAGGACAGGATGCTGTTGCGTGTGTGACCACGCTGGTACTTCAGCTCCAGCCTCACGTTCTCGAGGTGCAGGGTCATCGCGTCCTCGAACACGACCGTGGGGAGCCGGACGGCGTAGCCGTCGAGCCAGTGGTCGCCTTCGGGGTCTAGGCGGCCGAGCAGGTCGCGCAGGTACTCCATCGACGGTGGCTCGGTGGCCAACCTGCGACGGGTCTCCGCGTGCGCGACGATCTCGCCGGGAATCAGGAAGTTGCCGATCGTGTGGTCCGGGTGGTGGTCGGAGTGGACCAGGAACCGGATCGGGCCGAACGACTCGACGTAGGTGCGCCAGGCGTGCGCGTCGGACAGCAGGTGCGGCGCGTCGACGAGGATGACGCCGTCCGTGCCGATGATCGCGCTGTTGTTGGACCCGTAGTGCTCGGTCTCGACCACCACGCTCGGGCTGATCCGCTGCGGCGCCATGTCAGCTGCTCCCGGGGGCGACGAACGCGTCACCGAGGAAGCCGAGCAGGTTCTCCAGCCGCAGCGGCGCGAAGATCTCGACGAACACCGCCTCGCCCACGACGCTCTCGCCACCGTGCACGACGCCGCGCGGTATGACCGCGACGTCACCGACGCCCAGCGTCAGTGACTCGTGCCCGATCGTGAACTTGATGATGCCTTCGATCACGAGCACCGCCTGCTCGGCGTCGTCGTGGACGTGCGCGGGCAGCGTGGTCGGGTGCACCCAGCGGACCCGGTTGATGCCCATCTCCTTCCCGGCCATCGCCGTGCGGAAGTTGTTGGGCAGGTTCTCGGTCTCAGGGACCTGGTTCCAGTTGAGCGAATACACGTTCAGACCCCTCTTCCGATGGCCGACCCGAGCGCGCCGATGGCGTCGTCGGTGCTCATGACGTCGGCGTACTTCTGTCCCATGTCGAACAGGTTGACCTTGTGGACGGTCTCGCTCCGGTCGTACACCGCGTCGTAGGGGACGACGGCCTTGAAGTTGTAGGCGAAGGCATCCACGACCGTGGAGCGGACGCACCCGCTGGTGCTGCAGCCGGTGACGACGAGGGTGTCGACGCCGAGCCCGATGAGGTAGCTCGTCAGCGGCGTCCCGAAGAACGCGCTCGGGTGCTTCTTGGGCAGCATCACGTCGTTCGGCCCTGGCGCCAGCACGTCAGGGATCCGGTAGCCCTGCTCGGGAACCAGCATGATCGAGGGGACCTTCGCCCCGAGCGTGCCGGCGTCGTAGGACTGCTTCGGTGCGACGTGCGGATAGAGCACGGGGAGGTCGTTCTCGCGGAAGAAGGCGAGCAGGTCCGTGATGTGGTCGACGGCGGCCCAGCCCACCTCGCCGCACGCCGTCGTGTAGTCCTCGAGCGCCTCGTCGAACGGCTTCGGGGTGTCGCCGAGGGTGCGGTACTGCACGTCGATGATGAGCAGCGCGGGCCTCGCCCCGATGCCCGAGGGGCGGCCGAAGCCGGCCTTCTCGTAGCGACGCTCGTCCTCCGCGGTGATGACACCGTCCCAAGGAGTCGTCATGCCGACACCTCCAACGCTGTCGCGCCGCTGCTGCGGCGCTCGAGGAACCGGCCGGTCGGCGCGCCGAACTCCTGACCGACGGAGAAGACCCGGGTGCCCCGCACGTACGTGTGGCGGACACGACCGGTCATCGTCTCGCCCTCCCACGGCGTGTACTCCGACGCCGAGAGCTGGTCGGCCCCGTGCACGACGTACTCCTCGCGCAGGTCGACGAGCGCGAGGTCGGCGTCGGAGCCGACGGCGATCACGCCCTTCTTCGGGTACAGGCCGAAGAGCTGCGCCGGACGCGTGCTCGAGATCTCCGCGACGCGCTGCAGCGGGAGCCCCCGCTGGTTGTGCCCGCTGGACAGCAGGGTGGGAAGGAGGTTCTCCAGCCCGGGGAAGCCGGCCGACGCGGTCCAGATGTCCTTCTCCTTGAAGGACCGGTGCCGCGGGACGTGGTCGGAGCCGATGGTGTCGACGAGGCCCTCCGCGACCGCGCGCCAGAGCGCCTCGCGGTCGCTCGCCGTGCGCAACGGGGGGTTCACCTTGCCGTAGGTGCCGCACGGGGAGTCGACGTCGAGCGTGAGGTAGTGCGGACACGACTCGACGAAGATGTTCTCGTAGGCGTGGCGACCCTGGCGCAGCACGTCGAGGGCCAGGGCGTTCGTCGTGTGGACGGCGTAGACGCTGGCACCCGTCACCCGGGCGAGGAACGCGAGACGGTTCAGCGCCTCGGCCTCGACGTAGTCCGGACGCGCGAGGTTCCATGAGTCCAGCGCCGTACGGCCCTCGACGAGTCCGGCCGCCCGCAGACGCCACACCAGCTCGATGTTCTCGGCGTGCGGATCGAGCATGGCGCCGTTGGCCTCGCAGGACTGCAGGAGGTCGAACAGGAAACCGTCGTCGTTGCCGGGCAGGCCGAGATAGGCACCCTCCTCGCCGCGGAAGTTCATGAAGAACTTGAACGAGCTCACGCCGAGGTCGCGGACGTAGTCGGGCAGAGCGTCGAGCTGGTCGCGCGAGACGACGCAGAAGTGGAAGCCGAAGTCGACGACCGAGCTGGCCTCCATCGCCTGCTTCGCCACGGGGAACACGTCGTGGTAAGGCGTCGGCGACATGAGGTAGGCCAGCATGGTCGTCACCCCGCCGGCCGCGGCCGATCGCGTCTCGGGCGAGACGTCGGCGTCGGACTGCGGGAACGTGATGTTGGGTCCGAGGTGCACGTGCGGGTCGACGACTCCGGGCAGCACGTGCAGCCCGGTCGCGTCGACCACGTCGGTCGTCGCCACGGCGACCGACGGGTCCACGATCTCCGTGATGACCCCGCCGTCGACGATGAGGTCGACGCGGCGCACGCCCTCGGGCAGGACGACGTCCGCGTTGGCGATACGCAGGTCGGCGATTGTCATGCGTGGTCCTTCGTGGAGTACTTGGCCTCGAGGGCGTCGTAGAACGGCTTGCCGACGCCCTCCTGCCGCTCGTCCCAGGTGGCCATCTGGCCGAGGAGCGCGTTCGTCGACCCGCTGGTCGAGAGCTCACGGAGCAGCTCGGTCATGGCACGTTGCGACACGCGCAGGGCGGCATTGGCGAACAGCACCAGGCTGTACCCGAGCTCGGCGAGCTGTTCGGCGCTCAGCAGCGGGGTCCTCCCACCCTCGACCATGTTGGCCACGAGGGGTACGTCGAAGTGCGCGCCGATCCGGCGCAGCTCGTCCTCCGACTCGGGTGCCTCGACGAACAGGACGTCGGCTCCGGCCTGGCGGTAGAGGTCCGCGCGTTCCAGTGCCTCGTCCAGCGTGGAGACCGCGCGGGCGTCCGTCCGCGCGATCAGGACGAGGTCCTCGTTGTCGCGGGCGTCGACGGCCGCATGGATCTTCTGGACCATCTCGTCCGCCGGGATGACCGCCTTGCCTGCGAAGTGCCCGCACTTCTTCGGGAAGACCTGGTCCTCGATCTGCAGCGCCGAGGCGCCGGCCCGCTCGAGAAGGCGCACGGTGCGCCGCATGTTGATCGCGTTCCCGAAGCCGGTGTCGGCGTCGACCACGAGCGGGACATCGACCGCGTCAGCGATGCGCGCCACGTGGTCACGCATCTCCGTGACCGTGACGAGACCGATGTCCGGAGCGCCGAGGCTCGAGTTGGCGAGCCCTGCGCCGGTGACGTAGACCGCCGGGAATCCCGCCGCCTCGATCAACCGCGCGCTCAGCGCGTCGTAGGCCCCCGGCAGGACCACGGCTCGGCGGTCGGCCCTGGCGCTCGCGATGAGCGATCGCATCGTGGCCACAGATGTCCCTCTTCTGACGTCGTTGGGCTGGTGCCGGTCGTCCGATCGACCGGCCGGGTGTCCGTTCAGCCGAGCTGGAGCGTGCCGTGCAGGGTCGCGAGCTGCTGATCGGCCGTCGTGACCGCGGACACCAGCCGGCCTGAGGTGAAGTCCTGGACCTGGACGACGGTCAGGAGGTCGGCCTCCTGCCAGCTGACCAGCCAGATGCCGTCCGTGATCGGCACCGCCGTGAACGGAAGGGTCTCGGTCTTGCCCCGCATGGAGCCGCGGGTCACGACGAACGTCACCGTCTCGGTCGCGCTGGAGAACGCCAGCTCGGCCGCGAACGGACCGAACGGCCCGTCGTGCCCGAAGTCGATGACGATCGAGCGATCAAGCGCAGGGAAGGTGCTGGTGGTCACGTGCACCTCCGTCCTGCTGATCGCCCGCCGGGTGAATGGGATGACCTTGCAGGGAGGCGCGTCAACTGTCAACAGTTGACTTGTGATCGTTACTTAGTTCTTGTGTTCGTTACACGGCTGCCTCCCGGTGCCGGAGACCGCAGGGCATCGATCCGGACGTGTCCGGCCGCACGCAGAGCCTCGCGCTGCACCGATCCGACGGGCCTGATGGCAGGAGCGGCAGGCCCGGCGCTGGACGCTCGACCAGCTCTCCGAGGCGACCGGCGTCAGCCGCCGAGCGTTCGTCAACGTCGAGCAGGGCAGCGCCAACCCCAGCGTCGGCACGCTGCTGCGGATCAGCGACGCGCTCGGTGTCGGTCTGCCGGCGCTGGTCGAGCCGCCCGCACCTCGGTCGGTGCGGGTGACCCGTCGCGGCGAGGGCGCGGTGCTGTGGAGCTCGGCCGCCGGTGGCCGCGGCGTGCTGGTCGCCGGCACGCAGCCCCCCGACGTCGTCGAGCTGTGGGAGTGGACGCTCGGACCCGCGGACCACTACGCCAGCGACGCCCACACCCCCGGCACGCGCGAGCTCGTCCAGGTCCAGCGGGGCACGGTCACGATCATGGCCGGCGAGCAGACGGTCACGCTCAAGGTCGGGGATGCAGCGGCGTACGCGGGAGACGTGCCGC
Organism: Candidatus Nanopelagicales bacterium; assembly: GCA_017882705.1. Classification (GTDB taxonomy): domain Bacteria; phylum Actinomycetota; class Actinomycetes; order S36-B12; family CAIYMF01; genus Longivirga. Next base: position 311 of record JADGOZ010000156.1, on the reverse strand, counting down.
ACTCCTCCACCAACCCGCGCTCCCGTCCAGCGCGGTTCACCCTGACCGTCCTCGAGCCCGGCGTCGGTGCCGGGGCAACCCGGCCGGAGGCCCCCGATGACTGACCTGAGCACGCTCGAGCTGTTCCTCGCGGGCGCGCACGTCGAGCCCGCGGTCGTCGCGCTGCGTCCCGACTACCGCGCGCTGCTAGTCGCCGTCGACGGGCTCGTCCCCGGGCCGAGCGACGACGCGAGCGACGAGCTCCTCGCGGCGGCCGAGGCCGCAGCGCGATCGGCGTTGAGCGGCACGGCTGTCGAGGACCTGCCGCACGT
>JADGOZ010000002.1 GCA_017882705.1 Candidatus Nanopelagicales bacterium | reverse complement strand
TCTCTACAAGTCGATGGCGGCCAAGGGCGGCTCGCAGAACTTCAGCGGCTGGACCGACCCGCAGGTGGAGACGGCGCTGAACGCGGCGCGCAGCGAGAAGGACGACACCAAGCGCGCCCAGGACGTCATCGACGCGCAGAAGATCATCACCGACCAGCTGGTGTGGTTCCCCCTCGTGGCGGCGAACAACGTGCTCATCATGAACAAGAAGGTCACCGGCGCGCCGGCCACCTTCGTGTACATGTTCGGGCCATGGGCCGCCTACCTCGGCGGCGCGTGAGCTGACGACGGTCCTCGGGAGGTACGGACGTGCTGCGGTTCATCGCACGACGCGGGGCGATGCTCGTCGCCACCCTGCTCGTGGCGAGCTTCGCGATCTACGGGGCGCTCTACCTCGCGCCCGGCAGCCCGATCGCCGCACTCACGGGCGGCCGCACCGTACCTCCCGAGGTCATGGCTCAGCTCGAGGCGCGTTACCACCTCAACGAGCCGTTCCTCACGCGCTACTGGATCTGGCTCACCTCGGCGCTGCACGGCGACCTCGGTGAGTCGATCCCGCTGCACGAGCAGGTCTCGACCCTCATCGCCCAGCGCATCGGCGTGACGATCAGCCTCGTGCTCCTGACCTCGGTGATCATCATCGTGGTCGGGGTCGGGCTGGGGATCGTCGGTGCGCTGGGCAGAGGAACGGTCGACACCGGCGTGCTGTTCGCCTCCACCGTGTCGGCGGCGCTCCCTGCGTTCGCCGCTGCGGTGCTCCTCCAGTTCGTGTTCGGCGTGATGCTCGGCTGGTTCCCCGTCCTCGGGACGGGGGACGGCTTCGTCGACGGCCTGCGGCACCTCACGCTCCCGGCCCTGGCGCTCGCCGCCACGTCGGTGGCCCTGGTGACCCGGGTGACCCGCACGGCAGTCCGCGAGGAGCTCGGACGCGAGCACGTCCAGACCGCCATCAGCCGGGGGCTGCCGTGGTCCGGCGTGGTCCAGCGGCACGTGCTGCGCAACGCCGCGATCCCCATCACGACCGTCGTCGGCATCACGATCGCGAGCCTCATCGCGCTCGCGGCCATCGTCGAGACGGCGTTCGGGCTCAACGGCCTCGGCGCGTATCTCGTGCAGGCCGCCCAGAACAAGGACTTCGCCGTCGTGCAGGGCATCAGCCTGGTGCTCGTGTTCGCGTTCGTCATCACCAACGTGGTCATCGACATCGCCTACGCGCTGCTCGACCCGCGTGTGACCCTGGGGAGCCGTGCCCAGTGAGCACCGAGATCCTGGACCCGGTGGCCGAGGCCGAGGAGTCCGCGCCGAGCCGGCGCCGCCTGAGCAGGATCGGTGTCATCGGCTGGGTGAGCATCGCGATCATCGCGCTCGCGCTCCTGCTCGCGATCTTCGGGCCGATCCTGCGCCCGTTCGACCCCAACCTGAGCGACCTCTCGTTCGCCAACGTGGGCCCGTTCGGCTCCCACCTGCTGGGCTTCGACGGCCAGGGGCGCGACGTCCTCAGCCGGATCATGGAAGGCGCCCGCACCACGGTCCTCGGAGCCGGGTTCGTCGCGCTGATCGCGGTCGCGATCGGCACGACGCTCGCGATCGCGACCGCGTGGTTCGGCGGCAAGTTCGACGCCAGCGTCTCTGCCGGGCTCGACGTCCTCTTCGCCTTCCCCGGCATCCTGCTCGCGGTCGTCGCCGCCGCGGTGTTCGGTCCGAGCCTGCTCTCCGCCGGCCTCGCGCTGGCCATCGCGTACTCGCCGTATGTCGCCCGCGTGCTGCGCGGCGCCGCGCTCAAGGAGCGCGCGATGACCTACATCGCCGCGCTCGAGGTGCAGGGCTTCGGTGCCTGGCGGCTGTGCGTCCGGCACCTGCTCCCCAACATCTCCAGCCTCATCGTGGCGCAGGGCACGATCCTGTTCGGCTTCGCGATGGTCGACCTCGCCGCCATCTCGTTCCTCGGTCTCGGCGTGCAGTCGCCGCAGGCCGACTGGGGCGTCATGGTCAGCGAGGGGAAGACCAGCCTGCTGCAGGGCTACCCGATCGTGTCCCTCACGGCGGTCCTCTGCATCGTCGCCGTCGTCGCCGCCGTGAGCTTCCTCGGCGAACGGCTCGACGCCAGCTCGAAGGACGTCCTCCGATGAGCAGCCTCCTCGAGGTCCGTGACCTCACCGTGCAGCTCAAGATGGACGCCGGGCCACGCGAGGTCATCACCGGCACGTCGCTGGACATCGGCGAAGGCGAGGCGATGGGCCTCGTCGGCGAGTCCGGCTCCGGGAAGTCCATGACCGCCAAGGCGATCGCGCGGCTGCTCCCCGACGGCGCCACGGTCACCGGCTCGGTCACCTTCGACGGAACCGACGTCCTCGCCCTGTCCGGCGACGCGCTCCTCAAGCACCGCGCCCAGGTGGCCGTGGTCTTCCAGGACCCGCGCGCCCACATCAATCCCGTACGCCGCATCTCCGACTTCATGACCGAGTCGCTGCGCATCCTCGACGACGTCCCGAAGGCCGAGGCGGTCCGCAAGGCAGCCGCCGCGCTCGACGAGGTCGGCATCGACGACCCGGGCAAGCGGCTCAAGCAGTTCCCGCACGAGCTGTCCGGCGGCATGCTCCAGCGCGTCATGATCGCGACCGCGCTGCTGTCCGAGCCGCGACTGCTGCTCGCCGACGAGTGCACGACAGCACTCGACGTCACCACCCAGGCCGAGGTGATGGCGATCCTCGACGACCTGCGGCGCGACCGCGGCCTGTCGATGCTGTTCATCACCCACGACCTCGAGCTCGCAGGCGCCGTCTGCGACCGCACCTGCGTGATGTACGCCGGGCAGATCGTCGAGACGAGCGCGGCCAGTCGGCTCCACGAGGACCCCCTGCACCCCTACAGCGCGGCCCTCGTGCAGGCGAGGCCCGACATCTCCTCGACGGCCGAGCGCCTCGTGGCCATCCCCGGGCGTCCGGTCTCGGCGTTCGAGGCGCCGTCGGGCTGCCGGTTCGCACCGCGCTGCCCGCACTCCCTCGACTCGTGCCGGTCCACCGACCAGGTCCTCACCGACCTCGACGGCGGGGTCGTCCGGTGCGGGCGCGCCACCGACCTCCGCGGCAACCTCCTGGACGGTGCCCATGTCTGAGCACACGAGCGCCACCGAGCCGGTGCTGTCGGTGCGCGGCCTGCGCAAGGTCTTCGGCACCCAGGTCGCCGTCGACGACATGAACTTCGACCTGCTGCCCGGCCGGTCGCTCGCGATCGTCGGGGAGTCCGGCAGCGGCAAGACCACCGTGGCCCGCATGATCGTCGGCCTCGAGAAGCCCACTGCCGGGACTATCGTCGCCTGCGGGCGCGACAGGTCCAAGCCTGCGCGCCGCGGCGCCGAACGCAAGCTGCGCGGCCGGGAGGTTCAGATCGTCTTCCAGGACCCCTACTCCAGCCTCGACCCGCGGCAGTCCGGCGCCGACCTCATCGACGAGGTCCTCCGCGTGCACCACGACCACCACGCCTCCGATCGCAAGCGGATCGTCGGCGAGCTGGCCGAGATCGTCGGCCTCGACCAGCGCCAGATCAACGCGATGCCGAAGGCGCTCTCCGGCGGTCAGCGCCAGCGCGTCGCGATCGCGCGCGCCCTCGCCACGGACCCGCACGTGCTGATCCTCGACGAGTCCGTCGCGGCCCTCGACGTCTCGATCCAGGCGCAGGTCCTCAACGTCCTCGCCGACATCCGTGACGAGCGCGGCATCAGCTACGTCCTCATCAGCCACGACCTCGCGGTCGTGCGGCAGCTCACCGAGGAGGCGATCGTGATGCAGCGCGGCATCGTCGTCGAGCAGGGCGTCACCGCCGACATCCTCGACGACCCGCAGCACGCCTACACCCAGATGCTGCGTGCGAGCGTCCCCGGGCCCGGCTGGAAGCCCCAGCGGATGCGGGAGCGCAAGGCGGCGGCCGACGCTGCGGCCGAGGCCGCGGCGAGCTGAGCTCGGGTCAGGACTTCCGGGAGCGCGCCGGCTTCTGCTTCGGAGCGTCGGCGGCGAGGCCCGCGAGGAACGTGTCCAGCATCGTGGCGAAGACCTCGTCGCCGTCGGTGCGGTGCGCGGCGCGCTGCTCCTCGAGCGGTGCGAGCGAGAGCGGCTGCCTCGGATAGGTGTAGTAGCTGCGGGCCATCTCCAGCTCGAAGGCCTGCGCCTTCCGCGGGAGCGAGATCACCTCGGCCGTCATGATGATGTGGCCGAGCGTCATCTCGGCGACGGCGCGCACCCGCGCGATCGCCTCGGTCTCGGCGTAGCCGAGGGTCTTCACGTTGCGGATCATGTGGTGCACGAGCTGCGTCTCGGCCGCGCCACCGGTGAAGCGCGGCGCGACGGCGCGCGCGAGACCGGGGCGGCTGAGGTAGGAGCGACGCAGCACCCACAGCATGTGCCGCAGGTTGGCGTACGGGTCGTCGCCCGGCTCGTACGTGCGGACGACCTCCTCCATCTGCACGTCGGCCATCGCGAGCAGCAGCTCGTCCTTGTTGCGGAAGTGGCGGTAGACCGCGCTCGGGTCGGCGTCCAGCGCACGTCCGAGCCGGCTCATCGTGAGCTCGTTCATGTCGTCGGTGCCGACGATCCCGAGGGCTGCCTCGAGGATCAGCTCGCGCGACAGGTGCTTGCGCGCCGGCTGCTTCTTCGCACTCATGCCCGCTCCCCCGCACGGAACACGCACTCGCCCTCGACGAACGTCGCCTGCACCGTGGCGTCGCTGATGGCATCAGCATGCCCCGCGAACGGGTCGCGGTCGAGCACCGCGAGGTCGGCGTAGTAGCCCTCGACGATGCGGCCGGTGGTGTCGTCCTGGTGGTTCACCCGCGCGGAACCCGCGGTGTACGCCGTCAGCGCGGTGGCCAGCGAGAGCGCCTGCGACACGTCGAGCGGCTCCGCCTCGGCGTTGCCGGGCACTCGGCGGTTCACGGCCACGTGGATGCCGTCGAGCGGGTCGGCGCTCGAGACCGACCAGTCGCTGCCCGCGGCGAGGAGCGCACCCGCGCGCTCGAGGTCGCCGAAGGGGTACTGCCAGGCGGCTCGGCGCTCGCCGAGGAACGGGATGGTGAGCTCGTCCATCTGCGCCTCGTGCGCGGCCCACAGCGCCTGGATGTTGGCGGTGGCGCCGACCTGCGCGAAGCGCGGCACGTCGTCGGGATGCACGACCTGCAGGTGCGCGAGGTGGTGCCGGCCGCCGGTGGGGCCGTTCGCCTCGCGTGCGGCCTGCAGCGCATCGAGCGCGTGCCGCACCGCGCGGTCGCCGAGCGCGTGGAAGTGCACCTGGAACCCCGCGGCGTCGAGGCGCGTGACGTACTCCTTGAGGCCGACCGGGTCGACGAAGTCGAGGCCGTCGTTCTCGGTCTGGCAGCCGCAGCCGTCCTCGTAGGGCTCGAGCATCGCGGCGGTGAAGTTCTCCGCGACGCCGTCGAGCATGATCTTCACGCTCGTCGGGCGGAAGCGGCCGAGCCCGCCGTTGCCGCGTCGGTCGACGATGTCGGTGATCTGGTCGCTGCTGCGCATCCGGTCCCACCACAGGCCGCCGACCGCGCGGCCCTTGAGGTCGCCGGACGCCGCGGCCTCGAGGTAGACCGGCAGGATGTCCTTCTGCCCGAACATCTCCCCGACCGCCGCGTCCTGCCAGCTGGTGATGCCGAGGGAGAACAGGTGGTCCTGCGCGACGCGCAGGCCGGCGACCTGCTCGGCCCGCTCGGTCGGCGGCAGCAGGTGGCCGACGAGGTGGCCGGCGCCCTCGTGCAGCGTGCCCGCGGGGTGGCCGTCGGGCTCGCGCTCGATGCGGCCGTCGGCAGGGTCCGACGTCGACGCCGTGATGCCGGCGATCTCGAGGGCACGGGTGTTGGCCCACACTCCGTGGCCGTCGCGGTTCGGGAAGTACGCCGGCCGGTCGGGCACCACGCGGTCGAGCATCTGCCGCGTCGGCGTGCCGCCCGGGTAGTGGTCCATCGACCAGCCGGCGCCGACGATCCACGGGAGGTCTGGGTGCGCACCGGCATAGGCCTCGATGACGGCGAGAGCCTCGTCGGCGGAGTGGCAGTGATGGATGTCGCAGCGCAGCATGTCGACGCCGGCCATCACCGGGTGCACGTGCGCGTCCTGGAAGCCGGGCACGAGCAGGCCGCCCGCGAGATCGACGACCTCGGTCGCGGGGCCGACGAGCTCGCGCACCTGGTCGTCGGTTCCGACGGCCGTGATGCTGCCCCCGCGGACGGCGACGGCACCCGGCGCGGAGCTCGACATGCCCGCCGTGAACAGGGATCCGCCGACGAACACCGTGTCGGCTGCGCTGCTGGCCATGCTCGGGAAACTAGGGCCTCGGAGGACGCCAGTCAATGGCGTTGACCACATCGTTGACGGCGTTCGTGGACGCGGGCGTCAGGCTCCGGCGGGGTAGGTCTGCCGCATCGTGAAGGCGTACGGCGAGGGACCGATCGCCTCGAGCCGGTCGAGCCGCTCACGGGCCTCCTCGAGCGTCGGCTCGTGGCCCTCGGGCACCCACCACAGGACGAGGCTCGGGCGCTCCATCCGGTGGAAGAACATCCGGCGCTGCTTGAGCACCGCGGCGTGCGCGGCGCCGTAGACGTAGGACTCGAGCGCGGACAGGTCCTCCCACACCGAGAGGTTCACGATCATGTCGTCGCCCCACGGGCGGATGTCGGTGGCGTTGCCGATCTCGGACTCCTGCAGCCGCCAGACGAAGCCGGGCGCCGCGTCGGCGACGGCGTTCACGGCGTCGAGCGCCGAGGTGAACGCCTCGAGGTTGGGGTGGTCGAGCGGATGGGCGAGCCGCGCGACGTTGAGCTGGGCCAGGTGCACCCCCCGACCATGCCACAGAGGAACTCGCTGAGGGTGGCCCTGGCTGCTACGAGGACAGCCCGGACCACCCTCAGTGACAACGTCGGCGACGACTAGCGGCGGCGTGGCCTCGTCGCGGCGAGGGCGACCGAGGCGGCCGTCAGCGCCATGCCGGAGAGCAGCTGCCAGCTGACCACGGTTCCCTGCGTGGGGAACACGAGGTCGGAGATCAGCGATCCGGTGAGCTGGCCGGCGATGTTGAGCAGGCCGAACAGCAGGACCCCGAGCGGCTTCACGACGATCGTCGCCGAGGCGATGAAGAGGACACCGACCGGACCGCCAAGCCAGAGCCACGGCTGCTCCCACGGCGGAGGCGGCGCGACCCATGCGTGACCAGCGAGGTGCTCCACGCCGAGCGCCACGAGGAGTGCGGTCAGGCCGACCGCGAAGTTGACCGACGTCGCTGCCAGGGGGTCGCCGGTCTGCACCGCCACCTGGCCGTTGACCGCTGACTGCACGGCGGTGGCCGCGCCGGCGATCAGGACGAGCACCAGGGCCCAGGCCACGAGGTCGCCCGATCTCAGGCGTCCCGACACCGCGAGACCCACCGCGAGGGTCACTCCCACCGCCGCCACGACCCGGCGAACCGTGAGCGGTCGGGGGACGCCCGGCCCCAGTCCGAACCGGTCGACGAGGAGGGAGGTGCCGGTGTTGCCGGCGACCATGCCGACGGTGAACAGCGCCACGCCGAGCAGGGGTACGGCGATCCCCTGGCCCGCGACGAGCAGCGCCCCTCCGAGGCCGCCGACGAGGTGCCACCACCGCAGCTGCCGCGTGCGCAGGCGTGCGGGGAGCGAGACGACGAGGGCACGCCTCGTCGCAGGTCGGAGGCCGATGACCACGAGAAGGATCAGCGCGCCGACCCCGAAGGACAGAACGGCCGCGAAGAGTCCGTCGTGCACGGCGACGGCGAGCTCGCCGTTGCTCCGGCTCTGGATCACCACGAGCAGACCGACGACGAAGGCGAGCGTCAGCGCCCACACCGGCGCGTGATGATGCTCGTGGGCAGTCCCGACCGACGGCGCGACGACTGCGCGCTCGTCCGCCGGGTCGCTCACGCCTCCACGCTCGCACACCCGTCGCTCGACCGATCAGGGAGGTCCTGGGGGCTCAGCGGCGCGAGCGGGACCAGGCGTCGAGACCGACAGCGAGCAGCAGGATGATTCCTAGAGTGATCTGCTGGTAGAGGGGGTTCACCCCGAGCAGGTCGAATCCGTTGCCCACCAGTGCGATGAACAGCACGCCGATCGTGGTGCGCCACACCGCCCCCTCTCCGCCCATGATCGACGTGCCGCCGACGACCATGCCGGCGAGGACCGTGAACGTGAGCGTCGCGCCCGACGTCGACTGTGCGCTCAGGACGCGCGAGACGTCGATGACGCCACCGACCGCTGCGGCGAGGCCGCTGACCATGAACGCGGCCACGCGCACACGGTTGAGCCGTACACCGGAGAGGCGTGCGGCCTCGGCGTTGCCGCCCACCGCGTAGAGGTAGCGCCCGGTCCTCGTGCGCGACAGCAGGATGCCGAACGCGACGACGCACAGCAAGGTGATCCAGATCGAGCTGCGAACCCCGAGGAACGCTGATCTCGCGATGTTGGCGAAATCCGGCGAGTCCGTGAGGATCAGCAGGTTGCCGTCGGTGACGAGGTTCGCGAGACCACTGATGATGAACGACATCGCCAGCGTCGCGATCAGCGCGTTGATCCGGAAGTACGTCGTCACCACGCCGTTCACGAGGCCGACGAGCAGACCGACGAGCACCGCGGCGGCCAGCGCCACGGGGATCCCGGTGTGCGGCACCAGCTGCGCCGCGACGACACCGGCCAGCGCGTACGTCGCACCCACGGACAGGTCGATCGCGCCGCTGACCAGCACGAGCGTGCCGGCGGCCGCCATGATCACGATGGACGCCTGCTGGTCGAGGATGTTGAGCAGGTTCGTCGTGCTGAGGAACGGCCGGCTCGTCACCGACAGGAGCAGGAACAGTGCGCCGAACGGCACGATGATGCCGGCGGAGCGCCAGCGGATCGCCGAGAGACGGCCCGCCGGCGCGTTGCCCCCGTGCGTCGCCGGCGGAGTGTCGTGCTCGACCACGTTGCTCACGAGTCCGCTCCCTTGTTGGTGTCGGTGTCGAGGAAGGCGGCGGTCAGGATGTTCTCGTCCGTGATGTCCGCGCCGGTGAGCTCGCCGGTCACGCGACCGCCTCGCATCACAAGGACGCGATGCGACAGGCCGATGACCTCCTCGATGTCGGAGGACACGACGAGGACGGCGAGTCCGGCCCTGGCCTGCTCGACGAGCAGGTCGTAGATCGCCCGTCGGGAGCCGACGTCGACGCCGCGCGTCGGCTCGTCGGCGATGAGGAGACGGGGGCCGCACAGCAGCGCGCGGGCGAACAGCACCTTCTGCTGATTGCCCCCCGACAGGCTGGACATCGGCGCACGAGGCGAAGCCGCGCGCACCCGGGTGCTCTCCAGGACCGCGCCGGCGGCGGCCCGCTCCTGGCGCCTGTCGACGAATCCCGCGCGGCTGAACGTCGCCAGGCTCGCGAGGGTCGCGTTCTCCTCGACCGACCGCAACGGAACGACGCCCTGCTCCTTGCGCGACTCCGGGACGAGGGCGATCCCGCTGCGCATCGCCTCGGAGGGTGCCCGCACGTCGACCGGCTCGCCGTCGATCGTGACCTCCCCCGACCGGACCCGACTCGCACCCACGAGTGCCATCACCAGCTCGCTCCGGCCGGCGCCGACGAGGCCCGCGAGTCCGACGATCTCTCCGGCGCGCACGGTGATGTCGACGCCACGCACTCCCGGTGCATGGACGCCTACGGCCGACAGGACGATCGATGCGGACTCGGCCGGCGCCGGCGGGAGCCCCGGGAACACCGAGTCGAGCGACCGCCCGAGCATGCCGTCGATCAGGGAGGCCTCGGACTCGTCGGCAGCGGCGGAGGTCCGCACCAGTCGGCCGTCGCGCAGGATCGTCACCTCGTCGGACAGCTCGAGCACCTCGGAGAGGAAGTGCGAGACGAGCAGGACGCTCCGACCACCGCTGACCAGCAGCCGGATGGTGTCGTGCAGCAGCTCGGTGTCCTCGCGCGAGAGCGCCGCCGTCGGCTCGTCCATGATGATGAGGGACGCCCCGCTCGAGAGGGCGCGCAGGATCTCGACCTTCTGCTGGTCCGCCGTACGCAGCGACGAGACCGGGGAGTCTGGGACGAGGTCGAACCCGACGTGCTCGGCGAGCTCGTCGTAGCGGCGCCGCAATGCCTTTCGGTCGAGCAGTCCACCCCGCCGGGGCTCTGCCCCGAGGAAGACGTTCTGCTCCACCGTCAGACCCGGCACGAGCGCGAGCTCCTGAGCGATGGTGGCGATGCCTCGGGCGAGGGCGTCCCGCGGCGACCGGAAGACGACGTCCTCCCCACCGGCACGGACCACGCCGGAGTCCGGGCTGATCACGCCGGCGCACACCTTGCTCAAGGTGGACTTGCCGGCACCGTTCTCGCCCACCAGGGCGTGAACGGTGCCGGCCGCGACCCGCAGGCTCACGTCGTCGAGCGCCTGCGCTCCGCCGAAGTGCTTCCTGATCCCGAGCAGCTCGACCTGCAGGTCGCGTACTGACTCCACGGCCATTCCCGCCCGGTCAGCCCGGCCACTCGGCTGTGAAGCTGGACGCGTTGCCCTGGATCGCGGTCCCGCCGTCGGGCAGCGCGTCGAGCGGGTTGACCCCGCCCGTGACCGTGTTGTCGCGCACCGCCTTCACCGCGGCCTGCGTGCCGAGCCGGCCCTCGCTCGCGGGCGTCTGCACGACGGTGCCGAACCAGGTGCCCGCCGCCGTGCCGCTGAGCCCGGTGGCGCTCCCGCCGTAACCGGCCAGCAGCACCTTCCCGGTCTTGTTGGCGCCGGCGAGAGCCTGGACCGCACCCTCGATGCCCTGGTCCGACCCGACGACGAGATTGAGGTCGGGGTGCGCGGTGAGCATGTTCTGCACGGCCTTGAGGCCGCCCGCAGCGTTGAAGAAGTCCTCGCCCTCCGCGACCACCTGGATCGGGGAGCCCGCGGTCGCCGCCGTGAACGACTTCTGGATCGCGACGTCGAGCGTCGAGGCCTTGATGTCGTAGAGGTAGCCGACCTTGCACGGGTCGAGGTTCTTGGACGCGCACGCCTGCACGGCCAGCTTGCCGAGCTTGGTCCCGACGTCGGTCGGCACGAACGTGACGTTGGCCGACATGCCCTTCACCTGCGGCTCCGCCGTGGACAGGTCCGGGCCGAGGATCTGGTCGATGTTGACGACCTTGATCCCCTTGGCGATGGCCTGCGAGACGAGGTCCGTGAGTCCGGTGCCGAAGATGGGCTGGATGATCACCGCCTGGTAGGTGCCCGAGGAGATGACGTTCTGCAGCTGCGCGAACTGCGCCTTCGGGTCGTTGTTGGCGTCGAAGACGGTCAGCTTCGCGTCGTTGTCGGCGGCGACGGTCTGGGCCGCGGCGAGCATCGGTGCGTCGTAGCTGTTCGCCACGGCGAAGGACAGGTAGGCGATCTGGACCGTCCCTGTCGGCTTGGCCGAGGCCGAGGCCGAGGACGCGGAGTCGGCGGACGAGGCCGCCGAGGAGCAGCCGGCCAGCACCCCCGACACGGTGAGGAGGGCACCGGCGGCGAGGGCCTGCCGGTGGCCGAAGCGAGTGACTGACATCTGGTGTTCTCCGATTCCGCCGGCAGGGCCAGGCGATCGCAGGGGTGACGTCGACGAGGAGCGGACGCGGCTGCCCGCGGGCGGCAGCGTCGAGTGCGCACCGGCGGCTCCGTCGAGCCGGCGGTACCGGATCTGGTCCGGCCCGCACCGACGTGCACAGCTCCGGGTCGCGGAGGTGGACGTCGGGTTCGCGGCCGACCGTGTGGCGCACAGCATGCACGTCACTGAACGTCTCGTCAATCATTACTGAACAAGTCCGTGTTCAGCTCGACCCTCGAGCCGGACGAGACCCTGACCCGACTTCGGCAAGAGTCGCAGCGGTTCACAGCGTCACTGCCGAGGATCGAGGTGGTCGGCGAGCCGGCGTGCATGACGCTGGGCTCTGCATCAGTTCACCTTCACTTGACAGAAATGCTTGACAGGGCGTTCGTGCGGCTTCATGTTTCTCCCAACCCGACGGTGCGGTCGTGCCGTGGCGACGGGTGCCTGTCCCGATCCCGCCCCACGGCGGCACAGCCGAAGGAGCCTCCATGTACGCCTCGAGGGACGACATCGAGAAGCGGTCCGCAGACAACCCCCCGGTCGTCCTCCGCGGCGGGACCGTGCTCACCATGGACGACAGCCGCACTGTGCTCACCGACGCGGACGTGCTCGTCCTCGACCACAAGATCGCCGCGGTCGGCCCGGCGCTGGACGTGCCCGAGGGCACCCTCGAGATCGATGCGTCCGGCGGGATCGTCATGCCGGGCATGATCGACACGCACCGGCACATGTGGCAGACCGCCATGCGTGGCTACGGCGCCGACTGGACCCTCACCCAGTACTTCGTCTGGTACTACCTGGAGTGGGGCAGGAACTTCCGCCCGCAGGACATCCACGCCGGCAACCTGCTCTCGGCGATCGAGGCGGTCGACGCCGGCGTCACGACGTCCGTCGACTGGTCGCACGGGCTGCAGACGGTCGAGCACGCCGAGGCAGCCGTCGACGCGCTCCGCTCGGTCCCAGGCCGCTTCCGGCTCGCGTACGGCAACATCCAGCAGGGCCCTTGGGAGTGGTCGACCTCGGCCGACTTCCGCGCCTTCGTCGAGGGCTTCCCGCGCAGCGACATGCTCGGCCTGCAGATGGCCTTCGACGTGACCGGCGACCCGGCCTTCCCCGAGAAGGGCGCCTTCGAGGCGGCCCGTGATCTCGGCCTGGACGTCACCACGCACGCGGGTGTCTGGGGCGCCACGAACGATGACGGGATCCGGCTCATGCACGAGAACGGCTTCATGACGCCGACGACGACCTACGTGCACGCGACGACGCTGTCCGCCGACTCCTACCATCGCATCGCCGCGTCAGGCGGCTCCGTCTCGGTCGCGACCGAGAGCGAGCAGAGCTGCGGTCAGGGCTACCCGCCCACCTGGACCCTGCGCAACTACGGCATCCCGGTCTCGCTGTCGATGGACACGAGCGTCTGGCAGAGCGGCGACCTGTTCTCCGCCATGAGAAGCACGCTCGGCGCCGACCGCTCGCGCATGCACCACGAGGCGCACGCCAAGGGCGAGACCATCACGCACTCGACGCTGCGCGCGTCCGACCTCGTCGAGTACGCCACGCGCGGCGGGTCGAAGGCTCTCGGGCTCGACGGTCTCGTCGGCAGCCTCGAGGTCGGCAAGCAGGCCGACATCGTGCTCATCAAGAACGACGACTCCCCTGTGATGTTCCCGATCGTCAACCCGTACGGCCATGTCGTGATGCAGGCGCAGCGCGCGGACGTGCACTCCGTGCTCGTCGACGGCAAGGTCCTCAAGTACGACGGGAAGCTGGTCGGCATCGACCTCGCGCCGGTGAAGGCCGCGATCGCGGACACCGTCGAGCACCTCCAGTCGACGCTCGGCGAGGAGGCGTGGCAGAAGGGGATGAACCCCGACATCCCGCCGAAGGAGGAGTTCGACAACCCCTACCAGTACTCGGACTACAGCCAGTCGGACTCATCGGGCTGAGCTCGCGCACGCGGAGCAGGAGGGGCCGGGGCTGACGCCCCGGCCCCTCCTGCTTTCCTCTGCCCTCCGGCGGCTCGAGCCGGTGGTCCTACCGGGCGTCGGCCTCGCCGTTGCCCAGGATCTCCTCGAGGTACTCCCAATCGCGGTTGAACCGGTAGGAGTGCTGCGCCGGAGGCTGCGGCGCCTGCGTCTCGATCCAGCGCACCAGGCCGTCACCGCGGTTGTGGAAGCCGTGGTCGGCGCCCACTCCCGCCCACAGCACGTCACCGGGGCGCAGGACGAGCTCGTCGCCCTCCACGAGGGCGTGCACCTCGCCCTCGACGAAGATGTACGCCTCCTCGAACGGGTGATCGTGCGGGTGCGCGATCGCGGTCGGCTGGTACTGCACCATGAACATGGTGTGCAGCTGCGCGCCCATGCGCTGGTCGATGAGCATGCGGACGCCGATGCCGGAGTAGGCCAGCAGGGCGGTGGCCATGCTCGCCGACACCGTGGGCGCGTTGACCGCCTGGCCGCCGGCGATGCCAGCGAGGTTGCCGAGGTCCATCGACGAGGGGTCGAATCGGAACGCGTTGCGGTTCCTGGGATCCCGCAGGTCGGGAGCAAGCGCGTCCGCGAGGTCGAGCTGCTCACCGGTGAAGAAGGTGTCAATGCGGCGGCCGTCCTCGAACGGCGCCGGGGCGCTCATCTGGAGCCACGAGACCGGTCCCCCGGAGGGACGCACCGTGTACGCGACGCCCACCGGCACGTTGAGGCAGTGGTCGGTGGGCAGCCGGATCGACTCGCCCAGCATCGACACCACGAGGTCGCCACTGAGCACGTAGAGGCTCACCTCGAACGAGTGCACGACCGCCTCGATGTGGCCGCTGGGCTCGAGGTGGCACACGAAGAGGCCCATGTGGGGGGACCCGGTAGAGGAGCCGACGAGCAGCTGGCGAGAGTAGCCGCGCGACCGGTCGACGTACGCGGCCGGCACCTGGTTCTCGGTCTCGTCGATCCGCGTCACGTGGTACATCGCGTACTCCTTCGCGCGACCACCGGGGCCGCCTGGGTCTGGCCAGTGCGCGGGTCGCGCACCTCACTGGGCGCCGCGCTCAGCGTACGAGCGTGCCGCCGTCGACCATGAGGTTGACGCCGTTGACGCCGCCGTTCTCGAGCAGGAAGAACGTCGCGTCGACGATCTCCGCCATCGTGACCGTGCGGCCGATAGGCGTTCTCGCCACCACCATCTCGAGGTTCTTGTCCGCCCACTCGGGGCTGTCTCCCACGATGCCCGGGTGCAGGGCGTTGATGCGCACCGGGGCGAGCTCGGAGGCCAGCGTGCGGACCATCGAGCTGATCCCGCCGTTGACGGTCGTGACGGTGGTCGACCCGGGATAGGGGCGCATCATCGCGAGACCACCGAACAGCACGACCGAAGCGCCGGGCGTGAGGCGCTCGTGCAGCGCGTGCACGACCTCGGTGTAGCCCACGAGCTTGAGGACGGCGAGGCGAGTAGCCCGGGCGACGTCGTAGTTCTTGACGCCGTTGGAGTCGCGCTCGATGGCGGCGATGACCAGCTGGTCGACTCTCTCGATCCCTTCGAGCGCGGACGCGATCGTCTCGGGGGCGGCGAGATCGAGCGCCAGCCCGGTGACACCGGGTCCGATCTCCGCGGCGATGCGTGCGGCGCGCTCGGCGTCGCGGCCGGTGATGACGACCTTCAGCCCGCGCTGCACCATCTGAGCCGCGATCTCGCGGCCGAGACCCGAGGTCCCGCCGATCACGACACCCGTTCCGTCCTGTGGCTCCTGGCTCACGCCGTCCTCCTGTCGGAATGCTGACCCGGACTGTAAAGCAGCATCAAATATCCCGTCAAGCAGCAGTGCACAAGCCCGGGACGGCCGAGCCGAGGTCGTCCGAGACCGCCCCGCCATGAAGCATGGCAGACCCGCGCCGGAAACACGTTGCGAACATTGACAATCCCGCGTTGAGCCGACGGGAGTCTGAGATCGGCCCGTGCTAAAGTCACGCTGAACTTCACCGAACCAGGCACGATCGAGCGGGAGGATGCACCCGTGGAAGCCGCCGCTGGAGCGCGCATTCGAGAGCTGAGGCAGGCGCGGGGGCTGACGCTGCGCGAGCTCGGCAGCCGGGTCGGCGTGTCCGCAAGCATGCTGTCGCAGGTCGAGAACGGGCGGTGCCGCGCGTCCGTGACGACGCTCTACCGCCTGGTGAACGAGCTCGGCATCACCCTCGACGACCTCTTCGACGACGCGTTGCCCGAGCAGCCGCATGCGCGGTCAGCGTCGCAACGACGCTCCTCGACCAGCCCGTCGTCACGCCGGACCTCCCCCGACGTTCCCGTTCTGAGCCCCGGCGAGCGGGTCACGATCGAGCTGGAGTCTGGGGTCACCTGGGAGAAGCTGTCGAGCAGCGCACCGCCCGGCCTGGAGTTCATCCTCGTGACCTACCGCCCCGGGAGCAGCTCGGGGCAGTCGGGCAAGTTCTCGCAGCACGAGGGCTTCGAGTGCGCCTACATCGAGTCCGGCGAGCTGACCTTCCACCACAAGTTCGACACCTGGACGCTGCGCGCGGGCGACACGGTCACGTTCGATGCGTCCGAGCCGCACCGGCTGGAGAACAACGGCCACGAGGACGTGCGCGCCGTCTGGATCATCCTTCAGGAGACGGCGCACCTGACGTCGGCGCGGCCGGACGGGCTGCCCTCGTGGACCCCGCAGACGGAGGCCGCCGCCGTGGGCGGAGCCACCGTCGTCAGCGGCAGCAGTCCCGGCGGACACGCCGCCAGCGGAACAGGTGGCGGGTCCCGGTCACGTAAGTCGTGACCCGGCCGCAGTCGGCACCGGCCACGTCATCCTCCTCTCGCAAGGCGCCCGCGCGACCGGATGCAGCGCGCTGCGACTAGGCCGTCAAGCCGTCCGGCACGGCGATGTTCTCGGGCTCGACCTCATAGCCCGCGCTGCGCGCCTGCTCGAGGAGCAGTGCGATGAAGTCCTCAGCACCGTGACCGCGTCCGATCGTCGCCTGGACCAGCTGGTGCGTGAGCGCGGCGAGCGGGAGCGGCACGCCGAGCTCGCGCCCGGCCGCGAGCCCGTAGTCGAAGTCCTTGCGCAGCAGCTCGCTCGTGAAGGTGGGTTTGAGGTCGAGGTTCACGATCGCCGGGGACTTGTACCCGGTGAACAACGACCCCATCACGGAACCGTTCATGAACTCCATGAACGCGCTGCGTGGGACGCCGCCGCGCTCGGCCAGGACGACGATCTCCGCGAGCGACTGCGTCACGACTCCCAGGAAGATGTTGTGCGCGAGCTTCACCAGTCGGGCCTGCTCGTCGTCGCCGACCCTCGTGACGGCGCGGCCGATGTGCGCGAGGAGTGGCAGGACCTCCAGGTAGGCGTCCTCCGGCCCCGACACGGCGATCGAGAGCTTGCCGGCCTTGACGACCTTGGCGTTCCCGCTCACCGGCGCCGCGAGGAACGCGACCCCACGCGCGGTCGCCTCGGCGCGAACACGGCTCGAGGTCGCCGCCGACACGGTGCTCGAGTCCACGATGATCCGCGGGACCGCGTCCTGGCGCAGCAACCCGCCTTCGCCGAGGACCACCTGCTCCAGGTCGGCGTCAGCCGAGACCATCGTGAACACGACGTCACGGCCGGCCAGGTCGGCGACCGTGTCCACGACGACGGCACCGTGTTCGGTGAGGTCCTCGGCCTTGGCGCGGGTCCGGTTCCAGACGTGGACGGAGCAGCCGGCGGTCAGCAGCCGGTCGGCCATCGCATGACCCATCCGTCCGGTCCCGACCCACCCGATCCTCGGGTTCTCTCTCGCGGTCATGAGTTGTCTCTTCTCTGTGGGATCGGTACGAGGGGTGACGAGATCAGATCTGCGGGAGGGACGAGCTGCCGAGGTAGAGCCGCGCGACCTCGGGGTCGTCGAGCAGCTCGCGTCCCGACGCTCGTAGTCGGACCCGACCCGACTCGAGGACGGCTCCCTGGTCGGCGACTGCCAGCCCGGACCGCGCGTTCTGCTCGACGAGCAGGACGGTGCGCCCCGTTGAGGCGAGCCGCGTGATGCTCGCGAACACGAGCGCGCGGGACCTCGGGTCGAGACCGATCGACGGCTCGTCGAGCAGGATGACCTTCGGGTCCAGCACGAGAGTGCGGGCGAGCTCCACCTGTTTCTGCTCGCCGCCGGAGAGGGAGCCTGCGTGCGCGTGGGTGCGGTCACGGCAGATCGGGAAGGCGTCCATCGCCTCGGTGACACGAGCCCGGACCAGCGACTGGTCCTTGATCGCGTAGCCGCCCATGAGCAGGTTGTCGAGCACCGTCATGTTCGGGAACAGGCTCCGCTCCTGCGGGACATGGACGATGCCGAGCAGCAACCGAGCCTTCGGCGCCAGCCGGTTGATCTCCTGGTCCTCGAGGAAGACCTTGCCCGCCGTGGGCCTGAGCAGGCCGCTGACCGTCTTGAGCACGGTCGACTTCCCCGCACCGTTCGGGCCGATGAGGCACGTGACGGTGCCGGGCTAGACCTCGAGGTCGACCCCCTTGAGGATGTCGCCGGCGCCGTACCCGGCGACGACGCCCTCGATGCGGACGATCGCGCTCATCTCATGTCCCCAGGTAGGCGTCGAGGACCAACGGGTTCTGCTGGACCTCGCTCGGTGGTCCGGAGAAGATCTCCTTGCCGTTGTCGAGCACGACGACGGGGTCGCAGAGCCGCATGACGAACTGCATGTCGTGCTCCACGACGAGGAAGGTGACACCCGCGGCGTGGCGCTCGCGGATGTGCCGTTCCATCGTGTCGATCATCACCGGATTCACGCCCGCTGTCGGTTCGTCGAGCAGCACCAGGCGCGGTTCGCTCATCAGCACGGCGGCGAACTCGAGCAGCTTGCGCTGCCCGTAGGAGAGCTCGGACGCCGGCAGCTCGGCGACGTGCGTCATCCGGAACTCCTCCAGCAGCACGTCTGCGCGCGAGCGGTCGCGGCCCAGCACTCGTGGGACCAGCAGGTCCCGCCAGCTGTAGCCACCAGCGACCACCAGGTTCTCGGTCACGGTCATGTGCGGGAACACCCGCGCCTGCTGGAAGGTCCGGGTCAGTCCCTGCCGGTAGAGCCGGCCCGGGTCGCTGCCCGTGACGTCCCGTCCACGGAACCGGAACTCGCCGCCGTCGGCCTTGAGGTAACCGGTGATCAGGTTGAACAGCGTGGTCTTCCCGGAGCCGTTGGGCCCGATGAGTGCGGTGATGCTCCCCTCCTCGACGGTGAGGGAGCAGTCGTCGACGGCACGGACACCGCCGAATGCCTTACGGGCACCAACGATCTCGAGCAGGGCGGTCATGCCGCACCTCCCGAGGGGACGGGCACGTTCGAGCCGGGGCCGGCCGTCGGTGGTGACGCGTCGGCAGGCGGTGGTCCTTCGGACGACGCGGCGATCGCGCGGCGGCGGCGCACGCGGTCGGCAATGGTCGGCAGGATGCCTCGCGGCATCAGCAGCATGATGAGGAGGAACACCCCGGCGTACGCGATCAGGTAGAACTGGCTGCCGCCGAGCCGGTAGGCGAGGTACTGCTGACCGGGCACGAGGATGAAGGCACCGATCACCGGGCCCCACAACGTTCCGCGCCCGCCCAGGAAGCACATGAGGACCATGCCGATCGTGATGATCGGGTCGAACGCGAACTGCGGGTAGGTGAAGGTCTCGTAGTAGGCCCAGACGCCGCCGGCCATGGCGACGAGGGCGACGCTGATCGAGAACGAGAGCACCTTGACGCCCTGCACGTGGACGCCGACGCCGAGCGCCTTGTCCTCATCGGCCCGGATCGCGTCGAGCGAGAGCCCGACCTTGCTCCGCATCGACAGGTAGGTGATGCCCATCGAGGCGAGAAGGATCCAGAGCATCGCGTAGTAGAACGGCCACTCGAACCTGGCGAGCTCGAACGGCGGCGTCGGCATCGCCAGCCCCTGCGCGCCCCCGGTCAGGCTGTCGAGGTTGAAGGCGAGCGTCTGGGCGACGAAGAGCAGGGTGATCGTGACGATCGCGAACACGTCGGCCCGCGTGCGCATCGCGATCCAGGCGATCGGGAAGCCGACGACCGCGGCGATGAGGCCGGCGATCGGCAGGACCAGGAACGGCTCGTATCCCGTGACCACCGCGTGGTGCTGGAACCAGAGCCCGACGAAGTACGCACCGAGGCCGAAGAATGCCGCGTGCCCGAGGGACGGGTAGCCCGCGAAGCCTCCGACGAGGTTCCAGGCGCTGGACATCGCGGCGTACATCAGGGTGAAGATCATGAGGTTGAGCACCCAGTGCTCGAAGCCGAGGAGCGGCAGAGCCATCAGTGCTGCGACGAAGACGCCGCCCCGCACCAGGGAACGGATGCTCACAGGGCACCGCGCTCGACTGTCCCGAACAAGCCCTGCGGACGTACGAGCAGGACGAGGATCAGGATCACGAAGAAGGTGAAGCTCGACCACGTCGGCGAGAAGACCGTCGCCACGACGGCCGACGACGTCGACACGATGAGCGCCGCGATGACCGCGCCACCCACGCTGCCCAGGCCGCCGAGCACCACGATCGACAGGAGCTCGGAGATCAGGTCGTAGTGACTGCCGGAGTTGAACGGATAGAGCAGGCCGTACACCGAGCCAGCGGCCGCGGCGGTCGCCGCGCCCAGGCCGAAGCCCAGCGCGGCGACCCGCTTCGACTCGACGCCCAGCAGCTCCGCCGACATCGGGTTCTGAACCGTCGCCCGTACGGCGCGGCCGAACTTGGTGCGGTTGAGCAGCAGGAACAGCAGCCCGAGCGCGACCAGGGAGAGCACGAACGCGACGACCCGGACCACCGTGAACTGGATGCCCCAGAAGGTCCAGCTCGAGTTGGCGTAGTCCGTGTTCGTGCTGCGGTACGTGGTCTTCCACACGACGCTCATGAACCCCTCGAGCAGCAGGGCTACGGCGAACGTCACGAGCAGGCTCAGCTGCGCCGAGTCCTCGCGCTTGAGCGGTCGCAGGAACACGAGCTGGATCACGACCCCCAGACCGAACATGATCACGGTCGTGAGAGGGATCGTCAGCAGCGGGTCGAGGCCGAACGACGTGAAGAGCGTGTACGAGAGGTACGCCGCGAGGATGACCAAGGCGCCTTGCGCGAGGTTGACGACCTTCATGATGCCGAAGATGAGCGTCTGACCAGACGCCATCAGGGCATAGACACCGCCCGTGAGGATGCCCAGCACCACTCCCTGGATCAGCGCGTGCACCGACCCGGTCACCCGCCCCAGTTGGGCTTCGGGTACACGGGCGTTGCCTTCGAGACGTCAGCCGGGTAGACCGGGACGAGCTTCTGGTTGATCCACTGGATCAGGGAGAAGCTGCCCGTCGGCTGCCCGATCGCGTCCCAGCTCAGGTTCCCGACCAGGGTCGGCCAGGAGCCCTGGTGCAGGCTGCTGATGATCGTGGCGTTGTCGATCTTGCCGGTCTTGGCAGCCACGGCCTCGAGCAGCTGACCGGCGGAGAACGCCTCCGCGCTCGACGGGTCGATGTCGGTCTCGCTGCCGCCGTACTTCGCGGTGTAGGCCGCGACGAACGCCGGGCTCGTGGGAGCCGGCGATCCGGGGTACCAGTCCGCGGCGGACATGATGCCGTTGACGTTGGCGGCGCCGACCTTGCTGGGGAATTCGACCGGCGAGTTGGCACCGTTCGACATGTACATGAACTTGGGGCTGAACTTCAGCTGGACGAGCGACTTCACCTGCGAGTAGGCGTCCTCGCTCTGCGTGCCGCTCACGAGGACGTCGGGGTTGGCCGCCGCCACCTTGGTCATGATCGGCGAGAGGTCACGCGTCTCCGCGGGGTAGACCTGCTGGTAGACGGTCTTGATCCCCGCGGCCTCGAACCTGGCCCGGATGTTCTCGGCGATGGGTGCGGAGAAGGGATCGTCGAGCTCGGCGTACGCCGCCGTCTTCGGCTGGTCGGCCGCGGGCAGCGAGAGCACCCAGTCGGCGAACACGTCGCCCGACTTGACGACCGGTGCGGGCTGCACGAAGAACAGGTTGTCGAGCTTCTGGGCGAACACCTTGGGACCGCCACCGGCCGGCTCGAGGAAGGCGTAGCCGTAGCGCTTGGCGACCTGCGAGGCCGGGATCGTCAGGAGACTGGAGAAGGGGCCGAACACGAGGTCGACCTTGTCCTGGGTGATGAGGTTCTGGTAGTTCGTCACGACCTGCGTCGGGCTCGAGGTGTCGTCGACGATCTTCATCTGCACCTGGCGGCCGAGGATGCCGCCCTTCTTGTTCACCTCGTCGGCCCAGAGCTCGTAACCGGCCTTGACCGCCTTGCCCGAGTCGGCGAAGTCGCCGGTCAGCGAGACGGACGCCCCGATGACCAGCGGGGCGGTGCTGCTCGGGGCAGGCGAACCGCTGCTCGATCCAGCGCCGCCCGTCGCCGTGCTGGAGGCGGTCCCAGCGCACGCGCTCGCGAGCAGCAGCACTGCCGCACTCGTGGCCGCGACCATCGCACTGCGTCGCCACCGATTGGCCTTTGACATCGCCAGCTCCTTTGCCGGTCGGGGGGACTGCTCCCCGCAGCGCACCCGGTGCGCAGGGGGTCGAACGTGTTCTTGGACAGTTGCTTCGTCTTCTTGGACAGTTGCTTCGTCGAAGACCGCAACCGATTGTGGTGAATCTCTACCCTCGATCACCTGCTGTCAAGGACTCGAAGGTCACGACTCAGCAAGCACGGTCGACGTCCCCCCGGTGGCGTCCGCGCGGGTCACGTTGTGGCCACCCGGCGGCACCCCTATCCTTCGGCACGTGGCCAAGGTGAAGCTCGCCGACGTAGCGCGCGCCGCCGAGGTGCACCCCGGGACGGCCAGCCGTGCGCTCAACCCCGACCAGCGCGGTCAGGTCAGCGCCGAGACCGTCGACCGTGTCGTGCGTGCGGCACAACGGCTGGGCTACGTGCCGAACGCCCAGGCGCGAGCTCTGCGGACGGCGCGGTCGCACCTCGTCGGCATCGTCGTCCCGGACATCACGAACCCGCTCTTCCCCCCGATAGTCCGCGGCGCTGAGCACGTGCTCACCTCGGCCGGCTACACCGTCCTGCTGACAGACACGGACAACGACAGGGAACGAGAGCGGCGCCAGATCGAGTCGCTCCTCGGCAGAGGGGTCGACGGGTTCATCATCGCAACGGCGCTGTGGGACGACCCTCTGCTGACCGACCTCGCCGAGGCGGGTGTCCCGGTCGTGCTCACCAATCGCAGCGCCTCGGGCGGGCGGTGGCCCTACGTGGCCGGCGACGACCAGGCCGGCGTCCGTCTTTCCGTGCAGCACTTGGTAGGTCTGGGCCACCGGTCGATCGTGCACCTGGCGGGACCCCAGAACGTCTCGACCGGTCGCGACCGCGCGCGCGCCTTCCGCGCGGCGGCGAAGGAGTTCGGCATCGGCAACGGGGACGCCCGCGTCTCGGTCTGCCTGAGCTACTCCGAGGCGCACGGCCGAACGGCCATGGAGAAGGTTCTCGCGGCTCGTACGCCGTTCACCGCGGTCGTCGCCGGCAACGACCTCATCGCGCTCGGGGCGCTCGACGCGCTCAGCGATGCCGGCTATGCCTGTCCCGAGGACGTCTCCGTCGTCGGCTTCAACGACATGCCGTTCGTCGGGCGGTTGCAGCCGGCCCTGACGACGGTCCGACTGCCGCTCCAACGCATGGGAGCGCTCGCCGCGGACCTCCTCATGACCGAGCTCGACGCCGAGGGTCGCCAGGACGCCCCCACCCGCACCCTGCTCGGCGTCGACCTCGTCGTCCGGGGTTCCACCGCGGCCGCCCCGAAGCGCTCCCGCTCCCGCTCCCGCTCCCGCCGAACCTGAACCCCGCTGGCTTCCTCCGGCACACCCCGGCTGCCGCCCCACCGTGCGCTATCACCCTCTCCGACTGCTTGACGCGGCCCACGTCCGCTCTTAGATTGCTCGCAAACGATTGCGTCTCCTGACTCGTTCAGCAGGCAGTGAGGAGAATCGACATGGTCGTCGGACCGCTCCACGCTCCCGGCCACATGGCCGTCGACTTCGAGGAGCGGGTCAACTTCGCCCGGCTCCGCGACTATCGGATCGCGCGGGCCCGAGCAGCCCTCGACTCGAGCGAGTGCGGCGCGTTCCTCCTCTTCGACTTCTACAACATCCGCTACACGACCCAGACGTGGATCGGCGGCGCCCTCGGCGACAAGATGACGAGATACGCACTCCTGACGCGCGGCGGCGAGCCGATGCTGTGGGACTTCGGGTCCGCGGCGCGCCACCACCGTCTCTACAGCCCCTGGCTGGAGCCGGAGAACTGCCACGCCGGCATGCTGGGCCTGCGCGGAGCGATCTCGCCCTCTGCGGGTCTCATGGTCGACGCCGTACGGCAGATCAAGGGCCTGCTCGAGGATGCGGGCGTCGCCGACGCCCCGGTCGGGGTCGACATCGTCGAGCCGCCGTTCCTGTTCGAGATGCAACGACAAGGGCTCACCGTCGTCGACGCCCAGCAGCTGATGCTCGACGCGCGCCAGATCAAGTCGCAGGACGAGATCGTGCTGCTCAACCAGGCTGCGGCGATGGTCGACGGTGTCTACCAGGAGATCGTCGAGGTGCTCAAGCCCGGAATCCGCGAGAACGAGATCGTGGCGCTGGCGAACAAGCGGCTCTACGAGATGGGCTCGGACCAGGTCGAGGCGATCAACGCGGTCAGCGGCGAGCGGTGCAACCCGCACCCGCACAACTTCTCGGACCGGATCATCCGACCCGGCGACCAGGCCTTCTTCGACATCATCCACTCGTTCAACGGCTACCGGACCTGCTACTACCGGACCTTCAGCGTCGGGAGCGCCACGACGAGTCAGCGCGACGCCTACACCAAGGCGCGCGAATGGATGGACGCCTCGATCGCGATGATCCGCCCGGGTGTGGGCACCGACCAGGTCGCCGCCGTGTGGCCGGCGGCGACCGAGTTCGGGTTCGAGAACGAGATGGCCGCCTTCGGCCTCCAGTTCGGGCACGGGCTCGGCCTCGGGCTCCACGAACGGCCGATCATCTCCCGGCTCAACAGCATGCGGGAGCCGATCGAGCTCCAGGTGGGCATGGTCTTCGCGCTCGAGACCTACTGCCCGGCGAGCGACGGTTTCTCCGCTGCACGCATCGAGGAGGAGGTCGTCGTCACCGAGGACGGCCCGCGCATCCTCACGCTCTACCCCGCGCAGGATCTCGTTATCGCCAACAAGTACTGATCCTCCGACAGAAGGGCACGACCGTGGCACACGACCACCAGGATCTGCTGAACGGTCTCCTGACCGACCTCTGGATCGGTGGCGCCGCGCTTCCCGCGTCGGACGGCGGCCGCTTCGACGTCAGCGATCCCGCCACGGGCGAGGTGGTGGCCTCGGTGGCCAACGGCACGGTCGACGATGCGCGTTCCGCGGTCGAGGCCGCCGCCGCCGCGGCGGGCGCGTGGGCCGGCACCGCGCCGCGCGCCCGCGCGGAGATCCTGCGCAGGGCCTTCGAGCTCATGACCTCGCGCAGCGAGCTCCTGGCGCACCTCATCTCCCTGGAGAACGGGAAGGCGCTGCCCGATGCGCGTGGCGAGGTGGCCTACGCCGCGGAGTTCTTCCGCTGGTATTCCGAGGAGGCCGTCCGGATCACCGGGTCGGTGTCCACGGCCCCGTCCGGTGCGAACCGGATCGTCGTTCTCCACCAGCCGGTGGGCATCTGCGTGCTCGTGACCCCGTGGAACTTCCCCGCGGCCATGGCGACGCGCAAGATCGGACCGGCACTCGCGGCCGGCTGCACGGTGATCCTCAAGCCCGCCAGCGACACACCGCTGACCGCCCTCGCGATGGCGCAGATCCTTGCGGAGGCCGGAGTCCCGGCGGGTGTCGTGAACGTCCTGCCCGCGCGCAGGTCCGGTGCCGTCGTCTCCGCCATGCTCGAGGACCCGCGCGTGCGCAAGCTGTCGTTCACCGGCTCCACCGAGGTGGGGCGGCTCCTGCTCAAGGAGGCGGCCGACCACGTCGTCAACTCGTCCATGGAGCTCGGTGGCAACGCGCCGTTCCTCGTGTTCGCCGACGCCGACCTCGACGCCGCCCTCGACGGCGCGATGATCGCCAAGATGCGCAACGCAGGCGAGGCCTGCACCGCCGCCAACCGGTTCTACGTCGAGGCGGGCGTGGCCGACGAGTTCGGCCGTCGGCTCGCGGGCCGCATGGCGGCCCTCGCCGTCGGACCCGGGTGCGACGACGGGGTCCAGGTCGGGCCGCTGGTCAACCTCGAGGCGGTCGAGAAGGTGGACAGCCTCGTCCGCGCCGCGCTCGACCGGGGTGCGACCGCGCTCCTCGGCGGAGCACGTGCCGACCGTGCGGGCTACTACTACGACCCGACCGTTCTCATCGGTGTCGCGGCCGACTCGCCGATCCTCGACGAGGAGATCTTCGGTCCGGTGGCACCGATCGTCACCTTCGCCGACGAGGACGAGGCGGTCCGGATGGCCAACGCCTCGGAGTACGGGCTCGTCGCCTACATCTACACACAGGACCTCGCTCGTGGCCTGCGCCTCTCCGAGCGGCTCGAGTCAGGGATGATCGGGCTCAACCGCGGACTCGTGAGCGACCCGGCCGCGCCGTTCGGCGGCGTGAAGCAGAGCGGAATCGGCCGCGAAGGCGGCCACGAGGGCGTGCTGGACTACACCGAGTCGAAGTACGTCGCAGTCCAGTGGTGACCGCCCGCCGGGGTCGCGCGACCGACACCGACGTACGCCCTCGGCCGGGCGGGCCGCCCGGCCGGCCGGGGTGCCCGTCAGTGGAAGAAGTGGCGGGTCCCGGTCAGGTACATCGTGACGCCGGCGGCGGTGGCCGCGGCGATGACCTCGTCGTCGCGCATCGAGCCACCGGGTTGCACGATCGCCGCCACGCCGGCCTCGGTGAGGACCTCGAGGCCGTCGGGGAACGGGAAGAACGCGTCCGAGGCCGCGACCGCCCCACGCGCCCGGCCGTCGCCGGCCCGCTCGACCGCGAGGCGGGCGGAGTCGACGCGGTTGACCTGGCCCATGCCGACGCCGACCGCGGCGCCGTCCTTCGCGAGCAGGATCGCGTTGCTCTTGACCGAGCGCACCGCGCGCCACGCGAAGGCGAGGTCGTGCAGCGTCGCCGCGTCGGCCGCCTCGCCGCAGGCGAGCGTCCACGTCGCGGGGTCGTCGCCCGGGGCGTCGATCTTGTCGGTGGCCTGCAGCAGCAGACCGCCGCTCACCGGGCGGATCTCGATGCCGCCGTGCGCGGGGACGTCGGCCGCGACGAGCAGGCGCAGGTTCTTCTTCGCGCTGAGGATCTCCAGCGCCTCGGCGTCGTAGGCCGGAGCCACGATCACCTCGGTGAACGCGTCGACGACCTGCTGCGCCATCGCCGCGGTCACCGGACGGTTCGCTGCGATGACGCCGCCGAACGCGGAGATCGGGTCGGTGTCGAACGCCTTCGCGTGCGCATCGGCGATGTCGGAGCCGACCGCGATGCCGCACGGGTTCGCGTGCTTGATGATCGCGACCGCGGGCTCGGCGTGGTCGTACGCCGCGCGACGAGCCGCATCGGCGTCGACGTAGTTGTTGTAGGACATCTCCTTGCCCTGCAGCTGCTCGGCCTGCGCGAGCCCGGGGTTAGGCGTGTGGTTCGTGACGTAGAGCGCGGCCTTCTGGTGCGGGTTCTCGCCGTAGCGCAGGACCTCCGCGCGCTCCCAGGTCGCGCCGAGCCACGCCGGGAAGCCGGTGCCACCGTCGGTCGGGGCCACGACGTTGCCGAGCCAGGATGCCACCGCGACGTCGTAGTTCGCCGTGTGTACGAACGCCGCGGCCGCGAGGGCCTGGCGCTGCTCGAGGGTGAAGCCGCCGCCCGCGACGGCGGTCAGGACGTCGGCGTACTGCGTCGGGGACGTCACGACGGCGACGCTCGGGTGGTTCTTCGCCGCGGCGCGCACCATGGTCGGGCCGCCGATGTCGATCTGCTCGACGCACTCGTCCGGGGTCGCGCCCGAGGCGACGGTCTCGACGAACGGATAGAGGTTCACGACGACGAGCTCGAACGCCGCGATGCCGAGCTCGCCGAGCTGGCGCTGGTGGTCCTCGAGGCGCAGGTCGGCGAGGATCCCCGCATGGACGTGCGGGTGCAGGGTCTTGACCCGGCCGCCGAGCGTCTCCGGAAAGCCGGTGACGTCGGCCACCTGCGTGACCGGGATGCCGAGCCTCGCGATGCGCGCCGCGGTCGAGCCGGTCGACACGATCTCGATGCCGGCGTCGGTGAGGCCGCGGGCGAGCTCGTCGAGGCCGGTCTTGTCGTAGACGGAGACGAGGGCACGGCGTACGGGTCGGGTGCTCACGGGATGCTGGCCTTCCTGCCGGTGACGGTCCAACCGTCGCGGGCCATGCGACCCACGACGTCGACGAGGAGCTCGCGCTCCGCCGCCTTGATGCGTTCGTGCAAGGTCTCGACGGTGTCGTCGTCGAGGACCTCGACCACGGCCTGAGCGAGGATCGGGCCGGTGTCGATGCCGGCGTCGACCATGAACAGCGTGCAGCCGGTGACCTTGACGCCGTAGTCCAGGGCGTCGGCGGCGCCGTGCATGCCGGGGAACGACGGCAGCAACGCGGGGTGGGTGTTGACGTAGCGGCCGTCGAAGCGCTCGAGGAACGTGGCGCCGGCGAGCTTCATGAACCCAGCGGACACCACCAGGTCGGGCTCGTACACCGCGGTGGCCGCGGTGAACGCGGCATCCCACTCGTCACGGGTCGCGAAGTCCGGCACGCGCAGCACGAACGTCGGCACCCCGGCCCGCTCCGCGCGCTCGAGGGCGAGGATGTCGTGCCGGTCGGCGCCGACGGCCACCACCTCGGCGGGGTACGCCGGGTCCGCGGACGCGTCCAGGAGGGCCTGCAGGTTCGTGCCCGAGCCGGACACGAGCACCACGAGGCGGGTCCGGGCGGACGGGCGGTCGGCGGGCACGCGGTGTCCTTGGCGTCGCTGGGCTTCCGGAGGTCTGGCCGCCGGGGAGTCAGGTCCGATCCTACGGGCCTCCCCAGGAGCCCCACTCCCGGCCCGTGTAACAGCCCGAAGTGCTCAGTTCCGGGTCCGTAAGTGAGCAGTTCCGACTGTTACGCCGCGGTCAGTGGTCGCCGGTGACCCAGATCGTCGGGGTCATGCGGACGACGAGGGACCACAGGACGGCGCCGGCGGCCACGAGGCCGAACGTCGCGGCGCCCGTTGCGAGCGCCGGCGGACCGAGCCCGGTGAGCCGCCCGCCGCCGAGCGAACCGCCGGACAGCCAGCACACGACCGCGGTGGCGACGCCGAGCAGGCCGGCACCGACGAGCAGCGCGACGACCTCGTCGACGAGGCCGAGCTGCTGGCGACGGCGCAGCAGGAACGAGGTGACGACGCCACAGACGACCGGGACCAGCATCAGCAACGGCGCTGCCGCGGGCGAGTCGGGCGGCACGGCTCCGAGCAGCGGCAGCCCGGGCAGCAGCGCCCCGCCCGAGGAGAACGCGCTCACCGACTCCCCCGCCCCGATCCCGAAGCCCGGGCCGACGACGTAGGCGAGGGTCCAGACCAGCAGGTTGGGGAAATAGGCGAGCGAGACGAGGAGGAGGCCGACGGTGTCGCCCGCCCCCTTCGCGACCGAGTGGAGGAGCCCGGACTCCGTGCCCCAGCGCACGACGATCGCCACGACGGCGACGACGCCCACGACGGCCGCGAGAGCGGCGCCCGCCTGCACGGCCACAGCGCCGCCGCGGCGCAGCGCCGCCGGCATCCGGTCGACGAGCCCCGGCCAGAGCCCGGCACCGTCGACCACACCGGCGCCGAGCCCGACGACGGCGACCAGGCTCGACCACAGCAGCGCGGAGAACGGCGAGACGCTCGCCCCGCCGAGCGATGCGCCCTGGGCGACGAGGAACGCCAGTGCGGCGTAGGTCGCGGTGGCCGCCACGACGACGAGACCGGCGTCGGGGGCGTCGGTCGTGGCCGTGACGCGCGCGGCCCAGCGGCCGGCGCGCTGCAGGAGGGCCAGCGGCAGCGCGAGCAGGAGGAGCGGCAGCAGCGTGACCGTGCCCGACGTGGTGTCGACGGGAGCGTGGTGAGCGACGAGCCAGACGACGCCCGACGCCGCGACCGGCGTGATGATGCCGTCGTCGCCGCGGGCGGACACTGCCCACACGATCGTCACGAGCACGCCGATCACGACGAGCCCGATGGCCGCAGCCCACAACGCAGCCATCACGGCGGCGACCGGGAGCGTGCCGACGACGTCCTGACGCGCACGCCGAGGACCACGCGTCGCCCGCGGCGGGGTGGAGGGGCGCTCGAGCATCGACGTCACCCGTCGATGCTCGCACCCGAGGTCGTCGGGTCTGCCGAGCGACACGGGTGAACCCCCGGTCGATCGGCTCGCGTCAGCCGGCTTTGGACATGCGGAGCACGACGTCGTGCTCGCAGACGAGGACGCCGTCACCGCCCGGCACGAAGTCGCGCACGAGCGACTCCTTCACGCCGAAGACGGTGTCGGAGTCGAGGTAGGCCGACGTGCGGTCGAACAGGTGGGTCACCACCGGCTCGAACCCGTCGGCGCTCACGATGAGGTGCACGTGCGCGGCGCGCCACGGGTGGCGACCGGTGTCGGTGAGCAGGCGGCCGACCGGACCGTCGTCGGGGATCGGGTAGGGCACCGGCCGCACCGTGCGGATCCGGAACCGGCCCTCGGCGTCGGTGCGGTAGAGGCCGCGCAGGTTCGTCGCCGGCTGCTCGTCGGGCTGCTGCACGGCGTAGAAACCGGTCGCGGCATTCTGCCAGACGTCGAGCTCGGCGCCCGCGATCGGCGAGCCGTCTGCAGCGAGGACGCGACCGACGAGGACCGCGGGCTCGCCGCCGTCGGCGTACTCCACCATCGACTCGTCGTACGCGCGCTCCGGCGACCCCGGGACGTAGAACGGACCCAGGATCGTGGGCTCGGTGGGGCCGGGCTCGTCGGCGCCGTGGTTGATCAGGTCGACGAGCGAGGACAGGCCGAGCGTGTCCGACAGCAGGATGAACTCCTGCCGCACGTCGTCGGTGATGTGACCCGCGTCGGTGAGGAACCGGATCCCCGTCATCCACTCGGCGTCGGTGAGCCGCACCTCGCGCGCGAACGCGTGCAGGTGCGTGACGAGCGACCGCATCACCTCGCGAAGCCTCGGGTCGGGCGTCGCGTCGAGCCGCGCGAGCACCTCGGCGGTGAGGTCGCCCTCGGTCATCTGCTCCATGTCAGTCTCCTGCTCTGCGCGACGTGGTCGGGAAGGCGACGTCGACGAGGTGCTCGGCGATCGCGAGGCTCGAGGTGGCAGCGGGGGACGGCGCGTTGCGTACGACGAGGACACGTCCCCGCTCGAGCAGCGCGAAGTCGTCGACGAGGTTGCCCTCGCGGTCCACCGCCTGGGCGCGAACGCCTGCGGGGATCGGCGTCATGTCGCCCGGCTCGACCTGCGGGAGGTAGCGGCGTACGCGGTCGGCATAGACGCGACGCGAGGCGGAGCCGGCCATCTCCGCGAGGCCGCTGCGCCAGTGCGCGACGGCGAGCCGCCAGGCACCCGGCCAGGCGGCGATGTCGCGGAGGTCGGCGAGGCTGACGTCACGGCGGCGATAGCCCTCGCGAGCGAGGGCCAGCACGGCGTTGGGTCCCACGTGCACGGAGTCGTCGATGCCACGGGTGAGATGGACGCCGAGGAACGGGTAGCGCGGGTCGGGCACGGGGTAGACGAGGCCGCGCACGAGGTCCGCCTTGTCCGGCGCGAGGCGGAAGTACTCCCCCCGGAACGGCACGATGCGCAGGTCGTCGGCGTCGCCGAGCATCCGCGCCACCGAGTCGCTCGACAGCCCCGCGCAAGCGACGACCTGGTCGAAGCGGTACGTGCGCCCGCCCGCGACGACCCGCACACCGGTGGAGTCCTGCTCGAGCTCGGTCACCGGGGCATTGAGCTCGACCGCTCCCCCGGCAGCGGCCACCTCGGCCGCGAGCGCCGCACAGACCGCGACGTAGTCGACCACCGCAGTGTGCGGCGAGTGCAGGGCCGCAACTCCTTCGACGTGCGGCTCGATCTCACGCAGCCCACCACGATCGACTCGCACGAGGTCGGGTACGCCGTTGCCGCGCGCGCGGCGCTCGATCTCGTCGAGCGCGTCGGTCTCGCTCTCGTCGAGCGCGACCACGAGCTTGCCGAGCTCGCGGTAGGGCACGCCGTGCTCCGCGCAGAACTCGCGCAGCAGCGGGACGCCACGGCCGCAGAGCGTCGCCTTGAGCGATCCCGGCTTGTAGTAGAGGCCCGCGTGGACGACACCGCTGTTGCGCCCGGTCTGGTGCATGGCGATCCGGGGCTCCTTGTCGAAGACCGTCACCAGCGTCCCCGGCATCCGACGCGTGATCTCCCGCGCGACGGCGAGGCCGACGATCCCCGCACCGATGACGCCGACGCGCGACGGCGACGTCTTCTCGCTCACCATGGTCGACTCCTCGCGGTCGGGTCGTCGTACGTCGTCTCCGGTGTCACGGCGCTCACCGCACCAGGTTCAGCGCGGCCGCGAACGTCACGGTCAGGATCACCCATTCGAAGGTCGCGAGCGACATCCGGCGCGCGACCGCCCGCCCCGCGAGCGCGCCGACGACGACCGCCGGGCTGAGGACGAGCGTGGCGCGGACGGTCGACCAGTCGAGCAGCCCGAGCCCCAGCGAGATCGGCACCTTCACGACGTTCACGACGAAGAAGAACCACGCCGTCGTGCCGAGGAAGGCCATCACCGGGAGCCGTAGGCGGAGCAGGTAGAGGGACAGGATCGCCCCGCCGGCGTTCGCCACCATGCTGGTGAAGCCCGAGATCGCGCCGGTCGACACCATCAGCGGCACGGTGTCGGGTCCCGGTTCGGTGTCATCAGCCCGGCGCCTCAGCTTCTGGACCGTCGCGACCGACACGAGCACGAGCAGGATGACGCCGATCGTCCGGCGCACGGCCAGGTCGGCGGCCACGAGGAGGAACAGGGCTCCGACCGCGATCCCGACGGCGACTGCCGGCGCCAGACGGCGGAGCACCGCCCACTCCGTGAACCGCGTGTACGCACGCAGCGCGAAAGCGTCGCCGACGAGGAACAGCAGCAGGACCAGCCCGGTGGACGCCCTGGCGGGAAGGACCGCCGCGAAGATCGCGACGGAGACCATGCTGATCCCGCCCACCGCCGTCTTGGAGAAGCCCACGAGCAGGGCCGCGGTCACGAGCAGCACCCAGGCCGTGACCGTGAGGGCACCGGTGCCGATCACCCCGCACGCCTGGTGTCACCCGTCACAGGGTCATGATCCATCAGCGCGGCGGTGACAGGAACGATTCCAGTGCCGGGCTGCGCCAGGGGAACGGGGTCGGGGCGAACTCCGTGAAGGCGTACGTCGCGGAACCGGTCAGCACCAACGGGTCACCGGCGACGATCGCCTCGGCCTCGGCGAGGCTCGATGCCGTCAGCAGGAGAACGCCACCCACCCTCGGGTTGCGCGGACCGGACGCCAGCATCGTCCCGCGCTCGTAGAGGCCCAGGACCCAGTCCCGATGCGCGGGGACGTGAGCGGCGACGGTGTCCAGATCGACCACGTACTCGGACACGGCCAGGAAGAGCGTCGCGGCGTTGCCACCGGGAGCTGTCGTCATCCGGAGCTCCTCGGGACCTGCGCCGGGACGTCCTCCGTGGTGCGTGCCCTGAAGCGGGAGCTGCTCACGACCGGCGTCTCCACGAGCGAGTGGAGCAGGCGGACGTTGTCCGGGCTCGGCAGGAGCTCGCCGCGCTCGATGCGGTAGGCGACCTCGATGATCGCCCGGTTGTACGGAACGCCGAGACCGAGCTCGGCCGCGCGCCGGACCACCTCGCCGTTGATGTCGTCGACCTCGCTGTGGCGCCCCTTCTGCCAGTCGTGCAGGACCGTCGTGGTCGTGTGCGGGAGGACGAATCCGGCGAACAGCGTGTCGAGCAGGTGATCCACGAGTCGGTCGGTGTCCGTCACGTCCTCGGCGGTGAGCCCGAAGATGGGGACGACGGCGTGGCCCTGCGCGAGCCCGACCACGAGCGCCTCGCGACCGGCTCCGAGCATCAGCTCGCGCATCCCCGGCACGTCGACGGCGGACAGCATCGGGAGCCCGAGGATGGCCGTCGGGACCAAGGTGGTGCAGTTGCTGACCAGCTTCATCCACTTCGTCGCCTGGATGTCGGTGACGAGCTCGACCGGGCCGGAGCTGACCAGCAGCTCGGCGATGTCGGCGGCACGCCCGTTCGTCGAACCGTCGAGCGTGCCCAGCGCGAACCAGGAGCGGCTGGGCGGCGAGTGCCGTTCGACGACTCCGGGCTCGGTCATCATCGACGAGATCTCGATCACCGCGCCGACCGTGCGAGCCGGTCCGACGACGTCGGCCAGCACGTGCGTCGACATGCCGTTCTGGACGGCCGCCACGACTCCGTCACTCGCGATGCACGGCTCGATCAGCTGCGCGGCCCACCGCGTGTCGTACGCCTTCATGACGATGAGCGCTGCGTCGAACTGCTCGCGGAGCGTCGCGACCTCGCACAGGTGGATGACGCGCGGCCGCACGTGCAGCACATCGCCAGGCATCCGGATCGTCAGGCCCTGGTGCCGCATGGTCTCGACATGCTCGGGCCATTGCTCGACGAGGGTCACATCGACGCCGGCACTGATCAGGTCGGCGCCGATCGCCGACCCGTTGGCCCCGGACCCGACGACGGCGACGCGGGGACCGGCGTTCACACGCCATCCCCGACATCCGCGACGGCTGCAGCCAGGGCGCTCTGGAACCACTCGAGCTCGCGCGAGACGTAGTCGACGATGTCGCCCGTCTTCAGGTGCGCGGGGAGGACGTCCCAGGTGTAGGTCTCGATCTCCAGGTGGTCGGACAGCGGCGTCTCGGCGTGGACGCGCAGCGCGGCCTCGATGCCGGACCTCGTCGTACGGAACTCGCCGAGGTCGTCGAGGAAGACCGGCACGTGGAAGTGCGTTCGCCACTCGCGCGTCCCTGACGAGTCGACCTTCCACGCGGCGATCGCGTCGGACAGGTTGAGGAAGCGGGTGAGCTCGCCGTCCTTGAGCTCCGTGGTCTGGCTCAGGT
This sequence comes from Candidatus Nanopelagicales bacterium, assembly GCA_017882705.1. Taxonomy (GTDB): domain Bacteria; phylum Actinomycetota; class Actinomycetes; order S36-B12; family CAIYMF01; genus Longivirga. The sequence continues at coordinate 4,366 of JADGOZ010000002.1, read as the reverse complement.
AGATCGTGTCCGTGAACGACTCGAGAGCGGCCACGGTCTGCGCGGTCACGTCGGGCACCCACAGCGCCGCGGCGGCCTGGAACTTGAAGAGCGGGATGCCCGCGGCGTACAGCAGGCGCAGCGACGCGGCGATGTCCTCGAACTCGACCGACTGGTGGCAGATGTCGAAGACGACGCCGAGGTGACGGCGGACGAGGCCCATGACCTCGCTGGCCGGCAGGCCCGTCAGACGCGCGAGGCGCGCGGTGCCGGCGGCGGAGTAGACGTGCTCCTGGAAGTAGCGCACCGTCTCCTCGGTGGTCTCGAGGAAGCAGTAGGGCTCCGGCTCGAGGGCGAGCTTCACGCGACGCCCGGTCCGACGCTCGAGCTCGATCAGGTGCGCGACGACGCGGAGCAGGTTCTCCGTCAGGCCGTCCACGTCCTCCGGAGTGGTCACCTTGGGGCGGAACGCCAGCGGCGCCGTCTGGATCGACGGGCTCACCGACTCCGGCGTGATCTGGGCGAGGATGTCGGCGACCTGACAGGTGTAGGCCACCCGGTCCTCGGTCGCCCAGTCGGGCTCGTAGACGTTCTCCATCACGACGCGGCCCTTGAACGGTCCGTAGGGGAAAGCGTTCACGGTGTAGACGTACATGTCGTGCTCGTCGAGCCACGCCTTGAGCCGGGCCCGCTCGGCCGGGTCCCCAGCGAGAGTCTCGGCGGAGGACGCCGAGATGCGCAGGGACACGCCGTAGGCCGCGTCCGGCGACACCCGGGCCTTCACGGCCGGGGCGTAGGTCTCGAGGCTCTCGCGCATCTCCGCCCAGGTGTCGCCCGGGTGCACCAGCGTGGAATAGGCGAGATGGCCGAAACGGTCTCCGAGGAACATCAGGGGCTCCAGATCAGGTCGAGGACGGGCTGAAACGGCGCCGCCGGTGGGACCGAGGTCTCCACCGGCGACACCAGATCTCGGCGGCTCAGGTGGTGAGGGGAGCCGTCGCGCCGTTCGAGCTCGGGGAACCGAGGCCGGCAGCGGTGTTGAGGTGGGACTGCGAGTCGCGCATGGTCGGGAGGTAGCCGCCGGTCGTGTAGTAGCGCTTGCCCGCGACGAGGAGCTCCTCAGCGGGGAACTTGGTGATGACCTCGCACCCGTCCTTGGTCACCACGACCTCCTCCTCGATCCGCGCGGCTCCCCAGCCGTCTGCGGCGGGCCAGTACGTCTCGAGGGCGAAGACCTGGCCCTCCTCGAGGGTCTCGGGGTTGTCGAACGACGTCATCCGGCTGAAGATCGGCCGCTCCCAGATCGACAGCCCGACCCCGTGGCCGTACTGCAGGGCGAAGGCGGCCTCCTCGTTGGCGAACCCGAAGTCCTCCGCCTTGGGCCACAGCGCGACGACGTCGGCGGTCGTGACGCCCGGCTTCACGATCGCGATCGCCCGGTCCATCAGCTCGCGGCAGATCGTGTAGGCGTCCTTCTGCGCGCGCGACGCCGACCCGACCGCGAAGGTGCGGTAGTAGCAGGTCCGGTAGCCCATGAACGAGTGCAGGATGTCGAAGAACGCCGGGTCGCCGGGGCGGATCAGCCGGTCGGAGAACACGTGCGGGTGCGGGCTGCACCGCTCCCCGGAGATCGCGTTCACACCCTCGACGTGCTCGGATCCCAGGTCGTAGAGCACCTTGTTGACCAGTGCCACGCACTCGTTCTCCCGGACACCAGGGCGCAGGAACTCGTAGAGCTCCTCGTACGCCGCGTCCACCATCGACGCCGCCTGGGTCAGCAGACCGATCTCGTCCGGCGTCTTGATCCGGCGCGCCTCGAGGAACACCTGCTGCCCGTCGACGACCGGGAACCCGGCCTTCTGCAGCTCGAAGAGCACCTCCGGCTCGACGACGTCGACGCCGATCGCCTGGCCCTGGAGACCGAAGTCCCGCATCACGCCGGCGATCTTGTCCGCGACGTCCTTGGCCCGACCCGCACCCGGGGAGATCGCGCCGCGCAGCATCGAGATGCCGGCACGCGCGCCGTAGTGCTCGCCACGTCCCGCCGCGGCGTGCGGCTCGTCCAGCCACGGGTTCTGCAGCTGGTGGTGCTTGGCCGCGGAGCCGAAGTCCCACAGCACCGGATCCCCACCACGAGGCAGGATCGCGAACCGGATCATCTTGTCCATCGCCCACGTCCCGATATGGGTCGCGGTCATGTAGCGGATGTTGTGGAAGTCGAACGTCAGGACCGCGCCGAGGTCGGACCTCTCGAGCTCCGCCTTCAGCTTCGCCAGGCGCTCCTCGCGCATCCGGCTCATGTCGAGGCGGTTCTCCCAGTCGACCTGGTTGGTTCCGTACGTCGGGGAGACCATCACAACTCCTGTGCTGTAGATAAGTGAGTAAGCGTGAGCGGCTGTCAGCCGAGTCGTGCCTGGATCTGCTCGAGCGACGGGCGCGTGCGCAGGTACTCGGCGGAGGCCGCGTCGCGCACGTCCTTGTCGTAGTAGGCGATCTCGACGAGTTCGAGGGTGAGCCCGTCGGGGTCGCTGAAGTAGCACCACCGCCAGCCGGCGAGGGGGCCCTCGTCGACGACGTTGACGTCGGTGTAGAAGACGACGCCCTTGCTCTCGAGCTCGGCCTTCGTCGCGCGGACGTCGTCGACCCGGAAGCAGACGTGCGCCGCACCCATCGCGTTGTTCGGCGGGATGGGGTTGTCCTCGGTGCGGTTGGAGTACTCGAGGAGCTCCATGTTCGAGTGGTCGCCGACCCAGAACGTCACCTGCCGCAGGCGCGCTCCGGGCACGCCGACTCCGGCCGCGAGCGCGGGGCCATCGAACCACGGCGTCGGCTCGTTCGAGAACTGCAGCCCGAGGATGTCGTGGTAGAAGTAGATCGACCGGTCGAGGTCCTTCACCACCAGACCCACGTGGTGGATGGCTTTGAACTCGATGGACATGGTGCCTCCTGCGATCAGCCGGCGAGTGTCGGGGACACGAGGACCTTGAGCTGGTCCCCGGTGGGGTTGACGAGGATGTCGAAGCCCTGCGGCACGACGTTCTCGAGCGCGATCTGGGCCGTCACCGCCTTGCTCACCGGGTATTTGCCCGCGGCGATGAGCCGGATGATGCGCGGCCAGTCGGTGATGAGGTAGCACCAGCTCCCGACATAGCTGATGTCCTTCTCCGACAGGCGCATGGCGTCGAGCGTCGCCGGCTTGGTGTGCAGTCCGGTCTGCACGATGGAACCACGGGAGCGGACGCTGTTCATCGCCGTGGTGAGACCGGGGGTCGACCCGGAGCACTCCGCCACGACGTCGACGCCGCGCCCTCCGGTGAGGTCGGCGATCAGGTCGGCGAAGCCGTCCGCGGTCGGGTCGGCCACCGGCCCGATGTCCATCGCCCGCGCCAGCGCGGCGCGGTTCGGGTTCGGCTCGGCGATGATCACGTTCGAGGCACCGAGGGCGTCGGCGTACATCGCGGACAGGACCCCGATCGGGCCGGCGCCCGTCACGAGCACGACGTCGCCCCCGTGGACGCCCACGCGGTCGATGCCGTAGGCCGCGACGCACGCGGGCTCGACGACGGCACCCTCGAGGTCGGAGACCGTGTCGGGCAGTGTCGAGACCTGGTACTCCTTGAGCACGGCGTACTGCGCGAGGCCGCCGGTCTCGGCCGACAGGCCGGTGCAGGCGAACCGGACGCACAGGTGGCCGAGGCCACGGCGGCAGAAGTCGCAGCGTCCGCATACGATCGCGGGCATGATCGCGACGCGGTCGCCGACCTTCACGTCGGTGACCTCGGAGCCGGCCTCCACGACCCGCGCCGAGAACTCGTGACCGAGGGTCTGCGGGAGGGTCACGCCCGTGAGCGGGTGCGGGGTCACCGGAGTGACGATCGGACCGACCATGTACTCGTGCAGGTCGGTCCCACAGATGCCGCAGTAGGCGACCTCGACGAGAACGTCGTCCGATGATTTGATCGCCGGCTCGGCGACGTCTTCGAGCCGGATGTCGGACTTGCCGTGGAATCTCGCTGCTCGCACCAGTGGCTCCTGTTCGTGAGTTGTCGCAAGGGACGTGGACTGACTTCAGTGGGCGTTAGCGCGGCTGCCTCGGACCTGGCTGTAGATGACGGCAGCGACGACGATCAGCGCTCCCTGGAAGAAGTACTGCCAGGCCTGCGAGAGGTCGAGGAACACGGTCGCATTCAGCGTCTGCACGATGAGGCCGGTGCCGAAGAGCGTGCCCACGAAGGTCCCCCGGCCCCCGAGGAGACTGGTGCCGCCGAGCACGACCGCGGTGATGCTGCTCAGGGTGTAGGTGACACCCTGAGCAGGATCCCCGATGCCGAGCTGAGCAAGCAGCACGACAGCGCCCAGGGCCACGAACAGCGAGCTGGCGACGTAG
>JADGOZ010000001.1 GCA_017882705.1 Candidatus Nanopelagicales bacterium | reverse complement strand
CCTCGAAGCGCGCCATGGACGCGGCGCGGGCGGGGGCGGTGCGTGCGGACGGGTCGGGTGTGTTGGCCCAACTGGCATGAGACGCAATGCGCGCGCGGAGGGCGCGCGAACGGGGGTCGGACATGCAGAAGCTCCCTGCGGGGATGGCAAAGCCATTCCTCCCCGCGTCAGGGAGCTACGTAGGACATCGTTCCAGGGCTGTGCGACTACCGCAACCTGGGTGCGCCGACGTGGCGTAGCTGGACCCGCATGACATCCGGTGCGCCGCCATCGAAGAACTTGCGGCACAGCTCGAGGAACGGACGAGCCGCGGCCTCACTGATGACCTGGTCGACCGGGCAGAGGTCGCACTCGACCACGAGCGCTTCCACGCCGTCGTGAACGACTGCGGTGCCACATGGCTCGGTTTCGTAGCCGATGGAGCCGTCCTCGAGGTTGAGGTACGTCAGCGCGAGTCGCCCGGACTCGGCGTGGAATCCACTGTTCTCCGAGCCGTCGCAGACCCACACGACATCGACGGAGACGACCGCTCCTCCGCGTGCCTTCACAGCCTGTCACCCCGCTTCATCCGTCGGTGGGCGTCCTGAGCGCGCTGGTCGGCGGTGGCGCGCCCGTAGACCTGGAGCATGGCGTCGGAGTCCCATCCGGCGAGGCGCATGAGGTCGCGTTCCTGTCCCCCGCTGGCGAGCCAGTCGGCGGCGAAGGTGTGGCGGAAGCGGTGCGCGTGGAGATCCTCGACGCCGGCCATCCGGGCGCGGACCTTGAGCCGGTCCTCGACGCCCCAGACGGAGAACGGCCCACGCTGCCCGAGCCAGAGGGCCTCGGCCTCGGCGTCCCTGTGGGTGCGACGCTCGCGGATGTAGCGCTCGAGCGCCTTGCCGGTCTTGGCGCCGAACGGGATGGCCCGGGACTTGCCGCCCTTTCCGGTGACGTGGATGACGTCGAGGTGGCGCAGGTCGACGTCGGTCACCTTGAGGTTCGCGAGCTCGGAGATGCGCGTCCCGCAGTCCATCAGTAGCCGGATCATGGCTAGGTCGCGACGGTCCTCGAACGTGGTTCCCTCGCAGGCCCGCAGCAGGGCGGTGATGTCGGCGTCGGTGAGTACCGGGACGGGCTTCTCTTTGGCCTTGGGTTTGTCGAGGCCGATCATGACGTCGGCGGGCAGGTAGTCCTCGGCGACAAGCCAGCGGGAGAACCGCTTGAGGCCTCGGTAGTGCATCGCGGTGGTGGAGGCGGTGACGCGCTCGAGCATCTCGCCGAGGTGGGCACCGATGGCGGACTTGGTGAACTCGGCGAGGACCGGCTCACGTCCGCGGTCGACGAGCCAGGTGGCGAACCGGTCGACGGCATCGCTGTAGAGCTTGAGGGTGCGCGGGGACCGGTCGGCGGCACGCAGGTCACGACGGAACGACACGAGCAGGTCGTCGAGACGCTCCCGATCCGATGGACTCATGGCCGTAGGTTATCTGGTGAGTGAGCGCTATGCTACTGACCACGCCGAGATAGAGGGCGTGTTAGTGCAGGTCAGGACCGCTTGCGGCTCGGCTGGACCCGGGCAGGCTCCCCAGGCATCTTGGGGTAGTCGGGCGGGTAGGGCAGGTCGCCGAGGTCGGCCTCGGCGTACCACTCCAGGAACGGCGAGATGTCGTACGCCGTCTCGTCGATGCCCTGCATCCGGTCGCCCACTTCGGCGAAGCGGGGACCGGCCGTGCGGACGGTGAAGTCGAACGGCGTGACGTCCTCGAGCTCCTCCCACAGCACCGGCATCGACACGGGTGCGTGCGCCTTCGGGCGGATCGAGTACGCCGAGGCGATCGTGCGGTCGCGCGCGTTCTGGTTGTAGTCGAGGAAGACCGCGCCGTGCGGGCGCTCCTCCTTCCACCACTTCGTCGTCACGCGTCCGGGCATGCGACGCTCGAGCTCGCGGCCGATCGCGATCGCCGCGTGGCGCACGTCGATGAACCCCCAGCGCGGCTCGATGCGCACGTAGACATGCACGCCGCGCCCGCCCGACGTCTTGGGCCACCCGACGATGCCGAGCTCCTCGAGCAGGGCATGCAGGACGTGCGCCACGGCGACGGCGTCGCGGAAATCGGTCCCCGGCCCAGGGTCGAGGTCGAGGCGCAGCTCGTCGGGATGGTCGACGTCGGACCGGCGTACCGGCCAGGGGTGGAACGTCACGGTGCCGAGCTGCGCGGCCCACGCGACGACCGCGAGGTGGGTCGGCGCGACCTCGTCGGCGGTACGTCCGGACGGGAAGGTGATGTGGGCGGTCTCGACGTAGGACGGCGCGCCCCGGGGCACGCGCTTCTGGTAGAACGCCTCGCCCTTGAAGCCCTCGCGCGTGGAGATGCGCGCGCCCTCGACCACTCCGCCGGGCCAGCGTTCGAGCGTCGTCGGTCGCTCGCGGAGGGCGCGCATGATGCCGTCGCCGCACGCGAGGTAGTGCTGCACGACCTCGAGCTTCGTGATGCCGACCTCGGGGAAGTAGGGCTTCGCGGGGTTGCTCACTCGCACGACGTGCTCGCCCACCGACAGCTCGATCGGCTCCCCGAACTCCTTGGCCATGGGGCGACGTTACGCGCAACCCGCGCGCGAGCGAGGCAGGCGGACCGGCACGATGTCCTCCATGACGACCTGCCCGTGCGCCGGCACCAGGCGCGCGCCATGATCGCCGCACTGCTCGCCGGCCTCGGGATCGGGCTCCTCGTGGCGCTGCAGGTCGGGCCGATCTTCCTGCTCTGCGCCCGCACATCGGCCCGTTTCGGCTTCGCCCCCGGGGCGGCGATCGGCGCCGGCGCGGCGACGGTGGACCTCGTCTACGCCATCCTCGGCGCCCTCGGAGCCTCGCTCCTGCTGACCGCCGCGCCGCTGCGCCTCGCCCTCGGCCTCGCCGGAGCCGCCGTCCTCGCCTACATGGGCATCCGCACCCTCTACGACGCGTTCCGCGTGCGGCTCGGCGGCGAGAGCGAGCTCGAGGTCGTGTCCCCCTGGGCGGCCTATCGCACGGCGTTGCTCGCCACGGCGAGCAACCCGCTGACGATCCTCACCTGGGCCGCCGTGTTCTCCGGCGCCGCCGTGAGCGACCTCGCCGGCGAGCCGTGGCACGCCGCCGCGTTCGTCCTCGGTACGTCGCTCGGCTCGTTGATCACGCACCTGGTCCTCGCCGGCACGATGTCGACGATCGGTGCGAGGCTCGGCGAGACCTCGCTGCGCGTCATCGACGTGATCTCCGGCGTCGGCCTCATCGCGTTCGGCGCGGTCCTCGGCCTGCGCACGTTCCGGTCCACGTCGTAAGACCGCCGTCATGGGTTCGGGGTGGCTGGCGTCCCTGTGGCGACGTAGCGTCTCCGCCATGAGCGCGCACACCGGACCCATGCCCGTGACCAAGCCCGACGGCACACCGTTCGTGACCGTGAAGTCCGAGGAGGAGTGGAAGGCCGATCTCTCCCCCGAGGAGTACCACGTGCTGCGCGAGGCCGGGACCGAGCGCGCCTTCACCGGGGACTACACCGACACCAAGACGCGCGGGACGTACTCGTGCCGCGCCTGCGGCGCGCACCTGTTCACCAGCGACACGAAGTTCGACTCGCACTGCGGCTGGCCGTCGTTCTACTCCGCGTTGGCCGGCGACGCCATCATCGAGCTCACCGACACGAGCCTCGGGATGAAGCGCGTCGAGGTCCGGTGCGCGTCGTGCGGCAGCCACCTCGGCCACGTCTTCGAGGGCGAGGGCTACGGAACGCCGACGGACCTGCGCTACTGCATCAACAGCGTGAGCATCAGGCTCGATCCCGCCGAGTAGCAGCGCCGTCAGCGGTAGCCGAGTCGACGGGCGGCGCCGACGAGCAGGCGGTGGGACTCGGCGCGGCGCTGCGACATCAGCCGCGGCAGTCCGACGGGCGACGCGCCGTAGGCCACCGCTGCCAGCGAGATGCCGAGGCACAGCAGGTAGTCGGTCACGGTGTCCTCGCGGCCGTCGTCCGAGCCGACGCCGTACGCGGGAACCTCGGCGACCCGTCGGTCGAACCGCGGCGTCGTGACGTCGTGCAGCGCGAGCAGCATCTCGTCCATCCAGGCCGGCCCCGACCTCGCCATCCCCCAGTCGAGGATCACCATGGTGCCGTCGGTCCGCACGAGCATGTTGTCGTCGCGGACGTCGAAGTGGCACCACGTCTCGGGCGGCATCCGGTCGGGCAGCGACCCGAGACGCCGCAACAGCTTCGGCTCCTCCTGACGCCACCAGTGCGGCAGCTTCCCCCGCACGACGGGATCGATCGCCGCGATGGCCGCGTGCCAGCGACGTACCGTCGCGGCCACGTCGTCGCACTCGAGGCGCAAGGGGTCCGGCGTCAGGGCCCGGGTCTGCGCCCGGACGACGTCGCGCGCAGCGTCCGCGACCGCAGGGTCCGAGAGGTTGGGGTGCGTGCCGTCGACGTCCTCGAGCAGGAGCGCGACCCAGTCGCCGTCGTCGTACGTCGCCACCAGCGAGGGACGGTAGGGCACGGTCGGCAGGATGCGGAGGACGTCGATCTCGAGCCGGAAGTGCCGCGGCATGTAGGGCGCCTCGGACTCCGCCACCGCCTTGATGAAGTAGCGCCGCCCGTCCGCGAGCTCGAGGCGCGCCGCCGGCCCGGGCGAGATGCCACCGGCCTGCGGCACGGCGGACACGACCGAGCTCCCGAGCTCGGAGCAGATCCAGGCGGTCAGCCGCTCCGGGAGCGTGACGCGCTGCACGCGCTCGCGCACCACGCGGTCGCGCGTCACCCGGTCGCGCAGCACGCGGTTGCGGACCACGCGGGTGCGGGCGGGTGCGAACACCCTCGCATCATGTCCACGATCCGGCGCCGGATGCACCCCTTACGGCCGAGACGATCGCCACCAAGATCACGAATCGCGGTCACGAACGCGCCTCTGAAGGGCGCTGATCACCTTGAGAGGTCAGAAGACGGCCTCGGTGAGAGGGGTTACGGGAGGTCGGCCACCAGGGCGGCGACGGGGCGGAGGCGCCCGGTGTAGAAGGGGATCTCCTCGCGGACGTGCAGGCGGGCGCGGCTCGCGCGCAGGTGGCGCATCAGGTCGACGATGCGGTGCAGCTCGTCGGCCTCGAACGCGAGGATCCACTCGTAGTCGCCGAGGGCGAACGACGCCACGGTGTTGGCCCGCACGTCGGGGTAGCCGCGCCCCATCTGGCCGTGCTCGACGAGCAGCTCCCGACGCTCCTCGTCCGGGAGCAGGTACCACTCGTACGAGCGCACGAAGGGGTAGATGCAGACGTACTTCTTCGCGTTCTCGTCGGCGAGGAATGCCGGCACGTGAGACTTGTTGAACTCCGCCGGTCGGTGCAGCGCCATCTGCGACCACACCGGCTCGAGCGACGAGCCGAGAGCGGTACGCCGGAACCGGTGATAGGCGTCCTGCAGGTCGTCGCTCGACGCCGCATGCATCCAGAGCATGAGGTCGGCATCGGCTCGCAGCGCGGCGACGTCGTAGAACCCGCGGACGACCACGTCGTGGGCGGCGAGCTGCTCCACGAGCTCCTCGACCTCCCGCACGAGCGCCGCGCGACCGCCCTCACCGAGCGGCGTCACCGCCTTGAAGACCGACCACGTCGTGTAGCGGATCGCGTCGTTGATCTCCTTCGCGACCTTGCCCTGCTGCGGCCGCTTGCCCTTGCCCGGCGCCGCGGCCCTGGTCGCGGTGGGCTTGCTCGTCGCAGCCTTGGTCGCCTTCGTCTTCTCAGCCATGGCGCCATTCTCCGTCGGACCCGAGGCGCTGGACCACTCGGGTGGCGGCGAGGCTCGCACGGGCGATGCACGCCGCGATCCCGACGCCGTCGAACGCGGCGCCGCAGATCACGAGACCCGGGACCTCGTCGATCGCGTCGGAGATCCGCGCGACGCGGTCCACGTGTCCGACGGCGTACTGCGGCAGACCGTCGCCCCAGCGCGAGACACGGCTCGCCACCGGCGTCGCACGACCGAGGCGGGCCACGAACGCCAGGTCCTGCGACGCGAGAAGCACGAGGGCGCCGTCGTCGCGCTGGAGGCTCTCGACGTCGTCGGCATGACCCAGCGACGTGCGCGCCACCACGAGGCCGCGCGGGGCGCAGGCGTCGTGGACCCAGCCCCACTTGTGCGACACGAACGTGGCGGCCTTCACCGGGTGGTTCTCCGACGGCGGCACGAGGTAGCCGCTGCCCTCGGGCAGGTCGCCGCCGGGCAGGTCCGCCGCGCGGTAGAGCAGCGTGACCACGGCCACCGACGTCGTCGCGATCTCGGACAGCTCCGTCTCGGCCTGGAGACAGTGCCCGCGCAGCAGCCTCGCCGCAGCGGGCGCCGGAACGGCGATGACGACGGCGTCCGCGTCGATCACGGTGACGTCGTTCGTCGCACCCGTCACGACCTGCCACCCGGTGGTGGTCCGACGCAGCTCCCGCACGGTGGTGCCCGTCTCGATGCGCACGCCCACGGCCCGCAGCCGCTCGGCGAGCGCCACGGGCAGGCGTCCGACTCCCCCGCGCACGCCGGCGAACACCGGTCGGCGTACGCCGTCGGCCGGATGGTTCGCCGCACGGACCTCGAGCGCGGCCTTGAGCACCGACCGCTCGTGGCGGCTGGCCTCGAACAGCGCGGGCGCCGCGGCGCGCATCGAGACGTTGACCGCACGGTCGGCGTAGACGCCTATGAGCAGCGGCGACACGAGGCGGTCGACCACCTCGGGGCCGAGGCGACGTCCGACGTACTCGCCGATCGAGATGTCGTCGCCGAGCCGCGTGCCGGGCAGGACGTGGTCGAGCGGGAGGCGAGCGAGTCCCCGCGGCGACAGCACCCCGCTGCGCGACAGCCCGGTCAGGTCGGTGGGAACACCCATCACGAGTCCGGTCGGCATCGGTCGCAGGTCGCCGTCGATCACGAGCTGGGGCGCGGCCGACGTCGGGTGCACGAGGTCGTCGCCGAGCCCGGCCTCCCGGATCAGGTCGACCGCCTCGGGACGCGTGGCGAGGACCGACTCGGCCCCCTCGTCGACGGCGATGCCGTCGAGCTCGGTGACGCGCAGCTTGCCCCCGACGAGGGACGAGGACTCGAGGACCGTGACGTCGAGGTCGTGGCGTTCACGGCACAGCCGCCACGCCGCGGCCAGCCCTGAGATGCCGCCACCCACCACGACCACGTGCGGCCGCCGTGCTGCGCGGCCCGACACCTGCTCCTCCACCACGTCTCACACCCTGCCACCTGTTCCCGGTCGCTGCCGATTCGAGACCCTCGACCCGGAACCGCCCGGACGAGACCGGCGTCACAGCGCTGTCACCGGGTGGCGGCCGCACCGCCGCCTCGTCCGTCGAGGAGGAACCATGTCCGTCCCCGTCCCGCCCCGGTCCGTCCGTCCACGCCGCTCGGGAGCGACCCGCGGCCTCGCGACCGCAGGTGCCCTCGGCCTGGCGTTCCTCCTGGCCGCGTGCGCCGGCTCGTCCACCGACACCGCCTCCCTGTCATCCGCGGCCGGCGCGGCTTCGGCGGTACCAGCGGCGGGCGCACCCGCGGCGGACGGCACGCTCAGCGGTGCGGTCGAGCAGAAGGACGCCTCCGGCACCGCGGCGCACGCCGTGGCTCCGGCAGCCGTCGCGGCGGACCGCTCCGTCGTCGTGAAGGCCGACGTCGGGGTCCGCGTCGACGACGTCCTGACGTCCACCTCCGCGCTCGGCGCCCTCGCGGTGAAGCACGAGGCGACGATCGCGAGCCAGTCGACCTCGGCCGGCAGCACGACGCAGCCCGGCGTGCCGACGAACGCCGACGGCACGCCCGCGTGCCCGAGCACCGGGTGCCCGACGACGTACGCCTCCTCGACGACGACGCTCCGCGTCGACAACAGGGATGTCGACTCGCTGCTCGCGGACGTCACCAGGCTCGGGACGGTCGAGACCGCGACGCGCACGAGCGACGACGTGACGGCCGACGTCGCCGACGTCGACGCACGCGTGCGCAACGCGCAGGCGTCGGTCGCGCGGGTGCGCGCGCTCATGAGCCAGGCCACGAAGATCGGCGACGTCGTCGCGCTCGAGGGTGAGCTCAGCAAGCGCCAGGCAGATCTCGAGGCGCTGGAGGCGCGGCAGCGTTCCTACGCCGACCAGACCGCGCAGGCGACCGTCACGGTGCGGCTCTACGGGTCGACGGCCCCGGTCGTCACCACCGAGAGGGCGAACGGCTTCCTGGCCGGGCTGCGCGCCGGCTGGGACTCGTTCACCGGGTTCATGGCGGGCGCGCTCACCGTCCTCGGCGCTCTGGTGCCGTGGCTGATCGTGCTCGGCCCGGTCGCGCTGGTGGTGTGGCTCGTCGTGCGTCGCCGTCGCGAGTCGCCGAACCTGGTGGACCAGGCCGGCTGACCCGCCCGCGGGGTGACGTGGCTAGCGCGCGGTGGTCTCGTGCACGAGGTCGACGACGCTGCGCAGGACGTCCGGATCCGTCGACGGCAGGACGCCGTGGCCGAGGTTGAAGATGTGCCCCGGGAGACCCTCGGCGTCGGCCAGCACCTGTCGCACGCGCGCAGCGACCGCCTCGGGCCCGGCGAAGAGCGACGCCGGGTCGAGGTTGCCCTGGAGGGCGTGCAGCGGTCCGACCCGGCGGGACGCCTCGTCGAGCGGGACCCGGAAATCGACCCCGACGACGTCGGCACCGGCGTCGCGCATGTCGGCGAGCAGCTCGCCGGTCCCGACCCCGAAGTGGATCTTCGGGACACCGAGGTCCGCGACGTGCTCCAGCGCCCGGGTCGAGTGCGGGAGGACGTACTCGCGGTAGTCCCGTGCCGGCAGCACTCCGACCCACGAGTCGAAGAGCTGGACGGCGCTGGCGCCGGCCAGCACCTGCTGGCGCAGGAACTGCCCGGCCACGTGGGAGAGCTTCTCCAGCAGCGCGTGCCAGACGTCGGGAGCGCCGTACATCAACGACTTGGTGCGCGCGTGGTCACGGCTCGGACCCCCCTCGACGAGGTAGGACGCCAGCGTGAAGGGCGCGCCGGCGAAGCCGATGAGCGGCGTGCCGCCCAGCTCCTGCGAGAGCGCCGTCACGGCCGCGAGGACCGGTGCGACGTCGTCGTCCGTGAGGTCGCGCAGCCGGTCGACGTCGGCCATCGTGCGGAACGGCTCCGCCACGACCGGGCCGACTCCCGGCACGATGTCGAGGTCGATCCCGATCGCCTTGAGGGGTACGACGATGTCGCTGAAGAAGATCGCCGCGTCGACGCCGAGCCGCCGTACCGGCTGCAGGGTGATCTCCACGATCAGGTCGGTGCGGAAGCACGAGTCGAGCATCGCGACGCCCTCGCGGACCTTGCGGTACTCCGGGAGCGAGCGACCGGCCTGGCGCATGAACCACACCGGGGTGTGCGGGACGGGCTGGCGCCGCGCGGTCAGCACCAGGGGCGCCGACGACGTGCGGCCGTCGCGCAGCGGATGGGTCCCGGGCAGGAGGTCCGACTCGGGCCGTGTCGCGGGGGCGTGGGTCTCGGGCTGCTCGGTCACGGGCCAGATCGTCGCACCGGCACGTGCGGGCGTCGAATCCGGGAGTCGTGCTGAGACGCGGCTCACGACGCGCCGAGCCCCCTGCTACCTCCCGCTCGCGGGGCCGGGGCCGACCTAGTCTCGGCTTCGTGACGACACGACGGCGCGACACCGGGGCCGACCCCGCGACGGTGCCCGTCCCGGCGTCCTTCGCGGAGGCCCTCGCGAGCATCCACGGCGTGGCCGTCCGGCCGGAGGTCGTGCTCGAGGAGACCCCCGCGCCCCAGCGCCTCTCGCCCTTCGCCGTCGCGCTGCAGGCCGAGGTGGTCCTCCACGACGAGGAGGCCGCGAGCGGTCGCTTCGTGCTGCTCCATGACCCGGCGGGTCAGGAGCCCTGGGACGGCACCTTCCGCGTGGTCACGTTCGCCAAGGGCACGGTCGAGCTCGACATCGCGCAGGACCCGATGCTCACCGAGGTGGGCTGGGCCTGGCTGGTCGAGGCCCTGGTGGACCGCGGTGCCGGCTTCCGCGCCGAGTCCGGCACCGTGACGCGTACCGCCTCGGAGTCCTTCGGCGCCATCTCGGACCGCGCTCCGTCCGGCGACGTCGAGATCCGCGCGTCCTGGACCCCGACGGGCACGGACATCGGCGCCCACCTGAAGGCATGGACCGACGTCCTCGCCCAGGTCGCCGGACTGCCGCCGCTGCCGCCCGGCGTCGCCTCGCTCCCGCTGCCCCGCCGCCGCTGACGCTGACGCCGATGCCGGGGGCCGATGACGCTCCGTGCCCGGTTCGCTCGCTCGGCCGCCTCAGGCACGACGGGATTCACCCGATCGTGGTGCGATCTCAGGCAAAAGGGGCTCTCAGCACGGTCAAGACACCCCCCCACCCGGCCGATACGCACTCGTAGGCCGGACACGACGGAGTCCGGCCCGACGATGCCGGGAGGCAAGCCGTGGTCGCACTGGTGGAGCGCCCGTCAGCGGTCGTACCGCTGCCGAGGGCTCGCTTCACGGCACTGGTGGTGGCCGAGTCCGCGATGCGTCGTCAGGCCCTGGTGAGCCGACTCCGCCTGCTGGGGGCACGCGACGTGGTCGAGGCCGCGAGCGGAGCCGAGGCACGCGTCCGGGCCCACTACGACGGTCCTCGCGACCTCGTCGTGGTCGACGGCGGGCTGGCCGACGGACCCGCCCTCCCGCTCCTCGCCGACCTCAACAAGCTCGGCTGGCGCCGCGTCGTCCTGCTGACGGTGCGAGACGACCCCTACGCCGTCCGCGCCGCGATCAACGCGCACATCCGCTGCTACATCGTCACCCCGGAGGAGACCGCCGGTCCTGCCGGAGCACCGTCCCCGGTCGCACGCCTGCGCCCCCGCGGTGGATCGCCGGACGAGCTGTCCTCCCGCGAGGTCGAGGTCCTGCAGCTGGTGTCCGAAGGCCGCTCGAACAAGGAGATCGGCGACGCCCTCGGGCTTTCCGCCCTCACCGTCAAGAGCCACCTCGCCCGGATCGCACGCAAGGTGGGCACCGGCGACCGCGCCGAGATGGTCGCGCACGCGATGCGCTCCGGTCTCGTCCGCTGACCCGACGCCGCGACGCCGACCAGCGCCGATGCGTACGCCGACCCCTCGTGTCCCTATCCTGAGCACGTGACGGACGCCGCGTTCCCCGGAACGGCCTCCGCCGACCCCGCGCACGGATCCGGCCCCGACGGCGACCCCTCCGAGCCGGAGGCCGTCGCGACCCCCCTGCTCGCGCCTCGCGACGGAGTGCCGCCGGTCATCGAGACGCCCCAGGCCCTGCGGGCAGCCGCCGACGCGCTGGCCGCGGGCATCGGACCGGTCGCCGTCGACGCCGAGCGCGCCTCGGGCTACCGCTACGGCCAGCGCGCCTACCTCGTCCAGCTGCGCCGCGAGGGCAGCGGGACGCATCTCGTCGACCCCATCGCCGTACCGGAACTCACCGTGCTCGCCGAGGCGCTCGCCGGCACGGAGTGGATCCTGCACGCCGCCAGCCAGGACCTGCCGTGCCTGCGCGAGATCGGCCTGGCACCGACCCGGCTGTTCGACACCGAGCTCGCCGGACGGCTGCTCGGGCACGCGCGGGTGGGCCTCTCGGCCCTCCTCGAGCAGGTCCTCGGCTTCTCGCTGGCCAAGGAGCACTCGGCGGCCGACTGGTCGACGCGCCCGCTCCCCGAGCCGTGGCTGCGCTACGCGGCGCTCGACGTCGAGCTGCTCGTCGAGCTGCGCGACGCGCTGGAGGCCGAGCTCGACGATGCGGGGAAGCTCGGCTGGGCGTGGCAGGAGTTCGACGCGGCACGCGACGCCGCGCCGCCCGCACCGCGGGTGGATCCGTGGCGACGCACGTCGGGGATGCACAAGATCCGGCGTCCGCGACAGCTGGCCGTCGTACGCAGCCTCTGGTACCGCCGTGACGAGATCGCTCGCCGACGCGACACCTCGCCGGGTCGCGTGCTGCCCGACTCGGCGATCGTCGCCGCGGCGACGGCCGCCGTGGGCCCGGAGCCGGCGCCGCTGAGCTCGCTGCCGGCCTTCCACGGCCGCGGCGCCCGGCGCCACCTCACCGACTGGCAGGCCGCGGTCATCTCGGCGCTCGCCCTCCCGGACTCCGAGCTGCCCCCGTCCTCGCTGCCCTCGGACGGGCCGCCACCGCCGCGCGCCTGGGCCGAACGCGACCCTAAGGCGGCCGCACGCCTGGCGGTGGCCCGCAGCGCCCTGGCCGCGCTGGCCGACCAGCACCACATGCCGGTCGAGAACCTGGTCTCGCCCGACCTCGTCCGCCGGCTGGCCTGGACCCCTCCCGAGGAGCCCGACGCCGAGCACGTGGCCGCCGCGCTCGTCGCTGGCGGCGCACGCGCCTGGCAGGTCGCGCTCGTCACGCCGGACCTCGTCACGGCGCTCGCTGCTACGGCAGACTCCGTCCTCGTGACCACCGCCACAGCGACCCCGGTTGATACGCCGGACGACCGCGTGCTTAGGTAACCCTTATAAGTAAGGCTTACCTAACTTCTTCGGGAGACGACATGTTCGCGAACTACCTCATCGGACTGCGCGAAGGTCTCGAGGCCTCGCTCATCGTGGGGATCCTCGTGGCGTACGTCGTCAAGGCGGGTCAGTCCTCGCGGCTCGGCGCCATCTGGGCCGGCACCGGCATCGCGATCGCGCTGTCCCTGGGCTTCGGGGCCCTGCTCACCGCGACGTCGGGCTCGATGTCCGACGAGGCGGAGCACGCGTTCGCCGGCACGATGTCGATCATCGCCGTCGGGCTCGTCACCTGGATGGTCTTCTGGATGCGCCGTACCGCTCGCGAGATGCGCGGCGAGCTGCACGGGCGGCTGGACAAGGCCCTGCTCTCCGGCGGCGTCGCCCTCGGCGTCGTGGCGCTGGTCGCCGTGCTGCGCGAGGGCCTCGAGACGGCGCTGTTCCTGTGGGCCGCGACCTCGGCCTCCGAGGGCACGGTGGCGGCGCTCGGCGGCGCGCTGCTGGGCATCGCGACCGCGATCGGCATCGGGTGGGCCGTCTACCGCGGGGCCGTCCGGCTCAACCTCGCCACCTTCTTCACGTGGACCGGAGCCCTGCTGATCGTGGTGGCCGCGGGCGTCCTGGCCTACGGCGTCCGCGACCTGCAGGAGGCCGGTTGGCTCCCGGGCGGCCAGAGCTACGCCTTCGACGTCAGCTCCTCGATCGACGAGAACGGCCCGGTCGGCACGGTCCTCGGCGGCTTCTTCCACTTCGACCCGATCACCACCTGGCTGCAGCTCACCGTGTGGGTGGTCTACCTCGTCGTCACGCTCGCGGTCTACCTCCGCCCCCAGCGCCCTGGCGCAGCCGCCGTGGTCAGCACCCCTCAGTCCGAGCTCGTCTGACCTGCGCGCCCGGCCGGCAGGACCGTCGGCGTACGCCATGGTGGGGCGCCAGACTGGCTCCATGACCGGACCGGACCGCGCTCTCGTCCGTGACGTGCGTGCCGCGCTCGCCGCCGTGGCGGACCCCGAGCGGGCGCCCGCGATGCAGGCCTACATGAAGTCGGCCATGCCGTTCCGCGGCGCCCCGAAGCCGGTCCAGGTCGCCGCGCTCCGGCCGGTCCTCGCTGCACATCCGGTCCCCGACCGCGCGACGTGGGAGGCCACCGTCCGCGAGCTCTACGACGGCGCCTCGTTCCGCGAGGAGCGGTACGCCGCCCTGGCGCTGCTCGGCGCCCGTGCGGCCCGGGCCTGGCTCGACCTCGACCTCGTGCCCCTGCTGGAGCACCTCGTCGTGACCGGCGCGTGGTGGGACCTCGTCGACGACGTGGCCGGGCACCAGGTCGCGCCCCTGCACCGCAGCTTCCCCGCCGAGATGGGCCCGATCGTGCTCGGATGGGCCCATGACGAGGACCTGTGGCTCCGGCGTACGGCCATCCTCAGCCAGCTCGGCTCAGGCCTCGGCACCGACCGCGCGCTGCTCACCGACGTGATCGAGGCGAACGTCGAGTCCCGGGAGTTCTTCCACCGCAAGGCCATCGGCTGGGCGCTGCGCGACCTCGCCTGGAAGGACCCCGACTGGGTCCGCGCCTTCGTCGACCACCACCCCGACCTCTCCGGCCTCTCGCGACGAGAAGCCCTCAAGAACCTCGGGCCGTAGGCGGTGAAGGACGCCTGCAGTGCCTTCTGTGCGATCCAGGCGTCCTTCACCGCCAAACTCCCGACCCCGATTCCGCTGCCGGTTACTGGTGGGTAGCATCGGGGCTACCGATGGGTGACCATCGGTCCCCCACGTGCGAGGAGTGCCCGTGTCCCCCACCCGTGCCGTGCGCGACGTCGTCCTCGTCGACGCCGTCCGCACTCCGTTCGGCAAGGCCGGCCCCAACGGCATCTACGCCGAGACCCGAGCCGACGACCTCGTGGTCGCCGTCTTCCGCGAGCTGCTTCGCCGCAACCCGTCGCTCCCCCCGGAGCGCATCGACGAGGTCGCCGTGGCCGCCACGACGCAGATCGGCGACCAGGGCCTCACCCTCGGTCGTACGTCGGGGATCCTCGCCGGCTTCCCGCAGTCGGTGCCCGGCTTCTCCGTGGACCGCATGTGCGCAGGCGCACTGACCGCCGTCACGAACCTGTCGAGCGGCATCGGCGTCGGTGCCTACGACGTCGTCGTCGCCGGCGGCGTCGAGCACATGGGCCGTCACCCGATGGGCGAGGGCATGGACCCGAACCCGCGCCTCATCGCCGAGAAGCTGGTCGACCCCGAGGCGCTGTTCATGGGCAAGACGGCGGAGAACCTGCACGACCGCTTCCCCCACCTGACCAAGGCGCGCGCGGACGAGTACTCCCTGCGCAGCCAGGAGAAGACCGCCAAGGCCTACGCCGACGGCCTCATCCAGCCGGACCTGGTGCCCATCGCGACGCGCGGGGCCACCTCCGGATGGGGACTCGCGACGGTCGACGAGCCGCCGCGACCCGAGACCACTCTCGAGGGCCTCGGCTCGCTCAAGACCCCGTTCCGCCCGCACGGCCGGGTCACCGCGGGCAACGCGGCCGGACTCAACGACGGCGCCACCGGCGCCGTCCTCGCGGCCGAAGAGGTGGCCACCGAGCTCGGGCTCACGGCCAAGGCACGTCTCGTCTCCTTCGCGTTCGCCGGTGTCGCGCCCGAGGTGATGGGCGTCGGGCCGGTGCCCTCGACCGAGAAGGCGCTGGCCAAGGCGGGGCTCACCATCGACGACATCGGGCTGTTCGAGGTCAACGAGGCGTTCGCCGTCCAGGTGCTCGCGTTCCTCGACCACTTCGGCATCGCCGACGACGACGCGCGGGTGAACCAGTACGGCGGCGCCATCGCCGTGGGCCACCCCCTCGCGTCGTCGGGCATCCGTCTCATGGCCTACCTCGCGCGGGGTTTCGAGACGAGGCCGGACGTCCGCTACGGCCTCACCACCATGTGCATCGGCCTCGGCATGGGCGGCACGGTCATCTGGGAGAACCCGAACTACGACGGCAAGGGCGAGTGACCACCATGACCGAGACCACCACCACCGCGGCCGCTCCCGACGAGGTCGTGACGAACGCCTACGTCCGGTTCGTCGACCTCCCCGACGGCGCCGGCGCGGCCGCGCTCATCACGCTCGACAACGGCCGGGACCACACGCGTCCCAGCACGTTCGGGCACGGCGGCCTCATGTCCTTCGCCGCCGCGATGGACCGGGTCGAGGCTGCCGCGACAGCCGGCGAGATCGTCGCCGTCGCCGTGACCGGCAAGCCGTTCATCTTCGCCGTGGGTGCCGACCTCTCCGGCATCCCGCACATCGTCGGCATGGCGCAGGCGCGTCAGCTCGGCGAGCTGGGGCACGCGACGTTCCGCCGGCTCGGCGAGCTGTCCGTGCCGTCGTTCGCGTTCGTCAACGGTGCGGCCATGGGTGGCGGCCTCGAGGTCGCACTGCACTGCACCTACCGCACGGTCTCGACCGGTGCCGGGCTCATCGCCCTGCCCGAGGTCGCCCTCGGGCTGATCCCGGGCTGGGGCGGCGCCTACCTCGTGCCGAACCTCATCGGGGCGGAGAAGGCTGTCAAGGTCATCGTCGAGAACCCGCTCACCCAGAACCGCATGCTCAAGCCCGGCGAGGTTCTCTCCCTCGGCCTCGCCGACGTCTCGTTCGAGCCGGCGGACTTCCTCGTCCAGTCCCTCCGCTGGGCGGCCTCCGTCCTTCGCGGCGAGACCGTGGTGACGCGGCCGGAGGTCGACCGGGGCGAGGCGTGGCATGCCGCGATCGCCGCTGGTCGCGCCTTCGCCGACGCCAAGGTGCACGGTGCGGCGCCGGCGCCGTACCGCGCCCTCGACCTGATCGAGGCGGCGCGCACGTCGACCCGCGACGAGGGCTTCGCCGCGGAGGACACCGCGCTCGCCGAGCTCGTCATGAGCGACGAGATGCGGGCGTCGGGCATCTACTCCTTCGACCTCGTGCAGCGTCGTGCGAAGCGTCCGGTCGGCGTGCCCGACAAGAAGCTCGCACGTCCGGTCACCAAGGTCGGCGTCGTCGGGGCCGGGCTCATGGCGAGCCAGCTCGCGCTGCTGTTCGTGCAGCGGCTCGAGGTGCCGGTGGTCCTCACCGACCTCGACCAGGCGCGCGTCGACAAGGGCGTGGACTACGTCCGCGGCGAGATCGACAAGCTGCACGCCAAGCACCGGCTCAACAACGACAAGGCCAACCGCCTCAAGGCGTTGGTGACGGGGTCCATCACCAAGGACGCCTTCGCCGACGCCGACGTCGTGATCGAGGCGGTCTTCGAGGACCTCAAGGTCAAGCAGCAGGTGTTCGCCGAGGTCGAGGCCGTCGTGTCCGACACCTGCGTGCTGCTCACCAACACGTCCTCGCTGTCGGTCACGGCGATGGCGGAGAACCTGCAGCACCCGGAGCGCGTCGTCGGGTTCCACTTCTTCAACCCGGTCGCGCTCATGCCGCTGCTCGAGATCGCGCGCGCCGAGAAGACCGACGATGCCTCGCTGGCGACGGCGTTCGCCCTCGGCAAGTCGCTCAAGAAGTCGTGCGTGCTCGTCAAGGACGCGCCCGCGTTCGTCGTCAACCGCCTGCTGACCCGCTTCCTCGGCGAGGTCATGGCGGCCTACGACGAGGGCACGCCCTTCGACGTCGTGAACTCCGCGCTCGACCCGCTCGGCCTGCCCATGCAGCCCTACGTGCTCGTGCAGATGGTCGGACCCGCCGTGGCCTTCCACACCGCCGAGACGCTCCACCAGGCGTTCCCGGACCGCTTCGGAGTCTCGGAGAACCAGCGCCGGATGGTCGAGGCGGGCAGGACGACGCTGCTCACGTGGGACGGCTCGACCCCGCGGATCGCGGACGACGTCCTCGAGCTGTTCACGCTCGGCGACTCTCCGTCGACCGCCGAGCAGGTCCGGCAGCGGGCGCTCGACGCCGTCGCCGACGAGGCGCGCCGGATGCTCGACGAGGGTGTCGTCGCGGAGCCGCAGGACCTCGACCTGTGCCTGCTCCTCGGCGCGGGGTGGCCGTTCCATCTCGGGGGCATCACGCCCTACCTCGACCGCACCGGCACGAGCGAACGAGTGACCGGCCGCCGCTTCCTGGAGCCGGGAGTGGCCAGCGTCCGTTGAGCCCGTGGCTCCCCCGGCGACCCTCCCCAGGGTTCGCCGGGGGAGGTTTCACTCTGCGTCATCAACAGTCACTCTCGGTTTGCTCTGTCACGCGCGTGGGCCTCGGATCGGCGGGGTGATCGGCGTACGGTCGTGGCGTGACCGGTGATCGGACGTCCACGGCGCTGCGGCGCTCCGTCCTCGCCGTCACGCTCCTCGACCACGGGACGCTCGCCGACCTGGAGACGCGTGAGGAGGGCGCGGTCCATGTCCGGACCCTCGACTCGAGCCACCTCGTCATCGGGTGGGGCGAGCTGGTCCTAGCCGCCGGCGACCCGTCGGGGACGATGCCCGACGCGCTCGTGCAACGTCGGCTCGCGCGCTGGCTCCGGCTGCGCGTGGCGCTCGACGAGATGCTCCACGCGGCGGGCGAGACCTCGCCGGAGGCCGTCGCGGAGGTCCGCGGACGGATCCTGTCGCGGGTGCGGCCCCGTGCCCTCCCCCGCGACCACGCGCTGCACCCGGGTGTGGCGTGGACCCGTCGCACCGTGCTCGGCGGCGCGCTCGACGTCGGCCTTGCGTTGCGGGGGTACTCCGACGACGGCCATCCCTCCCCCGACGAGGCGGGCCTCCTGCCGGTCGGTGTGCTGGTCGCGGCGCAGGTCGATCTCGGGCTCGCCACGTCGAAGGCCGACCGCTACCTCGCCGACATGGCGACCCTCGCCGGCGAGCGGCTCCAGCGCGACCCCACCGCCGTGCTGCGTCCGCTCGGCGACGCCGACGTCCTCACGCTGCTCGCCTCGCGCACGTTCCGTGTGGCGCTCGTCGACGGCCAGGGCATGCGCTCCGCAGCGATCCCGATGCGCACCCGCGGCTGGCTCGACCTCGGGCGGCTGGACCCCGCCTTCGCCGTGTCCGCGTCCTTGCTCACCGAGCCCGACGAGCGTGGCTTCGCTCGACCCGTGCTGGTGACGGTCGACGAGGTGGCGATGGTCCGCGCCGGAGGAGACCCCGTGCGGCAGTCGCTCGCCGACCCTGCACCCGCGGAACCGCACCGCCCCGTCAGCCGAGGCGCCTGAGCAGCAGGTCAGCCGGAGTCGCCGGAGCGCTCGACCTCGGAGGCCTCCGTCGCGCCGGAGCGCTGGGCCGAGTGGTCGAGGCGTGCCACGGTCTCGACGACAGCACGCGACACGTCCTGGGCGGTGAGCCCGAGCTCGGAGAGGACCGACGCCCGGGTGCCGTGGTGGAGGAACGCGCGCTCGATGCCGAAGTCGCGCAACGGCACGTCGACGTCGGCGTCGCGCAGCGCCGCCGCGACCGACGACCCGATCCCGCCCTGGCGGCTGTTGTCCTCGACGCTCACCACCAGCTGGTGCCCGCGCGCGAGCTCGACGACGGCGGACGGCACGGGCGACACCCAGCGCGGGTCGACCACGGTGACGCCGATGCCCTGGTCGGCCAGACGGTCCGCCACCTCGAGGCACAGCGGTGCGAACGAGCCGACCGACACCAGCAGCACGGTCGCGGCCTCGTCCAGGCGCAGCACGTCGACACCGTCGATGCGCTCGACCGCGGGGACGTCAGGACCCACCGCCCCCTTGGGGAAGCGCACGACCGTGGGGGCGTCGCCGACGTCGAGCGCCTCGCGGAGCTCCTCGCGCAGGGTCGCCGAGTCGCGCGGCGCGGCGATCCGCAGTCCGGGCACGACCTGCAGGATCGACATGTCCCACATGCCGTTGTGGCTGGCCCCGTCGTCGCCCGTGACGCCGGCGCGGTCCAGCACGAACGTGACGCCGGCGCGGTGCAGCGCACAGTCCATGAGGACCTGGTCAAAGGCCCGGTTGATGAACGTGGCGTAGACGGCGAAGACGGGGTGCAGACCGGCGTAGGCCATGCCGGCGGCGCTCGTGGCGCCGTGCTGCTCGGCGATCCCGACGTCGTAGGTGCGGTCGGGGAACTGGGCGCAGAAGCGGTCGAGACCGGTCGGCCCCATCATCGCCGCAGTGATCGCCACGACCTCGGGGCGCAGCCGGCCCTGGGTCACGAGCTCGTCGGAGAACACGTTGGTCCACGACGTGCCGCTCGCCGTCAGCGGGAGACCCGTCTCCGCATCGATGACGCCCACCGCGTGGAACCGCTCCGCCTCGTCGGCCAGAGCAGGCTTGTAGCCGCGGCCCTTCTCGGTGATGACGTGGACGAGCACCGGCCCCGGGAAGTGCTTGGCGCGCGCCAGCGCGTGCTCCAGTGCGACGCAGTCGTGCCCGTCGACCGGGCCGATGTACTTGAGCCCGAGGTCCTCGAACATGCCCTGCGGGGCCAGGACGTCCTTGAGCCCCTTCTTCACCCCGTGCAGCGTCTCGTACAGAGGTGCGCCGACGACGGGCGTGCGGCCGAGGGCCGACTTGCCCCAGTCGAGGACCCGCTCGTAGGAGTGCGCGGTGCGCAGGGTGGCCAGGTGGTCGGCGAGGCCGCCGATCGTGGGCGAGTACGACCGGCCGTTGTCGTTGACCACCATGACGAGCGGGCGGTCCGGGGCCGCGGCGATGTTGTTGATCGCCTCCCACGCCATGCCCCCGGTGAGGGCACCGTCGCCGATGATCCCCACCACGTGCCGGTGCTCGAGCTCGCCCGTCCGCTCGAAACCCTTGGCGATGCCGTCGACCCAGGACAGCGCGGTCGACGCGTGCGAGTTCTCCACGACGTCGTGCTCGGACTCGGCCCGGCTCGGGTAGCCCGACAGGTGGCCCTCCTGGCGCAGGTGCTCGAAGCCCTCGAGACGCCCCGTCAGCATCTTGTGCACGTAGGACTGGTGACCGGTGTCGAAGACGAGGACGTCCTGCGGTGAGCGGAAGACGCGGTGCAGCGCGATCGTGAGCTCGACGACTCCGAGGTTGGGTCCCAGGTGCCCCCCGGACCGGGTGACCTTCTCGACCAGCTCGGAGCGGATCTCCTCCGCGAGCGCCGGGAGCTGCTCCGCGGGCAGAGCCCGCAGGTCCTCGGGCGACCTGATCCCGCGCAGCACCGTCATGGACCGAGTCTAGGGACCGCAGGCGGCCGCGCACGTCGTGACCGCGGACCGGTGTCGACCGTCACAGCCCGCTCAGGCGCGCGGGCTCGGGACCGACGCCGGCGACGCCGGGGCCAGCCGGGTCGGCCGGCCGCCGGCGATGACGCCGAGCGGGTCCTCCAGGAGCGGGGCGAACGCCGTCTCGGCCGCACCGAGCAGCGTCGAGTCGTCGCCCAGCGCGGGCAGGGCCAGGACCACGTGCTCGCCCGGCGCGGCCAGCGCTCCCGCGACCGCGGCCTCGACGGCCGAGCGCACCACGGGCAGGATCTCGCGCAGCGTCCCGCCGAAGACCACGACGTCGGGGTTGAGGATGTTCACGATGTTCGCGACGCCCACGCCGAGCCACTCGCCCACCGAGCGCAGTCCCTTGATCGCGGCCTTGTCCCCCGCTGCGGCCCGCGCCACGATCTCGGCGACGGGCATGCCCTCGGGCGACGAGGTGGCTGCCCGCACGGCGGGCTCTCCGATCTCGGTCTCCCAGCAGCCGATGGCCCCGCAGCGGCACGCCCGGCCGCGCGGGTTCACACGCATGTGCCCGATCTCGCCCGCGTAGCCCTGTGCCCCCATCATCAGGTTGCCGTCGACGACGATCCCGCCGCCGACACCGACCTGCCCCGACAGGTAGACGACGTTGGCGGCGCCGACGGCGCTGCCGCGCAGCCGCTCCGCGATGGCACCGAGGTCGGAGTCGTTGCCGACGACGATGGGGACCGACAGGCCCAGGGCCTCCACGAGGTGCTCCCCGAGCGGGACGTCGACCCAGCCGAGGTTGGGCGCGAAGCGCACCAGGCCGTCGGGCTGACGCACGAGACCCGGCACCCCGACGCCGACACCGACCATCACGGCCCGAGCCGGTGCCGCGCGCAGGAGGTCGTGGCACACCGCGACCAGCTGCGCGACGATCCGCTCCTCGCGCGGCTGCCCCTTGCGGTAGCGGTGCTCGCGGCGCTCGAGGACGACCCCGCCGAACCCGACGAGCGCCGCGATCGTGCGGTCCACCCGCAGGTCGATGGCCAGCACGTAGGCGCTGTCGCCCACCGGCTCCACGCCGTAGGACGGCCGGCCCACGCCGCGCCCTACCGGCTCGGTCTCCCGCACGAGGTCGGCCGCCACGAGGTCGGAGAGCAGTCCGCCCACCGTGCTCCGGTTGAGCCCGGTGTGGCTCACCAGCTCCGAGCGGGAGGTGGACCCGTGGTCGTGGAGGAACCGGACCAGGGCCGCCAGGTTGTGACGGCGCACCTCGTCCTGCGTGGCTCCGGCGAGCGACACGGGTCACCTTCCGCTGGGCCGACTACCGACCGGTGGACGCGGTACGGCGGCGCGACAGGGCGTCGACGCTGGCCGCGACGAGCAGGACCAGTCCGGTGACGAAGTAGACGACACCTGCCGGCTGGTTCAGCAGCGCCATGCCGTTCGCGATGATCGCCACGACGAGACCGCCGATGATCGCGTCCAGCGTGCGACCCTTTCCGCCGAAGAGGCTGGTGCCGCCGATGACGGCAGCGCCGACGGCGTAGAGCAGGGTCTGGCCACCACCGGTGTTGGGGGTGATGCCGTTGTCACGGCTGCCGATGACGATGCCCGCGACGGCGGCCATCGTCGAGCAGATGACGAAGCACGCCAGGCGGATGTTGGCCACGTTGATGCCCGACCTGCGGGCCGCCTCCGCGTTGCCGCCGACCGCGTAGATGTGACGGCCGAAGGACGTGCGGTTGAGCAGCAGGGTCGTGCCCACGAGCAGGACGAGCAGCAGCGGGACGACGACCGGCACACCCGTGATGGACGTGACGGCGGGGTTGACGCTGCGCTCGATGCTCAGCAGGTAGACGACGATCCCGAGCAGGATGACCAACGAGGCGAACTTGAACGCCCACACCGTCGTGCGCTCGGCGTGCAGTCCGTTGGCGCGTCGGGTGACCATGCGACGGAACGTCAGGCCGCCGTAGACCACGATCACGACCACGTACAGCGTCCAGCCGAGCCAGACCGGCATGTTCTTGTTCATGACCGCGAGGATCGTGGGGTCGGTGAGGGCGATCTGACCACCCTCGCCGACGACCTGGAGCAGCACGCCCTGCAGGGCGAGGAAGAGCGCCAGGGTGACGACGAACGACGGGATGCCCATCCGGGCCACGAGCAGGCCGATGATGAGGCCGATGAAGGCACCCGTGGCGAGGCACACGACGACGCCGGCCCACCAGGGCCACCCGTGGGTCGTGACGGCGACGCCGAGCACGGCTCCCGCCGTGCCCGCGGTGTAGCCGGCCGACAGGTCGATCTCGCCGAGCAGCAGGACGAAGACCAGCCCCATCGCGATGACGATGACGCCGGCGCCCTGGTTGAGCAGGTTGCCGAAGTTGAACGCGGTCGGGAACGTCTCGGACCGCAGGGCCGTGAAGACGAGTGCCAGCACGACGAGGCCCAGGACGGCGGGCAGCGCACCGACGTCGCCGCCGCGCACCTTCGCGAAGTACTCGGACAGCGCTGACGTGACGCGGTTGTCGGGGACCTCGCCGGCGTTCTCGAGCTCCTTGTCCATCATCGTGCTCACGACTGGTCCTCCTGGTCGTTGGTGACGGCGCTGTTCGTCGACTCTTCCTCCGCGACGGCCACGGCCGCAGGCGGCGGGTCCGTGGACAGCCGACCGGTCGTGATCAGCTCGACGACCTGCGCGTGCGTCACCTTCTTGGCGTCGACCTGGGTCGCCATCCGGCCGAGGTAGAGGACGGCGATGTCGTCGGCCACCTGGAGCACGTCGTTCATGTTGTGGCTGATCAGGATCACGGCGAGGCCGTTGTCCGCGAGACGGCGGACGAGCTTGAGGACCTGCTCGGTCTGTGCCACGCCGAGGGCGGCGGTCGGCTCGTCGAGGATGACGAGCTTGGAGTTCCAGAGGACGGACCGGGCGATCGCCACGGTCTGGCGCTGACCACCGGAGAGGCTCGCGACCTTCTGGCGCACCGACTTCACGGTGCGCACCGAGAGGCCGGCCAGCGTCTCGTTGGCGCGCTTCTCCATCGTCGCGTCGTCGAGCAGCCCGGCACTGGTGATCTCGCGGCCGAGGAACATGTTCTCGACGATGTCGAGGTTGTCGCAGAGCGCGAGGTCCTGGTACACCACCTCGATCCCGAGTGCGTTGGCCTGCTTCGGGCTCGTGATGTGGACGGACTCGCCCTCGTAGCGGTAGTCACCGCCGTCGAAGGTGTGGATCCCGGCGACACCCTTGATGAGCGTGCTCTTGCCGGCACCGTTGTCGCCCACCAGCGCTGTCACCTTGCCGAGCCGGACGTCGAGGTTCACCTCGCGCAGCACTTCCACGGCGCCGAAGCTCTTGGTGACGCCGCGCAAGGAGAGCAGAGGCTCGTCGGTGGTCGTGGGCCCGAAGTCGGGTGCCGGCATCGTCATGGTCATGGGGTCCTCACAGATGGGCAATGGCCGCGGGACTGCGCCAGACGCCAGAGTGGCACGGTCGGGCGCGGGGCACGACCGGTCTCGACCCGCCGCGCCGCACTTCGTGGTCACGTCGTCGCGAGCGCCGACGGTGTGGGGAAAGGTCCGGTCCCCCCATGACGGGGGGACCGGACCTCGGTGGTGCTAGGAGATCCCCGCCGCGGTGCACATCGCGGCGTAGTCACCGGTGCACACCTTGGCCGCCGTCGTGTAGCCGGCGTCGAACGGAACCTTGATGTTCGCCTTCGTGATCCACACCGGGACGGCGTAGGCGGCGGCGATGTCGGCCTTCGAGTTGTTGATCGTCGCGGTGGCGGCTGCCTTGTCGGAGCCGTCGCCCTTGATCATGCCGATCGCGAGCTTCGCGGCCAGACCGGCCTCGAGGTTGACGTCCTTGAAGACGGTGCCGCACTGGGTGCCCGCGAGCACGCGCTGCAGACCCTCGTCAGAGGCGTCCTGGCCCGTGATCGGGACCTTGCCGGCCAGACCGTTCTTCGCCAGGACGACATTCACGCCGCCGGCCATCGTGTCGTTGGCCACGAGCGCGCCATCGATTGCGCCCTTGTTCTGGGCGTACATCTGCTCGAACGTGGTCTGCGCGACGGTGGCGTCCCACTTGCCGGTCTGGTCGCCGACGAGCTTGTAGTCGCCCGCGTCGATCTTCGCCTTGAGGGCGCCGGAGTAGCCGTCCTTGAACAGCTTCGCGTTGTTGTCCGTCGGGTCGCCGTTGATGTAGACGATGTTGGCCTTGGTCTTGCCGGCGGCAGTCAGGCAGGCGGCGAGGCCGTCACCCATGAGCTTGCCGACCTGGACGTTGTCGAACGACACGTAGTACGTCGCGTCGCCGTTCAGCGTCAGGCGGTCGTAGTCGATGCTCGGGATACCCGCAGCCTTGGCCTTGCTCTCGCAGGCCGCGCCGCTCGCCGAGTCGATGTTGACGATCATGAGGACGTTGACCTTCTCCGCGATCATGGCGTCGCAGATCGAGCCGAACTTCGTCGCGTCCTTCGTGGCGTTCTGGATGTCGTACGTGACGCCGGCGGCGTCGAACGCCTTCTGCAGGCTGGGACGGTCGTTGGTCTCCCAGCGGGGCGACGTGGTGGCGTCCGGAAGGATGACGCCGACCTTCCCGGTCGCCGCGGCGCTCGAGGTTCCACCCGACGCGGCGGGGGTCGAGCTGGAGGAACTGGAGCTGCCACAGGCAGCCAGCAGGAGCGACAGCGCAGCTACGCCCGCCGCTGCCAGATAACGCTTGCTCATTCTCGTCCTTTCTCGCACGGGTCCGCCGTGCTGAAGGCCCCGGGATCGACCCGGGAGGGAGCTCGCCCGGTCCGTCGATGACGAGCCGGAGGAATGTTGCCAGCCCGAACATATTCCCTGGGGGTGGTGCAGGCCACACCATCCGGTCACGAATTCGTTGCGTCCGGTAACAATTCCGTCACGCGGCGGCAACCTCGTACCGCTATGTCCGATTCACTCGCCATGCAAGCGTTTACGGTCTCGGACCGGTCACAGCCGGGTCTCGCGCCGTGTCCTCACAGCCGCGGCTTCCACCGGGCTCCGCGCAGCGCCTCCTCGACGAGCGCGACCTCGCGGGACGCACGCGCGAGCCGCGCGCCCTCGGCCTCGAGCACGCGCAGGGCGGCATCGAGGACCTCGGGATCCACCCGCTCGCGCAGCTCGCGGCGTGCTCCGGCGTAGGCGGCCCGAGCCCCCTCGAGCGCCGAGTCGACGTGGTGCGCGGCGAACCGTGCGAGCACCTCGGGGTGTCGCCGCAGCACCTCGTGCCCCCGGTAGTCCGCCGGGCACTGGTCGAGCAGCCACGGCACCGCCGTCTCCTCCCACCCGGGGGCACCGGGCGGACGCACGCCGCGTGGCCACCCCGGCGGCGCGACAGGAGGAGCCATGGGCCACAACCTACGTCGGGGCTGGGACAGGACGACGGCCCCTCACCTGGCGAGAGGTGGGGGCCGCCGTCGTTCGGGGTGACGCGTCATCGCACGTCAGGGGTGCCCGGTCCTACGCCGGGCTCCTGGTCAGCTCGCGACGAGCGAGCGCAGGACGTACTGCAGGATCCCGCCGTTGCGGTAGTAGTCCGCCTCGCCCGGGGTGTCGATGCGCAGCACCGCGTGGAAGTCGACGCTCCCGCCGTCGGCCTTGGCCGCCGACACGAGGACCTTGCGCGGGGTCACGCCGTCGTTGAGCTCGGTGACACCGGTGATCGAGAACGTCTCGGTGCCGTCGAGGTCGAGCGAGTCGGCGGTCTGCCCCTCGGGGAACTGCAGGGGCAGGACGCCCATGCCGATGAGGTTCGACCGGTGGATGCGCTCGAAGGACTCCGCGATGACCGCCTTGACGCCGAGCAGCGCCGTGCCCTTCGCGGCCCAGTCGCGCGACGAGCCCGAGCCGTACTCCTTGCCCGCGAGGATCACGAGCGGGGTGCCCGCGGCCGCGTACGCCTTGGCGGCGTCGTAGATGAAGGCCTGCGGGGCGTCGGGCGCGGTGAAGTCGCGGGTGTAACCGCCCTCCACGCCGTCGAGGAGCTGGTTGCGTAGGCGGATGTTCGCGAACGTGCCGCGGATCATCACCTCGTGGTTCCCGCGGCGCGAGCCGAAGGAGTTGAAGTCCTTGCGCTCGACGCCATGGGCCGAGAGGTACTTGCCCGCAGGGCTGTCCGGCTTGATCGAGCTCGCCGGGCTGATGTGGTCCGTGGTGACCGAGTCGCCGAGCTTGGCGAGCACGCGGGCGCCGTGGATGTCGGACACCGGGTCCGGCTGCGCCTTCATCCCGTCGAAGTACGGCGCCTTGCGGATGTAGGTCGAGTCGTCCTGCCAGTCGAACGTGCTGCCCGTGGGGGTCGGAAGACCCTGCCAGCGCTCGTCGCCGGCGAACACGTCGGCATAGCGCGAGGTGTACATGTCGGCGTCGATGCAGCCGTCGATCGTGGTCTGCACCTCGGCCGGCGACGGCCAGATGTCGCGCAGGTAGACCGGGTTGCCCTCGGGGTCGGTCCCGAGCGGCTCGGTCGTGATGTCGAGGTCCATGGTGCCGGCGATCGCGTAGGCGACGACGAGCGGAGGCGACGCGAGGTAGTTCATCCTGATGTCGGGGTTGATCCGGCCCTCGAAGTTGCGGTTGCCGGAGAGCACCGAGACGACGGCGAGGTCGTCGGTGTTGACCGCGGCGCTGACCTCCTCGGGCAGCGGGCCCGAGTTTCCGATGCAGGTCGTGCAGCCGTAGCCGACGAGGTTGAAGCCCATCTTCTCGAGGTAGGGCGTGAGGCCGGCCTTGTCGTAGTAGTCCGTGACGACCTTGGACCCAGGGGCGAGCGTCGTCTT
>JADGOZ010000021.1 GCA_017882705.1 Candidatus Nanopelagicales bacterium | reverse complement strand
GCCTCCCCGCCCGACGGCCGTCCGGATGCGACGATCACTCCCGTGTCCCCCGCCGTCCCCCTCGATCCCGACGACGGCGGCGCAGGCACGCTGGTCATCGAGGACGGCGTCATCCCGCGCCGGGTCCGCCGCCCCATCGACCTCGTGCGCTTCGCGGTCGCCCTCCTTGCCTTCGTCGCGATCGTCGCGATCTCCTACTTCCTGACCGCGACCTCGACCGGCATCGACCAGGACATCATCGACGCGAGCAACCGGGTGCCCGAGCTGCTCCGGTTCCTGCTCAACACCATCGCCGGACTCGGCCTCCTCGCCCTGCCGATCGCCGTGGCCATCGACCTCGTGGCACGCCGCCGCAGCCGGCAGCTCGTCGACGCGGTCGGAGCGATGCTCATCGCGTCGGCGCTCGCCCTGCTGACGACGTTCCTCGTGACGAGCTATGCCCCCGAGCGCCTGCTCGTCGCCATCACCGGCGACGCCAGCGGCGGTCGCATCGTGCTCAACCCGATCATCACGGGGCTGGTCGCCTTCACCACCGTCGCGCGCCTGCTCGGCCGCGGGCGATGGGGCGTCTTCGCCGTCGTCACGATCGTGGCGGTCACCTTCGTGCCGCTCACCACGAGCCAGACCACCACGCAGGTCATCGGGATGTCGCTGGCCATCGGCTGGGCGGTCGGCCTCGCGACCCGCTACACCCTGGGGACGCCGACCACGCGCCCCAGCGGGCTGGAGGTGGCCGAGGCGCTCGACCGCGCCGGGCTGCCGATCACCGTGCTGCGCGCCAACAAGAACACGGCCCGCGGCCGGCAGTACACCGCGTTCACCCGCGGCCGGGAGCGCCTGCGCGTCAACGTCTACGACCGCGACCTGGAGGGCGCCGGCCTCGCCCGGGCCGCCTGGCGCCAGCTGCGCCTGCGCACCGACCCCGCCAACCCGAGCGTCTTCTCGATGCGCGCCCAGCTCGAGCACGCGGCCCTGATGTCCTACGCCGCCACCGCCGCCGGCGGCCGCGTGCCGACCCTGCGCGCCGTGGTCGAGGTAGGCCCCGACTCCACCCTCCTCGCCTACGACGAGGTCCCGGGCTCGACGTTCGCCGAGCTGGCCGACGGCACGGTCAGCGACACCGACCTCGACGAGGTCTACCGCGCGGTGCGCACCCTCCACGACGAGCGGATCGTGCACCGCGCGCTCTCTCCGGAGCAGCTGATCAAGGCCGACGACGGCGGCATCTGGCTCGCCGGCGTGCAGCACGGCACGATCGCCGCGAGCGACGTGCAGGAGCGGATCGACCTCGCCGAGCTCCTCGTCACCGCGGCGCTGCTGACCGACGTGCCCCGCGCCGTCGCCGCGGGCGCGCGGGTGTTCGGCGCCGACCGCCTCACGCGCGCCCTTCCCGCGCTGCAGACGATCGCCCTGTCGGCCGACACGCGACGCCGCGTACGCGGGAGGAAGGACGTGCTGGTCGCGCTGCGCGACGAGCTCATCGCGCTCCGGCCCTCGGCCGCCGAGACCGAGCAGCTCGAGCTGCGTCGGGTGAAGCCGCGCACGCTGTTCACGATCGTGGCGGGATCGATCGCGGCGTACGTCCTGGTCTCCCAGCTCGCGCAGGTCGACCTCCTCGGCCTCGTCCGCCGGGCGCAGTGGAACTGGGCGCTCGCCGCGCTGGGCCTGTCGTTCCTCACGTTCGTCGGCGCAGCACTCTCCCTGTCGGGATTCGTGCTCGAGAAGCTCTCGCACATGCGCACGTTCGCCGCCCAGCTCGCCGCAGGCTTCGCGACCCTGGTGTCGCCGCCGACCGTCGGCGCGGTCGCGGTCAACGTGCGGTACCTGCAGAAGTCCGGGCTGCACCCCGCGCTGGCAGCGGCGAGCGTCGGCGTCTCGCAGGTCTTCGCGTTCGTCGTGCACATCGGGCTGCTGTTCTTCACCGCGATCGCCGCCGGGCAGCAGGCCGACATCCACTTCGCCCCGCCCACGTGGGCCATCGTCGCGGTGGTCGTCATCGTCGTGGTGCTCGCTCTCGCGCTGCTGTTCGGTCCGGTGCGCAAGACGGTGCTCGAGCGCGTGCGCCCGATCCTCGCGGAGGTCGGTCCGCGGCTGCTCACCATCGGTCAGCGCCCGTGGAAGATCGTCGAGGGCGTGGGCGGCATCCTGCTGCTCAACGGCGCTTTCGCGCTCTGCATGATCGCCTGCTGCGAGGCCTTCGGCACCGACCACGGCAACTGGGCCGCGGTCGCGCTGGTCTATCTCGCCGGCTCGACCCTCGGTCAGGCGGCACCGACGCCCGGCGGGCTCGGCGCTGTGGAGGCGGCGTACATCGCGGGCCTCACCCTCGCCGGCATCGACTCCGGCGTGGCCGTCTCCGCGACCCTGCTCTTCCGCCTGCTGACCTTCTGGCTGCCGACCATCCCCGGCTACTTCAGCTTCAACTGGCTCCAGAAGGTCGGCAGCCTCTGACCTCCAACCGCGCGCGATTCTGACCCGGAGGGACGATCAGCGGCAGTTTCTTTCACCGCAGAGCCCACCAGTGGCGATCTTGATCTGCCTCGCGGTGGGCGCGCACGCCCGGGTGGCTCGACACGTCGCCGCCGACGCGGAGGCACCCATGCCCGCATTCCCGCCCGAACCTCGTCCCGAGGCCGTCCCGGCCTCCGTGCGCGCCCGGCTGCTCGCGGCCGAGCACTGGAGCCTGCTTGGCAC
The DNA here is from genome assembly GCA_017882705.1 of Candidatus Nanopelagicales bacterium. Classification (GTDB taxonomy): domain Bacteria; phylum Actinomycetota; class Actinomycetes; order S36-B12; family CAIYMF01; genus Longivirga. Next base: position 31,572 of record JADGOZ010000021.1, on the reverse strand, counting down.
CCGGAGCCTCGCGTGGCACCGACATGGCGAAGGGCCGCCCCCTCGGGGGCGGCCCTTCGTGTCGTCAGTCCTAGTAGGACGGCTTCTCCGGTTCGATCTGATTGACCCAGGCCACCACGCCGCCGCCGACGTGGACGGCGTCGGAGAAGCCGGCGCCCTTGATCACCGCGAGCACCTCGGCCGAGCGCACGCCGCTCTTGCAGTGCAGCACGATCGGCTTGTCGCTCGGCAGGTCCTCGAGCGCCTTGCCGGACAGGAACTCGCCCTTGGGCACGAGCACCGCGCCCGGGATGCTCACGATGTCCCACTCGTTGCGCTCGCGTACGTCGATGAGCACGAAGTCGCGCTCGCCGGCCGTCCGCTCGTCGAGCATGTCCTTGAGCTGCACGACGGAGATCGTGTGCCCGATCGCGGCGTCGGCGGCCGCGTCGGAGATGGCACCGCAGAACGCGTCGTAGTCGATGAGCCCGGTGATCTTCTCCGCGTTCGGGTCCTTGCGGATCTTCACCGTGCGGTAGGACATCTCGAGGGCGTCGTAGACCATTAGGCGGCCCAGCAGCGAGTCACCGATGCCGGTGATGAGCTTGATCGCCTCGGTGACCATGACCGAGCCGATCGACGCGCACAGCACGCCGAGGACGCCGCCCTCGGCGCACGACGGCACCATGCCGGGGGGCGGGGGCTCGGGGTAGAGGTCGCGGTAGTTCGGGCCGTACTCGTCCCAGAACACCGAGACCTGGCCCTCGAAGCGGTAGATCGAGCCCCAGACGTAGGGCTTGCCGAGCAGCACCGCGGCGTCGTTGACCATGTAGCGGGTCGCGAAGTTGTCGGTGCCGTCGACGATGAGGTCGTAGCCCGCGAAGATCTTGAGCACGTTGTCGTTGTCGAGACGCGTGTCGTGCACGATGACGTTGACGTGCGGGTTGATCTCCAGCACGGAGTCGCGCGCCGACTCGGCCTTCGACCGACCGATGTCGCTCTGCCCGTGGATGATCTGGCGCTGCAGGTTCGACTCGTCGACGGTGTCGAACTCGACGATGCCGAGCGTGCCGACACCGGCCGCGGCGAGGTACATCAGCGCGGGGCTCCCGAGGCCGCCGGCGCCGACGCACAGCACGCGGGCGTTCTTCAGCCGCTTCTGACCGGCCATCCCCACCTCGGGGATGATGATGTGCCGGCTGTAGCGGCGTACCTCGTCCACGGTGAGCGCCTCGGCGGGCTCGACCAGCGGCGGCAGGGACACGGTCGTCTCCTCGATCAGGGTGCCCGGAGGGCGTCCGGGTACGTCGTGCTCGCAGGTCAACGGTGCCAGAGACGACCTTGTTCCCTGCACCCGGGTCCACCCCTCGGACACCCGTCCCACCGCTCGGACACCGCCGCCGGGCACGTTCCACGGGTCGGAACACGCCCGATGTGACGCAGATCAAGCCTGGAATCCTGCCTCCCGGGAGGCGACCCATCGGCGCCCCGGGAGAATGAGTCCGGCGGTACGCCGCCCCCTCTCTCACCCCCGTATGCGCCAGGAGGCGACTCACCGTGATCACGATCGGCCAGCAGTTCCCCGAGTTCTCGCTCACCGCGGTCATCCCCGGAGACCTCTCCGCGGTCGACGCCAAGGCCCCGGAGGACTACTTCACGTCCGTCTCCAGCGCCGACGGCGCGGGCAAGTGGAAGATCGTCTTCTTCTGGCCGAAGGACTTCACCTTCGTCTGCCCGACCGAGATCTCGGCCTTCGGCAAGCTCAACGGCGAGTTCGAGGACCGCGACGCGGTCGTCTATGGCGTCTCGACGGACACCGAGTTCGTGCACTTCGCGTGGCGCATCCAGCACGAGGACCTCAAGACGCTCTCGATCCCGATGCTCGCGGACACGAAGAAGGAGCTCACCGCCGCTGCGGGCGTCCTCAACGCCGACGGCGTGGCCGACCGCGCCACCTTCATCATCGACCCGACAGGCGAGGTCCAGTTCGCCATGGTCACCGCCGGCTCCGTCGGCCGCAACGTCGACGAGGTCCTGCGCGTCCTCGACGCCCTGCAGACCGACGAGCTGTGCCCGTGCAACTGGCGCAAGGGCCTCGACACCATCAACGCCGGCGAGCTCATGAAGGCCGGCGTCTGATGCCCTTCGAGAACCTCGAGCAGCTGCGCGAGGCTCTCCCGGTCTACGCCAAGGACACCAAGCTCAACCTCGGCTCGGTCGTCGGCACCCTCGGGCAGCAGCTCACCGAGCAGCAGCACTGGGGCACGGTCCTCGCCGTCGCGGCGGCCGTGCGCTCCGGGACCACGACCCCCGCCCTCGCCGCGGAGGCGCGCCGGCGCCTCACGGAGGAGGCGGTCGACGCCGCGCTCGGCGCCGCGTCCGTCATGGCGATGAACAACATCTACTACCGCGCCAAGCACTTCCTGCACGGGTCCTACGACGACGTCCGGGCCGGCCTGCGCATGCAGTTCATCGCCGCGCCGGGCGTGGCCAAGGCCGACTTCGAGCTGTGGTGCCTCGCCGTCTCGGCGATCACCGGCTGCGAGTCCTGCGTCGCCTCGCACGAGGTGGTCGTGCGCGAGGCCGGACTGACCCGCGAGGCCGTCAACGACGCGCTGCGCATCGCGGCGGTCGTGCACGCCGCAGCAGCGACGCTCGACGCGGCGGAGCTCGTCTAGGACGACGGTGTACACGAAGGCCCGGCATTCCCCCGTGGGGCCGGGCCTTCGTCGGTGCGCCGCTCGGTCAGCCTCGAGCGCGCTACTTCGTGCCGAACCGGATGCTGTCGAGGACGGTGCCGAGCTGGCTCAGCCAGGCCGCGCGCTGCGGGTTCTTGTTCGCCACCTCCGTGAAGACCACGACCGGCGTCTGCCCGGTGCCCATGTCGACGACGACGTAGCGCATCGTCATGTCGGGCTGCACGTCCTGGCAGCTCGTCCCCGCACACCCCAGCACGAGGTCTGCGCCCTTCGTGCTGGTGGCGTCGATCTCGACCGCGCGCCGGGCGTCGACGGTGCGGTCGATGCTCCGGGTGATCGTGACGACCTTCTGCGCCGACAGGTCCGCGAGGTGCGCGACGTAGGAGTCGAAGGTCAGCTTCGGGCCGAGCCCGTCGACCTGGAGGTTGTCGAAGCGGCTCACCGAGAGGTCCGCGCACGTCGCGGGGACGTCGCAGGAGGTCCACCACGAGTAGCTGTCGTTCTCGTGCGAGGACACGTTGCTCGCGACGACCCAGGCGGGCAGCGTCATCGTGAACGGAGGCGTGAAGTACGGGTCGTGGTGCGTCGTGCCGTGCGGCGACGGGGCCACGGGCTGCTGGCTCGGACCCCGGCCCGCGAGGAACAGGGCACCGGCCACGACCACCGCGACCGCCGCCGACGGCGACCAGTGCGGAGAACACGGTCCTGCGACGTCGGGTGCGGTCGGTCTCGTCGAGGCGGACCTGGAGATGCTGGGACTCGCGTGCGGTGTCGGTCGTCATGGCTGCCTCCTGGGCATCCGCCCGCAGGGTGGCCGTGATGGCGCTCTCGAGCTCGTTCATGCCCACGCCTCCATCCGCTTCTGCAGGGTTGCGTGGCCCGGAAGGCATGGCGCTTCACGGACCCGGTGCTGACACCCAGCCAGGCGGCGATCTGCTCCTCGGACAGGTCGAGGAAGTAGCGCAGCACGACGACCTCGCGCTGCCGTTGCGGCAGCTCGCGGATCGCGACCGACAGCTCCGCGCGGCGACGGTTGCCGACGCCTTCGCTCTCGGCCGACTCCGTGGTCCCGGCGTCCGGGAGCACGAAGGAGCGGGCCGTGATGCGCCGACGGACCCAGGACCGGGCGCCGTAGACGACGGCCCGGTCGAGGTAGGCGACCGCAGCGCTCGGGTCGCGGAGCCCGTCCCCGTGGCGGTAGAGCGACTCGAACGCGTCCTGCACGATCTCCTCCGCCGACCCGTGGTCGTCGACCAGCAACGAGGCCAGGCCGACGAGGCGTCGGTGGTGCGCGAGGAACAGCGCGGAGACCGCCCCTCCCGCCGAGGTGGGGAACTCGCCGACAGCGGTGACGGCGTCGATGTCCCTCACGGCGAACCCCCTTCCTGGTGCGGATGTCAGGGCTTGGTCGCGCGAGCACCTCAGAGGTTGACACTGACGACGAGGAATTTCGAGGGGTGCCGCACGACGAGGGCCCGGCGCTCCCCCGTGGGGCCGGGACCTCGCCGTACGGGCTCCCGCTAGGACGTGAACCGGATCGACACGAGCGCCTGGTCGAAGTCGGCCGCGAGCGTCCCGGTACCGGGTGCCCCGGCGGCCCACGCCTGCCAGACCACGAGGGGCGGCTGCCCGTGGGTGATCTCGACCTCGGCGATCCGGACCGTCGTCCCCGCAGTCAGCCCGTAGCACGCGCCGTCGGACTCGCAGCCGAGGACGTCGGGGACGTCGCGGGCGGCCGTCACCGTGAGGACCTGCGCGGGGTGACGGTCGACCTGGGCCTGGGACACCTCGCCCAGGATCGCGACACCCGGCGGTGGGACCTCGGTGAGCGCGAGCAGCGGGCTCGTGGACGGGTGCGACGGGGTCGCCACGACGGCCAGCACGCCGAACTGCCGCGTCGGAGGCACGCACGGCGTCGCGCCGCCCGGGCACGAGTCCGACCAGGCGACGGAACGCCCGGACGGCGACGCCGCCGGCGCGAGGGCCGTCGCCCACGGCGGCAGGACGATCGAGAACGGCACGGCGAAACCGCTGCCCGTGTAGGTCGGCGTCGGCGTCGCGGCGAACCGCAGGGTCGCGACGACGTGGTCGAGGTCGGCGTCGTAGGTCGCCTGCTTCGCGTCGCCGTCGTTGCTGCGGATCAGCACGAGCAGCGGCGGCGCCACGTCGCCGGAGCCGTAGTAGGGCCGGGTGTCGACGTCGATCACGGCGAGCCGCACGTGCGTGCCGGCGACGAAGCTCCAGCAGCCGTCCTCCGTACCCGCGGGGCCGGCGGCGCCGCTCCCGATGCACCCGAGACCACCGGGCACGTCGACCGACGTGGCGACGCCGACGACCGTGGCGGGGTGCCCGTCGACCGTCGTGCGGTGCGACCCGGACAGCACCACGAGGTGCGCTGCCTGCAGGGCATCGAGGTACGCGAGGTAGCTCGCCGACGACGGGATGACCAGCCGGTCGGACTCCGCCGGGCCGAAGGCGACTTGTGGCGAAAGCAGCATCAGCTTGGCGTCCTCGCCGGTGGAGCACGACGACCAGCACTGGTCCTGCTGCCAGGCGAGCTTGCGACCGTCGGAGACGGGCTTCGTCGCGCCCGCCCAGTCCGGGAGCTGCAGCGTGAGCGGCACGACGTAGCCGTCGGTGGTGTACGGCGTCGACGGGCTCACCGGCGCGGAGTCGTGCCGCGCCGAGTTGAGCAGGACGCCGACGGCGAGCGCCGCTACGACGGCCGCAGCGGCTGCGACGACGAGCACCCAGGTACGACGGCGGCTCGCGCCGGCGAGGTGGTCGAGGCGGACGTCGAGCTCGGCTGCAGCAGCGGGGAGGTCGACGCGGGCCGACAGGTCGCCGGCCTCGGCGTGCAGAGCGGTGGAGAGCCGCGTCTCGAGGTCGTTCATGCCCATGCCTCCATCCGCTTGTGCAGGGACTCGGTGGCTCGCGACGCGTGCGTCTTGACCGAGCCCGTGCTGATGCCGAGCCACTCGGCGATCTCGGCCTCGGAGAGGTCGAGGTAGTAGCGGAGCACCATCACCTCGCGCTGCCGTCGGGGCAGCGCCCGGACGGCAGCCACGATCTCGTCGTGCTCGGACCGGTCGACGCCGAGGCTCTCGGCCGACGGCGAGGTGCTGGCCTCGGGGACGTCGTAGGACCGCTCGGTCATCCGTCGTCGCAGCTTCGAGCGCGACCCGTTGACCACGCTGCGGTTGAGGTAGGCGACCGCGGCCTGCGGGTCGCGCAGCTTCCCCCAGCTGCGGTAGAGCGCCTCGAAAGCGTCCTGGACGACCTCCTCCGCGCTCTCGCGGTCGTCGACCATCAGCCCCGCGAGCCCGACCAGGCGGCGGTAGTGGTGATGGAAGATCTCCGTCACGGCGGCGCGCGGCGATCGGGGTGGACCCGGGTCCCTCCAGGCTTCCCCGCTTCCCGTCATCGCTTCCCCCTCGGCTCGACTGTCATGGGATAGGACGTCCGAGCCGCGTTCCGGTTGACCTCCTGCTAGGACCAGTTCCGCGCGGCCGCGCCGCGGCGGACGTTGGCCGCGTGCAGCTCGGCCATGTCGTCGTGGCCGATCCGCGGGTCGTCGCTGATGCCGCGCTCCTCGAGGTCGTCGAGGTAGCGGCGGTCGGCGTCCCAGCGCTCGACCGGGTTCTCGCTGACGCCGCCGTGCCCGGGGACGAGCACACGGGACCGGCGTACGACGTCGCCGAGGGACTCCAGGCCGGTGCGGTAGGTCACGAGGTCGGTGTCGTCGTCAGCGGGATACGGGAGCTCGACGTCGCTGAGCATGTCGCCCGCGAGAAGGACGCCGAGGTCCGGCAGCTCGAGCGCGAGGTGGTGCGGCGCGTGGGCGTCGTGCACGTGGATGCGCAGCGTCGGCCCGCTCCACTCGACGAGCTCGCCGTCGTACGGCGTGAGCCGGGCGGCCAGGTCCACGAGGTCGTCCGGCAGCGCGCCGACGAGGTCGGCGACCACGCGTTCGCGGTTCTCGACGGTCTCGCGCACCGTGCCGGGGGTCGACCAGCGCGGCACGTCGCCGAGGTCGGGGTGCCAGAGCACGTGGTCGTAGTGCATGTGCGTGGAGATGCCGGCCACCGCGCGGACGCCGAGGGCGGCGAGGTCCGGCGGGATGGCCGCGAGCTCGTCGGCGTAGTAGGCCGGGTCGACGACGATCGCCCCGCCGTGTCCGTCGAGGAGCACGGTCGAGTTCTGCGCGTAGAAGCGCGACTGCGCGACCCAGACGCCGGGCGCGATCTCGGACAGGCGGGCCGTAGTCGTCGTCATGGCCGCGAGTCTGCCGCCTGCGCGGTGCCCGGTCGGGGATCTCCGCACGGCGTGGTCGCGCCGGACCCCGTGCGTCAGGGAGGATGTCGGTCATGCGACCGGTCATCGGGGTGTCCTGCTACGGCGAGCGCGCGTCCTGGGGCGCGTGGGACGTCGATGCGGTCGTGCTCCACCGCGCCTATGTCACGGCGATCGAGTCGTCCGGCGGCGCTGCCGTCCTCATCCCGCCGGTCTGGGACGCCGAAGGTGTGGACTCGATCCTCGACCGGCTCGACGGCGTCGTCATCGCGGGCGGCGCCGACGTGAACCCGGCCGACTACGGGCACGCGGCGCACGACTCGACCGACCGCCCTCGCCTGGACCGCGACGCGACCGAGCGCCGCCTCTACCGCGGCGCCCGCGAGCGGGGGCTGCCGGTGCTCGGCATCTGCCGCGGGATGCAGGTGATGGCCGTCGATGCCGGCGGCACGCTGGTCCAGGACCTGCCCTCCGCCGGCTACGGCGTGGCCCACCGCGAGAAGCCCGGCACGTTCACCGAGCACGGCGCCACGTTCACCGAAGGCTCGCTGGTGTCACGGATCCTCGGCACGCACGAGACCACGGTGAACTCGAGCCACCACCAGGCCGTCGCCGACGCAGGATCGCTCGCTGTCACGGGTCACGCCGCCGACGGCACGATCGAGACCCTCGAGGACCCGGACGCGGCATTCGTCCTCGGCGTGCAGTGGCACCCCGAGATGACCGACGACCGCCGCCTGTTCGAGGCGCTCGTGACGGCCTGCAAGCACCACGCCCACACGCGGCTCTAGGCAGGCGGCACATACGGCGGCGCCACGACGGCCGTCTGGCGCGAGCTGACCACGAGGCGGCCGGTCGAGTCCCAGACCCGCGCGGTCTCGTCGGCGATCCCGGCAGCGAGGGTCTCGGCCCGCGCCTCGACCAGCAGCGGGCCCACGATCTCCCCCGGGAAGAGCACGAGCTGCGCGCTGACGGTCGGGGCATGGCTCCACACGTGCGCAGCCCACAGGCTGGGCGGGAGCACGTCCCAGGCGGCCAGGGCGAGGAGCGTGTCGGCAGGCGTGCCGTCGGCGTAGGCGACCCAGGACCGCGCGACCGCTGTGGGGTGCGGGTCACCGCCGAAGACGCGGGCGAACGACGGGTCGAGCCGCATCTCGAGGTGTCGCACGAGGTCCATGCCGACGGCGTCGCCGTCCCAGCCCTCGAGCGTGCGGACGCACTCGTCCCACGAGGGGACGGTGGGGCGCTCCGAGTCGTCGAGCTCGCGCTCGGTCGGTTTCGGGCTGCCGGTGGTCACGAGGGCCTCGAGGAGGAGCTCGCCGTCGCGGCTGAGCCCCACCCGCGCGGTGGAGAGCCGGCGTCGGCGCAGCTCCTCGATCTCGAGATCTGCCGGTCCGCCGCCGCGGGCCGCCGCGAGGAAGTGGGCACTGACCGTCAGCGGCGGTGCGCCGTCGAACAGCTCGCTCGCCGCCTGCGCGACGACAGCCATGAGGTAGCCGCCGTTGAGGTGCCCGGTGATGGTCCACCGCTGGTCGAGCTCGATCCGCGTCACGGCGCAAGCCTCGCACGTACGACGGCCCCCGATCGCGGTGAGGCGTTCAGGGGCCGACGTACGAGCGGAGAACTACAGCGGCGTGACGTAAGCACCGCTGATGCCGCCGTCGACGAGGAAGTTGCTCGCCGTGATGAACGAGGAGTCGTCGCTGCCGAGGAAGGCGACGGCCGCGGCGATCTCGCTGGGGTCTGCGAAGCGGCCGAACGGGATGTGCACGAGGCGACGCGCAGCGCGCTCGGGGTCCTTCGCGAAGAGCTCGACGAGCAGCGGGGTGTTGACCGGTCCCGGAGACAGAGCGTTGACCCGGATCCCCTCGCGCGCGAACTGCACGCCGAGCTCGCGGCTCATCGCGAGCACGCCGCCCTTGGACGCGGTGTAGGAGATCTGCGACGTCGCTGCACCCATCGTCGCGACGAAGGACGCGGTGTTGATGATCGCCCCCTTGCCCTGCGCCTGCATGTAGGGGATGACCTCCTTGCAGCACAGGTAGACCGACGTGAGGTTCACCAGCTGCACGCGGTCCCACGCCTCGATGCCCGTGGTGAGGATCGAGTCGTCGTCGGGCGGCGAGATGCCGGCGTTGTGGAACGAGACGTCGATGGAGCCGTAGAGCTCCTTCGCCGTACGGAACATGCGGGCGACGTCGTCGGCGTCCGTGACGTTCGCCTGAACGGCTGCGCCCTTGACCTCGGCGGCCACGGCCTCCGCCGCCTCGAGGTTCATGTCGACGACCACGACGTTCGCGCCCTCGGACGCGACACGAACGGCCGTCGCCTTGCCGATGCCGCTTCCTCCGCCGGTGATGACGACGGTGCGACCGGTGTACCTGTCCACGATGGCTCAGCCTTCCGTTGAGATGAACACGTTCTTGACCTCGGTGAACGCGTGCAGCGCATCCGGTCCGAGCTCCCGGCCGAGGCCGGACTTCTTGAAGCCGCCGAAGGGCGTCCAGTAGCGCACCGAGGAGTGCGAGTTGACCGACAGGTTGCCGGCCTCGATGCCGCGGCTCACGCGGATCGCGCGACCCACGTCGCGCGTCCAGATCGAGCCGGACAGCCCGTACGGCGTCGCGTTGGTGAGCCGGACGGCGTCGGCCTCGTCGTCGAACGGCATGACCGCGACGATCGGGCCGAACGTCTCCTCCTGCATGAGCGGGTCGTCCTCCGTGGAGGGAACGACGACCGTCGCCGGGTACCAGAACCCGGGGCCCTCCGGCACCGAACCGCGGATCACGACGTTCGTCGACTCGGTGATGTACGCCGCGACGCTGTCGCGATGCCCCGCGCTGATGAGCGGTCCCATCTCCGACGTGTCGAGGGTCGGGTCCTCGACCCGGACCCCGAGCACGGCCGTCTCGAGCATCGCGAGGAAGTCGTCCATGACCGAGCGCTGGACCAGGATGCGCGACCGTGCGCAGCAGTCCTGGCCGGCGTTGTCGAAGACGGCGTACGGCGCTGTGGCCGCAGCCTTCGCGAGGTCGGCGTCGGCGAACACGACGTTGGCGCTCTTGCCGCCGAGCTCGAGGGTCACCGGCTTGACCTGCCGCGCGCAGCCCTCGGCGACGTGCGAGCCGACCTCGGTCGAGCCGGTGAAGACGACCTTCGCGACGTCGGGGTGCGTCACGAACCGCTCGCCGACGATCGAGCCCTTGCCCGTGAGGACCTGGAACACGTCCTCCGGGAGCCCGGCCTCGAGCCCGAGCTCGGCGATGCGTACCGCGGTGAGCGGAGTGAGCTCGGCCGGCTTGAGGACGACGGTGTTGCCCGCGGCGAGGGCCGGGGCGAAGCCCCATCCCGCGATGGGCATCGGGAAGTTCCACGGCACGATGACGCCGACGACGCCCAGCGGCTCGTGGAACGTCACGTCGAGACCGCCGGCGACCGGGATCTGGTGGCCGAGCAGCCGCTCCGGGGCGCCTGAGTAGTACGCCAGCACGTCGCGGACGTTGCCGGCCTCCCAGCGGGCGTTGCCGATCGTGTGGCCGGCGTTGCGCACCTCGAGCTGGGCGAGCTCCTCGAGGTGCTCGTCGACCAGCGCCGAGAACCGGCGCAGCAGGCGGGCGCGGTCGCCGGGCGACACGTGCCGCCAGGTCCCGAACGCGCGGCGCGACCGGGCGATGGCGTCGTCGACCTCCTCGAGAGACAGCGACGGGACCGAGGCGACGAGCTCCTCGGTCGCAGGGTTCACGACGTCGTGCAGGACGGTCACAGCGGCAGGCCTCTCACAAGATCACGACTTGCGGACGGATGGGTGCAATCTTCTGCCCTTGATCGTCCCTTAGGGGCGATCAAGGAAGCGCGGTGGGTCGATCCGGATCGAGCGGGTGCTTCGTGGGTCAGAGGCGCTCGAAGCCGCGGTAGCGCTCCCAGTCGGTGACGGTGCGGCCGAACGCCTCGATCTCGATCTTGCCCATGTTCGTGTAGTGCTCGTGGACCTCCTCGCCGAACGTCTCGGCGACCCACTCGGAGCCCTCCCACAGGTCCACCGCGTCGGCCAGGCGCCACGGCACCTTCTCACCGGTGGACGCGTAGGCGTTGCCCGTCTCCTCGGGCCGCAGCTCGAGGCCCTTCTCGATGCCGTCGAGGCCCGCGGCCACCATCGCGGCTACGGCGAGGTACGGGTTGACGTCGCCGCCCGGGACGCGGTTCTCCAGGCGAAGCCCGGCACCACGGCCGACGAGGCGCAGCGCGCACGTGCGGTTGTCTCGGCCCCATTCGATCGAGGTCGGCGCGAAGGAGCCGGGCGCGAAGCGCTTGTAGCTGTTGATGTTGGGAGCGAAGAACAGCGACAGCTCCTTCAGGTGCGCCAGCTGGCCGGCGATGAACTGGCGGCCGACGTCGGACATGCCGTGGACCTCGTCGGCCTTGTCGGCCATCACCATCGAGCCGTCCGTGCCGCGGAACGACAGGTGGATGTGGCAGGAGTTGCCCTCGCGCTCGTTGTACTTCGCCATGAAGGTGAGGGCGTAGCCCTCCTGCGCGGCGATCTCCTTGGCACCGGTCTTGTAGACGACGTGGTTGTCGCAGGTGGTGAGCGCGTCCTCGTAGAGGAACGCGATCTCGTGCTGGCCGAAGTTGCACTCGCCCTTGGCGCTCTCGACCTGGAGGCCGGCGTCGGCCATCGCGAGGCGGATCCGGCGCAGCAGCGGCTCCACCCGCGAGGTTCCGATGATGGAGTAGTCGACGTTGTAGAGGTTCGACGGGTTCATGTCGCGGTAGCCGCGCGACCATGCCTCCTCGTAGGTGTCGTTGAAGAGGATGAACTCGAGCTCGGTGCCGACGAACGCCTCCATGCCGGCGTCCTTCAGGCGCGCGAGCTGCGCCTTGAGCACCTGCCGCGGCGACGCGACGACGTCGCGGCCGTCGAGCCAGTGCACGTCGGCCTGCACCATCGCCGTGCCCGGGTGCCACGTGACGCGACGCAGCGTCGACAGGTCGTGGGCCATGACGAAGTCGCCGTAGCCCGAGTGCCAGCTCGACATGCGGTAGCCGTCGACGGTGTTCATGTCGACGTCGACGGCGAGGAGGTAGTTGCACCCCTCGGTGCCGTGCGGCAGGACGTGCTCGACGAAGTAGGGCGCGTGTACGCGCTTTCCCTGGAGCCGGCCCTGCATGTCGGTGATGCCGACGATCACGGTGTCGATCCGGCCGTCGGCGACCTCGGCCTTGAGCTGCTCGACGGAGAGGGGGGCGCCAGCGGCAGATGCTGCGGGGGCGGCATGGTCGGACATGGGTGGTCCCTTCGAATGGATGGACACACCCTGCCCGTTCCGGGGCCGGATTGGGAGCGAAACGCGCCAGGGATCGGTCTAGACCGAAAAGGTCACGCGCCGACACATGGGGGGTCTAGTCTCCGGTCACCGCGCAGCGCCGCGGGCCGGCCGCTGCGGGCCGTCCCGGTCCGGTGGGCGTCCACGGGGGTGGCGGCGGAACCGAGCGGGAGGTCGAGGTGGTCCAGGTGTCGTCGTACGACGTCGGTACCGCGCTCCTCGAGCGGGTCCGCTCCGTCCCCGCGCTCGCCGGGCACACGGCGATCAGCGACCTCTCCGGCGGGCTGACCAACCGCAACCTCAAGGTCACGACGCCCGAGGGGGTCTACGTCGCCCGGCTCTCCTCCCCCGAGAGCGCCCTGCTGGCCATCGACCGGGTCAACGAGCACGCCAACTCCCGCGCCGCGGCGGAGTCCGGAGCGGCCCCGCGGGTCATCGCGTTCGCGCCCGAGGTCAGCGTGCTCGTCGTCGACTTCATCGAGGCGACGACCTGGGGCAACGCCGACGTCCTGCTCCCGGCGAACGCGCCCCGCGTGGCTGACGTCTGCCGGCAGCTGCACGCCGGACCACGCTTCGTGAACGACTTCGACATGCTCGAGCTGCAGCCGCAGTACCTCGGGCTCTGCCTCCAGCGCGGCTTCCGGCTACCGGACCGCTACCTCGACTTCGCGCCGCACGTGAAGGCCATCAAGGCCGCGCTCGGCGTGCGCCCGATGCCCACCGTGCCGTGCAACAACGACCTGCTCGCGGCCAACGTGCTCGACGCGGGGCACCGGCTCTGGCTCATCGACTACGAGTACTCCGGCAACAACGACCCGTTCTTCGAGATCGGGAACCTGTGGAGCGAGGCGGCCGGGACGCCCGAGGACCTCGAGCGTCTCGTCGCGGCGTACGTCGGCCACCCGTCGACCGCCCTCACGGCACGTGCGCGCCTGTGGGGCCTCATGTCCAAGTACGGCTGGACCCTCTGGGCCTCGATCCAGCGCGGTGCCAGCGCCCTGGACTTCGACTTCTGGTCGTGGGGCATGGAGAAGTACGACCGGGCGGTGGCCGAGTTCGACGGCGCCGACTTCGGCCGGCTTCTGGAGGAGGTGCGTAGCACCGACTGATTCGCCCGCGTTACGCACGCATGTCGGACAACGACGTCCGAGCGTGTCGCGGCCCGGCACCGGAGCGGTGCCGACACACTTTCGAGCAAACGACCCCGGCGCCGCCGTGGTCGTCCCGTGAGGGGTTCCCGAAGGAGGGGACACGTTGTCCGACACGTCCAGGCTGAGTGCTGACGAGCAGATGCTCGCCGACCTCGGCTACAAGCAGGAACTGAGCCGCAGCTGGTCGGGGTTCTCGAACTTCGCCATCTCGTTCTCGATCATCTCGATCCTGGCCGGCTGCTTCACCACGTTCTACTTCGGCTGGAACAACGGCGGCCCCATCGCGATCTCGCTGGGCTGGCCGGTCATCTCGGCGTTCATCCTCATCATCGGCTTCTGCATGTCGGAGCTGGTCTCGGCCTACCCGACCTCGGGCGGCATCTACTGGTGGGCGAGCAAGCTCGGCAGCGCCAAGGCCGGCTACTACACGGGCTGGCTCAACCTCGTCGGTCTCATCGCGATCGTTGCCTCGGTGGCCTACGGCGCGGCGACCTTCCTGGACTTCTCCCTCTCCCGCTTCAGCGACTCGTGGGCGGCGGGCTACTCGCTCGAGCGCGTGTTCTACATGTTCGTCGTGATCCTCATCGTCACGTCGCTCATCAACATCTTCTCCAGCCACCTGCTCGCGATCTTCAACAACATCTCGGTGTGGTGGCACGTCTTCGGCGCGGCGATCGTCGTGCTGATCCTGATCTTCGGCCTCAAGGCCGGCGCGACGCACTGGAACGTCCACGACGTCTTCCTCGGCCGCGTCAACAACACCGGCGGCCTCTACAACGGCGACACCAGCGGCCCCGGCTTCTGGTTCTACGTGCTGCCCATGGGCTTCCTGCTCACGCAGTACACGATCACCGGCTACGACGCCTCCGCCCACCTCTCCGAGGAGACGCAGGGCGCGGCGAACTCGGCGGCCAAGGGCATCTGGCGCTCGATCTTCTACTCCGCGATCGGCGGGTGGGTGCTCCTGCTGGCCTTCCTCTTCGCGGTGCAGGACCCGGCCGCGGTCTCGGCCGGCGCCGGCGGCGTGCAGGTGATCTTCGACCAGGCGCTCACGCCCACCATGTCGGGCACCGTGCTCCTGATCGCGACGATGGGGCAGCTGTTCTGCACCACCGCCTGCCTCACCTCGGCCTCGCGCATGCTCTTCGCGTTCAGCCGTGACGGCGCCGTCCCCGGCGCGCAGCACTGGTCGAAGCTGAACAAGTCCAAGACCCCGGTCAACGCCGTGGTCGCCGTGACCGTCGCCGGGTTCGTCCTGACCCTCCCGGCACTCTGGAAGGTGCAGATCGCGACCGACGCCTCGGGCAACCCGGTCTACTCGGTCGTCGCGTTCTTCGCGGTCGTCTCGATCGGCGTCCTCGGCCTCTACCTCGCCTTCGCCATCCCGATCTTCTACCGCTGGAGGCTCGGCGACGACTTCAAGCAGGGGTCGTGGAACCTCGGGACCAAGTGGAAGTGGATGGCGCCGCTGGCGGTGATCGAGATCCTCGTGACCTCGGTCTACTTCATCCTGCCGCTCACTCCCGCGGGAGCGCCGGGCTTCATGCGCGGCCTGCTGGGGGCACCGAGCACGGACGACGTGCCGTTCGACATCAAGGCCGTGAACTACGCGCCGGTCGTCATGGTCGTCATCTTCGTCGCGCTCTGGGCCGGCTGGCACCTCTCGGCCAAGAAGTGGTTCACCGGTCCGAAGCACACCGTCGATCTCCCCGCGGGCGTCACCTCGGCCGAGGAGATCGAGCTCGAGCACGAGCACGACGGGTTCCTCACCGGTGAGCACCAGCAGCACCACCCCGACCAGCAGTGAGCTGCTCGTCGACGGACGCACGACACTGACGAGGGGGGAGGCGGTGGCCGTGGAACGCGGGCTGCCGACCTCCCCTCTCGTCGTCGATCGAGGGGCTGCCGAGCCGGTCCACGTGCAGATCGCCAGCTGGCTCCGCGCCGGGATCGCCCGCGGCGAGCTCGGTCCCGGGCACCGGCTCCCCGGCGAGCGCGACCTCGCCGAGCGCCTCGGCGTCAGCCGGATGACCCTGCGTCAGGCCCTCTCCGAGCTCGAGTCCTCCGGCGACCTCGTCCGCGTCGCCGGCCGAGCCGGCGGCGCGTTCGTCGCCGAGCCGCGCGTCGAGGTCGACCTCACCCACCTGACCGGCCTCACCGACCAGCTGCGCCGGGCGGGACGCCGCGCCGGAGCCCGGGTGCTCGTCGCCCGGCGCCTCGTCCCGCCGCCCGATGTCGCCACGGCCCTGGGGCTCGAGGGGCGCGCCCAGGCCGTCGAGGTCGTCCGCGTCCGGTCGGCCAACAAGCTCCCCGTCGCGCTCGAGACCTCGTGGTTCCCCGCGCGGCTCGTCCCCGGCCTGCTCGACCAGCCGCTGTCCGGCTCGATCTACGCCGTGCTCCGCAAGCGCTACGGCCACGAACCGGTGAGCGCCGTGGAGCGGCTCACCCCGGTGCTGGCATCCGTCGAGCTCGCGAGCCAGCTCGACGTCGTCGTCGGCGCCCCGTTGCTCCGCGTCGAGCGGGTGGCGCGCGACGCCGCGGGCACGGTCGTGGAGTTCGCGCGCGACGTGTTCCGCAGCGACCGCGTCGACTTCGTCGTGCAGCGCAGCCCGGACGAGCCCGTCACCCTGCGCGCCCTCACCGACCCCGACTGATCGTCGCCGCGCGTCGCGGACGCACGCGGGGCCAGCGTCGCCGGATCCTGGGACGACGAGTGGAGGACCCTGTGCCTGGGCTTCCGCGACTGCTCGACGACATCCGCGGCTGGTACGCGGCCTCGACGCTCGCCCTCGGGGAGCGCACCGGACTGCTCTCGGCGTTGCTCGACGGCGGCGGCACGGCTGCCGAGCTCGCTGCCGTGTCCGGGACCGACGAGCGCAACGCGCGCGCCTGGGCCGACGCCATGGCCACGGCGAGGTACGCCACGCTCGCCGACGGCGGCTACGCGCCGGTCGAGGACGAGGTGGGCATGCTGCGCGGGTCCTTCCTGGACTTGCGGGCGGTTCAACGACCCGCTGTGGTCGAACGTCCTCGTCGGCGACTGGCTCGCGGCGCACCCGGACGAGCTGCAGCGGCTCCGCGCGGGCATCGACGTCGCCGAGGTCGGCTGCGGCACGGGCGCCGCGCTGCACACGCTCGCCGCCGAGTTCCCGGCCTCGCGTTTCGTCGGGCTGGAGATCGACCCGTCGCACGTCGCGACGGCCGCTGCGACCGCGGCGGCGGCCGGGCTGGCCAACGTGGGGTTCCGGCTCACGGACGGGACGCTCCCGGAGTCGGCGTACGACCTGGTCTGCATGTTCGACGCCTTCCATCACGTGCCCGATCCCGAGGCCCTGCTCGACGCGATGCGCCGGGCGCTTCGGCCGGGCGGCGCGATCCTCGTGGCCGAGCCGCTCAGCTCGGGAGACCCGACCACCGACGCCGACGACCCGCCGGCGGTGCTCACCTACGCCGACGGCGGCCACGGCTTCGGTGCGGTCGAGGCGCGCGGGGGCCTCGAGGCCCTGCTGCCCGAGCACGGCTTCGGCGCCCCCACGGTCCACGAGTCCGACGCCGGCTACGCCGTCATCCGCGCCCTGGCCGTCCCCGGGTAGGTCGCGAGCGGGGAGTCAGGCGCGGACGCGCTCGCTCGCGGGGTCGTAGAGCGGGTCCTTCGTCACCGTGGCGCCGACCTGCTCGCCGAAGATGCCGACCTCGACCCTCGTGCCGACCGCCGAGTGCTCGACCGGCAGGTAGGCGAAGGCGATCGAGACACCGAGGGTGTAGCCGAGGCCGCCGCTGGTCACCCGGCTCACGACGGGTCCCGCACTGCCCGAGGCGTCGACGACGCGGACCGGCTCGTTGCCCAGCGCCACCTGGCTACGCTCGTCGAGGACGAGGCAGACCAGCCTCTGCGTGACGCCGGCCTCCTTCTGCGCAGCGACGGCGTCGCGCCCGAGGAAGCCGCCGGGCTTGCCGAGCCGGACGCAGAAGCCCAGGCCAGCCTCGAAGGGCGTGTGTCCCGGGTCGATGTCGGCACCCCAGACGCGGTAGCCCTTCTCCAGGCGCAGCGAGTCGATGGCCCGGTAGCCGCCGGCGACGAGACCGTGCTCCTGGCCCGCGTCCCACAGGGTGTGCCACAGCGTCGCGCCGTACTCCGTGGGGCAGTAGAGCTCCCAGCCCAGCTCGCCGACGAACGTCACGCGGACCATCCGAACCGGCACCGAACCCACGGTGGTCTCGCGCATCGCGAGGAACGGGAAGGCGTCGTTGCCGAGTTCCTGCGGCGTCAGCGGCGCGACGATGTCGCGCGCCTTCGGCCCCCACAGCCCGAAGCAGGCCCACGCACCCGTCACGTCGACGATGCGTACGTCGGCGTCGAGCGCCCTCGCCTGCGTGCGCAGCCACGAGGCGTCGTGGTTCCCGAACGCCGTGCCCGTGACGACGAGGAAGAGCTGCGCGTCGAGCTGCGTGACCGTGAAGTCGCACTCGATCCCGCCGCGGGCGTTGAGCGCCTGCGTGTAGGTGACCGTGCCGGCGCCGCGCGCGACGTCGTTGTCGCACACCCACTGCATGAGCCGTGCGGCGTCGGGCCCGCTGACCTCGATCTTCGCGAACGACGACTCGTCGAAGATGGCCGCGGCCTCGCGTGCCCCGCGGTGCTCCGGCACGACGGCCGGCGCCCAGTGCCGCCCGGCCCAGCCGCTGGGGCGCCACGCCTCGTCGTCGACGGCACTGTTCGCGTCGTAGTGGTTGACCCGCTCCCAGCCGGACTTCTCACCGAAGGCCGCGCCGTGCGCGGTGTGCCAGGCGTAGGCGGGCGAGGTTCGCAGGGGGCGGCCCGCCTCGCGCTCGTGGGCGGGGTAGCGGATGTCGTAGTAGCTCTCGTAGTTCTCCACGGTCCGCGCAAGGGTGTACGACGGTGACCGGTAGGACGCACCGAAACGACGGACGTCCATGTGCCACAGGTCCATCGGCGGTGCTCCCTCGAGCACCCACTCGGCCATGACCTTGCCGATGCCGCCGGCACCCGCGATGCCGTGCGCGCAGAAGCCCGCCGCCACGAAGAAGCCCGCGACGTCCGTCGGCCCGAGGCAGAACTCGTTGTCCGGGGTGAAGCCCTCCGGGCCGTTGATGAACGTGCGGATGCCGACGTCGGCGATGGCAGGGACGCGGATCGCGGCGTTCTCGCTGATCTCGACGAAGCGGTCGTGGTCGGGCTGCAGCAGCCGGCCGTTGAAGTCCGCCGGGATCCGGTCGTACGACGATGCCGACGTGGTCCACGGGAGGGACTGCCGCTCGTAGCCGCCCATGACGAGGCCGTCGACCTCCTGGCGGTAGTAGACGAGGTTGTCGGGGTCGCGCAACGAGGGCAGCGGGGACTCACGGTGCTCGAACATCGCCTCGGTGACGACGTACTGGTGCGACATCGGGACGATCGGGACGCGGACGTCGACCATCCGCGCGATCTCCGCGGCGAACATCCCGCCGCAGTCGACCACGAGCTCGCACTCGATGTCGCCCTTGTCGGTCCGCACCCGCGTGACGTGCCGACGCAGGCCCTCCCCCTCGGTGTCGATCCCGAGCACGCGCGTGTGCGTGTGGACGGCGACACCGAGCGCGCGGGCGGCCGACGCGAGGGAGTAGGTCAGCTGCGACGGGTCGACCTGCCCGTCGGTCGGGAGGAAGCAGGCGCCCACGACGCCGTCGGTCGACATGAGCGGGAACAGCTCCTGCGCCTCGGCGGCCGAGATGAGCTGCATGTCGAGGCCGCTCGAGGCTGCCCAGCCGTCCTGGCGCTGGATCTCCTCCCAGCGCTCCTTCGTGGAGGCGAGGCGGATGCTGCCGCACTCGACCCACCCGGGCGGGTTCTCGCCCTGCTGCAACGAGCGGTAGAGCTCGACCGAGTAGCGGTTCATCGCGGTCAGCGTCGGGTCCGAGCGCAGCTGGCCGACGAGGCCGGCCGAGTGGAACGTCGACCCGCTCGTCAGCTCGTTGCGGTCGACGAGGACGACGTCGCGCTCGCCCGCGAGGGCGAGGTGATAGGCGACAGAAGTGCCACCCACCCCACCACCGATGACGACGATGCGCGCGCGGGACGGGAGGGTACGGGAGGCCGGCTCGGTCACGCGGTCACGGTAGCGGGCACAGGACACCCTGGCACGCCAAACGGTCTAGACCATTCTTGCGTCGCGCGGACGGCTGCGAGAGGTCAGCGCGTGGCGCCGGCGCGCAGCAGGTCGCGCCAGGCATCGGCGACCAGCACCGGCTGCTCGATCTGCGACACGTGCCCGGCGTGCGGGAGCACGAGGACCCGGACGTCCGAGAACGCATTGGTGTGCGCGTGGATCGGGTCGACGAGCTTGTCGGCGCGGCCGTAGACCAGCAGGGTCGGCACCGTGATCCGTTCCGCGAGCCGCCACGGCCGCTCCTCGCTGCGGTCGAGGTAGGTCGACAGGAGACCGCGCAGCGACTTCACGAACACGTCGCCGGTGTAGGGCAGCGCGTCGCGGCGCCGGACCTCCTGGACGGCCTCGTTCATCCGCTCCGTCGGCACCGACGACGGGTCGGCGAAGCAGATGTCGATCGTGGCCTTCGCCCTCGTGTCGGCCTCGAGCGTGAGGTAGCGCTTCATGAGCGTCGTCCCGAGGCCCGGAGCCGCGATGACCGGCAGGTGCACGTTCGTCCGACGCAGCCCCACCTTCGGCAGGGCGGGGCTCACCAGCGTCAGCGTGCGCACCAGGTGCGGGTGCCGCGCGGCGAGCTGGACGGAGATGGCCCCGCCCATGGAGTTGCCGAACAGGTGCACCGGCCGGCCGTCGAACCGCTGCTCGACCAGGTCGGCGAGCGACGCGGCCGAGCGGCGCAGCGAGAAGTCCCCGTCGCGCGGCGGCGGCGACCAGCCGAAGCCGGGCAGGTCGACCGCCACGCCGTCGACCCGGTCGCGCAGGAGGGCCATGAGGTCGGTCCAGTTCGTCGCGTTGCCGCCCAGGCCGTGGACGAACAGGGCAGGCTCGGCGGAGGCGGGTTCGAGCGCGGGAGCCTGCCGGACCGACAGCGTGCCGTTGGGGACCAGGACGTCCTCGCGCGGCCACGGCGACGGCAATGGCGAGAGAAGCTCGTCGGTCGTGCGCGGGACCGGTTCTTCGGCCATCAGAGGTCGAGGTGCGGGACGAGACGACGGTTCACAGCATCGAGGGTCGCACGGATCACGGCCTGACGCGGGTCGTCCCGGACCTCGGACGACCCGGTGAGCCGCTCGCTGCCCTCGACCGTCGCCCACACGACCTGGACGACGGCGACCGTGGTGCCCTCGCTCATCGGCGTCACGGACACGGCCTCCACGTCGACACGGTGGTCGGAGCCGAGCACGTCGGCGAGCGCCGCGATCGTGGCCGCGGCGACGATGCGGTGGACCGCTGCGTGGGTGGACGGCCCGTCGGCCGTGCCCGAGAACTCGACGTCTCCTCGGGTCAAGGTGACGCTCGCCTCGAGACCGAGCCCGTCGGCCGTCACCGTCAGCCGGGCGATGGCCAGGCGTGGTGCGCCGTCCTCGTCGTCGACCGGCAGCTCGTTCTCGTCGCCCGCGGGCGTGGGAGACGGGGCCGCGGCACCGGCCGGGTGACGCGCCGCAGAGGCGAGGACGTCGGTACGGAACCGCGGACCGGGACCGCGGTCCGCGTCGAGGCTCGCGAGCAGGGCGTCCATCTCCATGCCGAGCTCGGCCGATCCGTCGGTGCTCACGTCCACGACCCGCAGCCGGGGCGACGGAACCTCCGGCGGCTCGGGCAGCGACTCCTCGACGACCTCGATGCGACCGGGTTCGAGCCCTACGCCGAACTGCAGCCGGAGGATGCGATGCACGGCCCGGGCCACGACCACCTCGTCGCCGTCGGGTGTCAGCGAGAGCCGCAGCGTGCCCGGACCGCCGGTCTCGTCCGGGATGACGACAGCACGCGCGACGCCCGGTACGACACCGAGCGCGGCCTCGATCTGCTTCGCGTCCGGTGGCGTCGCGACGGGGTTGCGCTCGACGTCCACACGACCACGGTACGAGGAACTGCCGTTCCATGCCCACCAGGGAAGGCCGCCTGAGGATGTGTCCGCACATCGGGGCGGCGTAGCGTGGAGGTGTCCCGTTGGCGACGATACGAGGGGTGCTCATGACCAGGACCCACGACGTGACGACGCCCGTCGACCTGCCCTCCCCGGTGGAGCTGGGCCCCGCCGACTCCCCCGACCTCGTGGACGACCCCGTCGCACCGGACGAGCCGCTCGTCGAGCTCGACGGTCCCGTCGAGCTCGCGTTCGAGAGCGACCCCGCCGACGCGGTCGACCAGATCCGTGAGGTGGGGTTCGACGAGGAGCGCGACCGACCGGCGTAGCGCCATCGTCTCCGGCGTACCGCCCGGTAGGGTGCCGCCCATGTCAGTCGTGTCCGACGCCGGTCGGTCCGCCGCGCGCGGTCAGCGCCTGCCCCGGCGCGAGCGCCGCGCGCAGCTCCTCGACGCAGCCCGCGAGGTGTTCGTCGCGTCCGGCTACCACGCCGCCGCGATGGACGACATCGCCGAGGCCGCCGGCGTCAGCAAGCCGGTTCTCTACCAGCACTTCCCCGGCAAGCTCGAGCTCTACCTCGCGCTGCTCGACTCCTCCTCCGACGCTCTCGTCGCCGCGGTCGAGGCCGCGCTCGCGTCCACGGCCGACAACAAGCTGCGTGTCCAGGCCACCGTGCAGGCCTACTTCGACTTCGTCGACGACCCGGGCGGGGCCTTCCGCCTCATCTTCGAGTCCGACCTCACCAACGAGGCCGCCGTGCGCAACCGCGTCGACCGCACCAACGACGCCTGTGCCCTCCTCGTGAGCAAGGTGATCGCCGAGGACACCGGGCTGACCGAAGCCGAGGCCATGCTGCTCGCGGCCGGCCTCACCGGACAGGCCCAGACCGCCGCGCGCCACTGGCTGCGCGAGGGGAGCACGATCCCCAAGGACGACGCCGCACGCCTCGTCAGCACGTTGAGCTGGCGCGGGATCTCGCGCATCCCGCTCAGCCACCCGCCTGCCTGAGGGCTACGCCGTGCGCGAGGCGCGACGTCCCGGCGACGCGCTGTCGGCCGCCGCCGGTTAGGTTGGGCACGCAAGGTCGGCACCGCAACGAGAGCGACGACGCACGCGTGCGTCAGGGAAGGATCGGCGTGGAGGTCAAGATCGGTGTGCAGCAGGCGGCCCGCGAGGTCGTGCTCGAGAGCGCACAGACCCCCGACGAGGTCGTGGCCCTCGTGTCCGCCGCCATCAAGGACGGCACCCCGCTGACCCTCGGTGACGACAAGGGCCGCACGGTCGTCGTCCCGGGCGACAAGATCGCCTACGTCGAGGTCGGCGCCGGCGAGCGCGGCCGTCTGGGCTTCAGCCAGCCGTCCTCCTAGCCCTCCCGTTTCCTTCCCTTCCCTCCACTGAGCCGCCTCCAGCGGCTCAGGCGGGGACGTCGATGGTCACGAGGGTCTGACCGTCCGTCGTGGTGATGTCGAGTCGTCGTAGGTCTGCTCTCGTCACTGAGGTGTTGCCGGTGACGACGGCCTCGCCCTCGTAGTTGGCGATCCAGGTCGAGGCGACCTCACGGCTGCCGTCGCGGCCCACCGCGACGAGCTGGCAGTGCTCTCCGGCGGGCACCCCCTCCAGCGTCAGGGCGAGCTCGGTGCCGGAGTCCGTGGGCGTCACCACTACCGTGGCCGACACGTCGCTCGTCGGCGAGGTCGCCGACACCGTGACCGACTGCGGGTGCGCCGATACCAGGATCCCCACCACGAGGACCCCGGCGGCGACCGCCGCGGCGCCCACGGCCAGCACCGCCTTCCACCGGCGACGGGGAAGGTCCACCGGCTGCTGCGCCCGGGCCTGGGCGATCGCACGCTCCAGCAGGTCCTGCGGCGGCGGGCCCTCCGCGGTCGGCAGGTCGATCCGGTGCAGCAGCCCGGGCAGCGGTGCGAGCTCGCCGAGGATCGCGGAGCACGACGTGCAGCCCCGGACGTGCTCCTCCACCTGGTCGCGCTCGGCCGGGTCGAGGGCGCCGAGCACCAGCGCGCCCAAGGACTCCTCGGCCAGCGGGCACTGCCACTGCCTCGACACCGTCGTCATGAGTGGACACCTCCCTCCACCAGGATCTTGCGCAGCGACCGGAGCGCGTGGAACGCACGGGACTTGACGGTGCCGGCGGGGATCCCGAGCACGACCGCCGCCTCGGCGACCGACCGGCCCTTGAAGAACGTCTCCACCAGCACGTCGCGATGGTGCGGAGGCAGCGCCTCGAGCGCGGCGGCGATCGTCCAGGCCTCGACGGCTCGGTCGAGCTCGTCGTCGCCGGGAATGGCGACCACCGCCTCGAGCGCAGCGCCACCGACCTCCTGCGGTCGCGAGCGCTGCGCCCGGAACACGTCGATGGCCGCGTTCCGCGTCACGGTGAGCAACCAGGCCCGCTCGCCGCCCGGCCCGCTCTCCGACACCTCCGGGTGCCGCCAGGCCCGCACGAGCACCTCTTGCACGACGTCCTCCGCCCGTTGCCGGTCGCCCCCGCACACGCGCGTGGCGAACGCCAGGAGCGCAGCGCCGTGTTCCGCGTAGATGCGGCGGAGGCGGTCCTCCGGGCGTTCGGGCGCTCCCATGACCACAAGACGTACCGCATCGGCCGATCGTTCACGAGAACACCCCTGGATCGGAGGACTGCCCCGGCGCGGGGGTGGCACCAGCGGCTCGGACCGCAGCTCGTCACGCTGAGCATCGGGTGTGAATCCCGTGTGCGGTCGATCGCCCTGAACTCCGGAGGCCCCGCATCCGTAGAGACTCATGAGACGAGACCCCTCCTCCGCCCGGCCCCACTCCACCTGGAGGCAGCATGACGCAGCTCGACGACCGCACGGCCGCACCGACGGACGAGGTACGAGGGCTGAGCCGCCGTCAGGTCCTGGTGACCGGCGGAGTGGCGGCCGTGGCCGCGGCAGTCACCGCCGCCTGCGGCGCGTCCAGCGGCTCCGCCTCGTCCGCCGCCACGGCTCCGGCCGCGAGCACCCCCGCTGCCGGCGCCCCCGCCGTGTCCAGCCCCGCCGCGTCGACGTCGGCCGCGAGCGGCATCCAGGTCTCGACGTCCGACGTGCCCGTGGGCGGCGGCACGATCCTCGCCGACCAGAGGGTCGTGGTCACCCAGCCCGTCGCGGGTACCTACAAGGCGTTCACCGCCGTCTGCACCCACCAGGGCTGCACGGTCGCCTCGGTGGCGAGCGGCACGATCACCTGCCCCTGCCACAACAGCCAGTTCTCCGCCACCGACGGATCCGTGCAGAGCGGCCCTGCACCCGCCCCCCTCGCCTCGATCCCGGTGACCGTGACCGGGACGACGATCAGCGTGCAGGCCTGACGCTGAGGCCTGAAGGCCGAGTGTCTGCTCCCCTACTGAGCCTGCGGCTCAGCGGGGGCCCAGCCGAGAGTCGCTGTCTAGGCCTGCAACCCGAGTGTCTGCATGCGTCTGGTGTGGGCCTCGGTGAGGCGGTGGAACATCGCGCCGAGCTCGGCGAGGCCCATGCCGGGGCGGTCGACGCCGCCGACGACCAGGGACGCGAGGCCGTCGCGCTCGCCGGCGACGTGCTGGGCCTGCGACATCGCCTCGCCGACGAGACGCCGACCCCACAACGCCAGGCGTCCGCCGATGCGCGGGTCGGCATCGATCGCAGCGCGCACGGTGGCCACGGCGAAGTTCGCGTGGCCGGTGTCGCTGCACACCTCGAGCACCAGCGCGCGGGTCTCGGGATCCACCTGCCCGGCGATCTCGCGGTAGAAGTCCGTGGCGATGCCGTCGCCGACGTAGGCCTTGACCAGGCTCTCCAGCCAGTCGCCGGGCGCGGTCTTGGCGTGGAACTCCCCGATCGGGCCGACGAACGGCTCCATGGCCGCCGACGGGTCGGCCCCGAGCTCGGCGAGCCGCTCGGCCAGGCGGGTGAAGTGCCGGATCTCGGCGGTCGCCATGAGCGCCAGCGCAGCCTCGTCGGAGATCGTCGGGGCGAGCGAGGCGTCGGCGGCGAGGCGCTCGAACGCGACGAGCTCGGTGTAGGCGAGCACGCCCAGCAGGTCGACCACGGCGAGGCGGTAGTCCTCGTCCTCGACCAGGTCGGAGGGTGTCGGGGCGTCCGGGTGGCCGTGTCCGTGCCGAGAGTCGCTCACGGGTCCGGAGCGTACGTCGTCCCAGGCCCGGACGCCGCCGCACGGCGCCGTAGGCGAGCCGGGACCCCGCCGCGCGCTCGTGCGGGGGGACGAGGGCCGGTTCACCGGTAGACTGGACCGGTCATCACCGGTCACGGCCGACGCATCATCCACCTCCGTGACCAGCCCGCCGGCGGCGCCCTCACGGGAGCACGGCGAGTCCTGGGAGTCGCAGACCCCTCCGCTGACCCCGGAACACGCCTGCGCAGCGTCACGACTCTGCGCCTCGGCCTACCCACGGAGCACGCCCTGAGCACCGAGACCGACCTGCACGCCGACGCGACCCCCGACGTCGACATGATGAGCGCCCCGATCGTCGAGCCCAAGACCTTCGCCGAGCTGGGGGTCCACCCCAAGACCGTCGAGGCGCTCGCCGAGGACGGCATCGTCACCGCCTTCCCCATCCAGGAGCTCACCCTCCCCCTCGCCCTCGCGGGCAACGACCTCATCGGTCAGGCCAAGACCGGCACCGGCAAGACCCTCGGCTTCGGCATCCCGGCGCTCCAGCGCCTCATCGCCCCGGACGACGAGGGCTTCGACGACCAGCCCGACGCGGTCAAGGGCAAGCCGCAGGCCCTGATCATCGTCCCGACCCGCGAGCTCGGCATCCAGGTCGCCAGCGACCTGCAGAAGGCCGGCCGCAAGCGCGGCGTCCGCGTGCTGTGCGTCTACGGCGGGCGCGCCTACGAGCCCCAGGTCGAGGCGCTGCAGAAGGGCATCGAGGTCGTCGTCGGCACCCCGGGTCGTCTCATCGACCTGGCGCGCCAGGGCCTCGTCAACCTCAAGAACGTCAAGACGCTCGTCCTCGACGAGGCCGACGAGATGCTCGACATGGGTTTCCTGCCCGACGTCGAGCGCATCGTGGCGCTCGTGCCGCCGGTCCGCCAGACGATGCTGTTCTCAGCGACCATGCCGGGCCAGATCGTCGCGCTGGCGCGTCGCTACATGACGCAGCCGACCCACATCCGCGCGATCAACCCCAACGACGACAGCACCCTGGTCGCCGCGACGGAGCAGCACGTGTGGCGCGCGCACAGCATGGACAAGCAGGAGATCATCGCCCGCGTCCTGCAGGCCGACGGCCGAGGGTTGACCATCCTCTTCTGCCGCACCAAGCGCAACGCGCAGCGGGTGTCCGACGACCTCGTCGACCGCGGCTTCGCGGCCGCGGCCGTGCACGGCGACCTCGGTCAGGGCGCCCGCGAGCAGGCGCTGCGCGCCTTCCGCAACGGCAAGGTCGACGTCCTCGTCGCCACCGACGTCGCGGCCCGCGGCATCGACGTCGCGGACGTCACGCACGTCATCAACTGGGAGTGCCCGGAGGACGACAAGACCTACCTGCACCGCATCGGCCGCACCGGCCGCGCCGGCAACTCCGGCGTCGCGCTCACGCTCGTCGACTGGGACGACCTGCACCGCTGGAAGATGATCGCGCAGACCCTCGGGCTCCCCTTCGAGGAGCCGATCGAGACCTACTCCTCGAGCCCGCACATCTACACCGGCCTGAACATCCCCGAGGGCACCAAGGGGCGCCTGCCGAAGGCCAAGCAGCAGCGCGCCGGCCTCGACGCCGAGGTGATCGAGGACCTCGGCGAGACCGGTGCCGCCGCAGGCAAGCGCAACAAGTCGCACGGCGACAAGCCGCACGGCGACCGCGACAAGCACCACAAGGACAAGCACGACCACAAGGACGGCAAGGGTCACAAGGACCACGCCGCCAAGGACGAGGAGCGCGCCCCGCGCGAGCCGCGTCAGCCGCGTCAGCCGCGCAAGCGCACCCGTTCCGGCTCGACACCGGACGGCGCCGTGGCCGCGGACACGACCGCTCCCGTGGCCGTCGCCGCCAGCACCGGGGCGCCCGCCGCCGGCCCGGACACCGCCGCCGAGACCGAGGGCGGCGCACCGCGTCGCCGTCGCCGTCGCGGCGGCCGCGGTCGCGGGGGCGAGGGCGGCGGCACCGAGTCCGCGCCCGAGTCGGGCACCGACGACTGATCCGCCGTACGACGAAGGCCCCCGTTCTCGCGAGCGGTTGCCTTCGTCGTTCGACTAGCGCAGGACGACGACGGTCGTTCCGATCCGCGCCCAGCGATAGAGGAAGGCCGCACCGGCGTCGGTGAGGTGCACGCAGCCGCCATGGCCGACCGGCAGGCCGAGCGCCGAGACCGGGTGGGTGAGCTGGTGGCTGCCGTTGTAGCGCGGGATGGTGTGGAACCCGATGTTGGCGTGCCGGCCGTGGGCGAAGCGGGTCATGTACGCGAACGTCAGCCCGGTCGCCGAGCTGTACCGCGACTGGCTGAAGACGTGATAGGTCCCCGGCATGGGCCAGTCGGCGCGACCGCTGGCCGCGTAGTCGGCGACGATCGTGCCGTCGGCCTCGACGAGCCACACGTGCTGCGGGGTCTTCTCGCTGTAGACGATCCGGCGCCCGCTCCCGGAACGCGCGGGCAGCGGGAGATGGCCGGCGTTCTTCGGCACGACGACCGCGGGGGGCTTCGGCGGTGCCGGTCGTGGGGTCGCGGCGTGCGACGACGCGGTGCCGACCGGTGCGGTCGGGGCGATCGCGACGGCGCTGGTCCCGCTGAGCATCGCGACCAGCGCCACGACCGCGGCGAGGACGGACGTCGTACGCCGTGCGGTGGTCCGACTCATGCCCGGTGGCCCTTCCGTTCGTCGACCATGCGCGTCGCGTGGACGCGGTAGGCCTCGACACCGCGCAGGTGGCTCGAGGTCGCGAGCGCGGAGCGGCCGAGCGCGGGAGCCTCGGCGAAGCGCACCGAGCGGGCGATCGGCGGGTCGAGCACCGGGATGTCGTAGCGCTCGTAGATGTCCGCGAGCACCGCGCGGGCGTGCGACGTGCGACCGTCGTACATCGTCGGCAGGATCCCGCTGATCGTCAGTCGCGGGTTCGTCACCCGGGCCACGTCACGCACGGTCTCGATGAGCTGACCGACCCCGCGGTGCGCGAGGGTCTCGCACTGCAGCGGCACGATCACCTCGTCGGCGGCGGTGAGGGCGTTGATCGTGAGGATGCCCAGCGTGGGCGGGCAGTCGAGGATCACCCAGTCGTACTGCGACCGCAGGTCGCCGAGCGCGTCGTCGAGCGTGTGCTCGCGCGCGCCACGGGTCAGGAGCGCCGCCTCGACGCGCGCGAGCTCGATGGTCGCCGGCACCAGGTCGACGCCGTCCTCGGTGCTGACGACGACGTCACGGATGCGCGCCTCGCCGGTGAGGACCTCGTGGACCGAGCGCTCCAGGTCCTCCGGGTCGATGCCCAACGAGAACGTCAGGCAGGCCTGCGGGTCGAGGTCGACGAGCAGGACGCGCTGGCCGAGCTCGGCCAGCGCGACGCCGAGCGAGGCGACGGTCGTCGTCTTGCCGACGCCGCCCTTCTGGCTCGCGACCGCGATCGTCCGTGCCATCCGCGCTCGCCTCCTCGGATCCCGGGGCCGGTGCCCCGGGCCCTGGTCCGTAGTCTGCCGTCCGTGAGCACCCCGCCCTACGTCGACCTCCCTCCGTCCGCGCGTCGCGTCACCCTCCCGACGTCGCGGGGGCCCCTGGTCGGCCTTCGGGTCGAGGGCGTCGGCGAGCGCGCCGGCACGGTCCTGCTCGTCCCGGGCTGGACCGGCTCCAAGGAGGACTTCATCGCGATCCTCGAGCCGCTGGCGGCCCTGGGCTGGACCACCGTGGCCTACGACCAGCGGGGCCAGCACGAGTCCGTCGGCCCGGAGGACGAGTCGGCCTACACCCTGCCCCGGCTCGCCGACGACCTCCTCGAGGTGGCCCGCGACCTGGGACCGGGTCCGGTCCACGTGGTCGGGCACTCGTTCGGCGGCCTGGTGGCACGTGAGGCGGTGCTCGCGAGCGGCGGCGAGGGCCTCGCCTCGCTCACGCTGCTCTGCTCCGGCCCCGGCACCCTCCCGCAGCGCCATCACGACGGCATGGGGGCTCTCCACAGCGCTCTGCCCCACGTGCCGCTCGAGGTCGTCTACGACGTCAAGGAGGCGGCCGACCGCGAGGGTGGCTGGGTTCCGCCCTCGGACGCCGTCGCCGCCTTCATGCGCCGACGGTTCACGTCGAACAGCCCCTATGGGCTGCGGGCGAAGACCGGGATCCTGCTCGACACCCCGGACCGCACCGCCGAGCTCGCCGCCCTCGCGCTCGGCGGCTTCCCCGTCGCCGTCGTCTACGGGCCGGCCGACGACGCCTGGACCGTCGAGGAGCAGGACGCCGTCGCCGCGGCGGTCGGGACGGCCGCGGCGGTCGTGCCCGGCGCCGGCCACTCGCCCGCGGCGGAGCTCCCCGAGCTCACCGCCCAGGTCCTCGACTCGGTGCTCCGGGGTTTCGCCACCCGCACGCCCGGGTAGACGAGCATGGTGACCCGGCTCCGTCTCGCCCTCGAGCACGCCCCGCAGGTCGTGGGATCGGCCCGGCGCGACGTCGGAGAGGCCGTCCGGGCCGCCTGGCCGGCGCTGGTCGGGCTGGAGGACCTCGTCGACGACGTGCGCCTCGTGACCAGCGAGCTCGTGGGCAACGCCGTCCGCCACGGTGAGCCCCCGGTGACCCTCGAGGTCCTGCTCGATGACGACGGCGGGCGGCACCGCGTGGTCCTCACCTGCCACGACGGCGGGCCCTGGGACGGCTCGGACCCCAGCCCGGGGAGCGGCCGCGGTCTCGCCATCGTGCAGGCGCTGTGCACCGCGCTCGTGATCGATGCCGACGAGACCCACACGACCGTCGTCGCCACCCTCGACCGGTAGCCGCCTGCGCGCGCGACGCCGTGGTGCCTGCTCGTCAGCGCTGCGTCGAGCGGAACACCGCCACGAGGGCGTTCGCGTGGCCGTGGCCGATCCCGTGCTCGGTCTTGAGCCACTCGACCTGCTGCATGTGAGTACGGTCGGCGACCTTCTCGAGCTCCGTCATCCAGTGGTCGGCCGGCTGGCCGTACTTCTTCTCGATCGATGGGAAGTACGACGCCGGACCCGTGACCTTCTCCGCCATGCGGCGACGGTAGCCGAAGGCCCACGGCATGCGTGCGCATCTCCGACGGCGACCTGACAGGCTGCGCGCGTGACCGTGACCGTCGTGGAGGCGGCCGACTCCCGACCCGTCCTGCTCCTGCGCGAGCGGGTCGGCCGAGCAGTCGGCGTACTCCTCGTGGCGGGGCTCGTCGCGTGGCTGGTGTGGAACTTCGTCGCCGGCCCGCAGCAGTTCGCGGACGTCGCCGTCGCGGGCCTGCGCTCGGGCGCCCTCTACGCCCTCATCGCGCTCGGCTACACGCTGGTCTACGGGATCGTCGGGCTCATCAACTTCGCCCACGGCGACCTGTTCATGCTCGCGTCGGTGTTCGCGTCGATCCTGCTCGAGGAGCGGCTCGGCGTCACCGAGCCCGGCCTGCGCGGCTGGGGTCTCACGGTGGTCGTCCTCGTCGTGGTGATGGCCGCCGGCGCCGGGATCAACGCGTCGGCGGAGCGCGTCGTGTTCCGTCGGCTGCGCGACGCCCCGCGTCTGACCTCGCTCATCGCGGCCGTCGGTCTCAGCTTCGTGCTGCAGTGGGTCGGGCTCCAGCTCAACGGCTCCGGGCAGCGGATCTGGCCCACCGTCGTCCCGAACGGCGGTCTCGCGGTGGGTCCGGTCACCATCGACTGGTCCACGATCGTCGTCACCGGAGTGACGATCCCTCTGCTCCTGCTCCTCACCTGGGTGGTGCAGCGCACGCGCCAGGGGCGCGCGATGCGTGCGACGTCGCAGGACCGCGACGCGGCGCGACTCATGGGGGTCGACGTCGACCGCACGATCTCGTTCACGTTCGCGCTCGGCGGCGCACTGGCCGGCGCGGCCGGCATGCTGTACTTCGCGACGTTCGGCAACACGAACTACAGCGACGGCTACCAGTTCGGGCTGATC
>JADGOZ010000155.1 GCA_017882705.1 Candidatus Nanopelagicales bacterium | reverse complement strand
CGGACGGCAGGTTCCACGCGACGGTCACGAAGAAGGCCCGGTTCGTCGACATCGACGCGTGCACCGGCTGCCAGAAGTGCGAGACGGCGTGCACGGTCGCGGTGCCCGACCAGTTCAACGCCGACCTCGTCGCCCGGCGCGCGGCGCACATCACGTTCCCCCAGGCGGTGCCCAAGAAGGCGGTCATCGACCGAGCCGGCAGCTCGCCCTGCTCGTACGCCTGTCCCGCCGGTATCCAGGCTCACGGCTACGTCTCGCTCATCCGCAGCGGCCTGGACGA
This sequence comes from Candidatus Nanopelagicales bacterium, assembly GCA_017882705.1. Classification (GTDB taxonomy): domain Bacteria; phylum Actinomycetota; class Actinomycetes; order S36-B12; family CAIYMF01; genus Longivirga. Next base: position 3,961 of record JADGOZ010000155.1, on the reverse strand, counting down.
GCAGGCCTACCGCCTCGTGCTCGAGGCGACGCCCCTCGTGGGCACGCTCGGGCGCGCGTGCTACGCCCCATGCGAGGGCGAGTGCACCCGCGGTTCCCTCGAGGGCACGCTCCCGATCCGCCGCCTGAAGCGGTTCGCCTCCGACGCCCACGACGCGAGTGGTGCGGGGAATGGCGTGGAGCCAGCGGCCGCCAACGGCCACCGCGTCGCGATCGTCGGCTCCGGCCCCACCGGGCTCACCGCCGGGTGGCAGCTTGCCCGGCTCGGGTACGGCGTGACGATCCTCGAGGCGGCTCCCGTGGCCGGCGGCTTCCTCCGGCTCGGGATCCCGTCGTACCGCCTGCCGGAGGCGGTCGTCGAGCGCGACATCGCCAACGTGCGCGACCTCGGCGTCGAGATCCGGACGGGCGTCACCGTGCGCGACCTGCCGGCGCTGAAGGAGCAGGGGTTCGACGCGGTGCTCGTCGCGACGGGCACGCACCGGTCGCTCGCCCTGGGCGTCCCGGGCGAGGACCGCCTCGGCGTCCTCGGCGGCACCGACTTCCTGCGCCGGGTCAAGCTCGGCGATGCCCCGGAGCTCCTGGGCAAGCGGGTCGTGGTGGTCGGCGGCGGAAACGTGGCGATGGACGCCGCGCGGACCGCCCGCCGCCTCGGCGTCGCGTCGGTGACCGTGGCCTACCGCCGCGGCCGCGACGAGATGCCCGCCCATCACGTGGAGGCCGGGGACGCCGAGAAGGAAGGCGTCGCCTTCGCGCTCCAGGTCGCCCCGGTCGAGGTGACAGGTGACCCGCAGGGTGCCGTCAACGGCCTGCGCTGCACGCGGATGCGCCTCGGCGAGCCCGACGCGTCCGGGCGACGCCGGCCCGAGCCGATCGCGGGCAGCGAGCACGTCATCCCCTGCGACGTCGTCGTCGCCGCGATCGGCATGCGCCCGGACACGAGCGCGTTCGGCACCCAGCTTGCGACCGACGCCGGCGGGCGCCTCGTCGCGGACGCCGTCACCCGCCAGACCGCGCTGGCGTTCGTGTTCGCGGCCGGCGACGCGGTCCACGGCCCCACCGACATCACCCGCGCCGTCGGCGAGGGTCGCCGGGCCGCGCACATGATCCACCGCTGGCTGACCGGCGGCACCCTCGACGGCTTCGACGACCGCCTGCCGGTCGTCGACGCGGGGCAGGTCCTGGCACGCCAGAAGGCCTACGCGCTGCGCGCCGCCACCCCCGACGGCTCGGCGCTCGTCGCCGCGCCGACCGGCTTCAGCGAGGTGGAGGCCCCGCTCACCGAGGCCGAGGCCCGCGCCGCCGCCGGCCGGTGCCTCGACTGCGCGATCTGCTCGGAGTGCAACGAGTGCGTCGCGGCGTGCCCCGTCGACGGGTGCATCGATCTCCACGCACGCGACGAGACCTTCGAGGCCGAGGTCGGCGCCGTCGTCGTGTCGACCGGCTTCAAGCTCTTCCCGGCCGACCTCAAGCCCGAGTACGGCTTCGGGCGGTTCCGGAACGTGATCACCGGGATGCAGATGGACCGGCTGCTCGCCCCGACGCGGCCGTTCAACACGATCCTGCGCCCGGGCGACGGCAAGGTCCCGGAGCGCATCGCCTACGTCCTGTGCACGGGCTCGCGCGACGAGCAGGTGGGCAACCCGCTCTGCTCGCGCTTCTGCTGCATGTACTCGATCAAGCAGAACCAGCTCCTGATGGGCGCCCTGCCCCTTGCCGACGTGACGGTCCACTACATGGACATCCGCGCCCCCGGCAAGCGCTACGACGAGTTCTACGAGCAGGCGAGGTCGATGGGCGCGAACTACGTCAAGGGTCGCGTCGCCGCCATCCGCGAGACGGAGGCCGGGGACCTCGTCCTCACCTACGAGGACATCGAGAACGGCGGGCGCGTCGTGGAGGCCGAGTACGACCTGGTCGTGCTGGCGGTCGGCGTGCAGCCCAACCACGATGCCGAGCAGCTGTTCGAGGTCGGCGAGCTGGGCGTCGACGAGTGGGGCTACGTCGGCGAACCGGAGGAGGACGTCAGCCCGGGCGCGACGAGCCTGCCCGGCGTCTTCGTCGCGGGTGCCGCCTCGGGCGCCAAGGACATCGCGGACTCGATCCTGCACGCGGGAGCGGCCGTCGCCCAGGTGGCGGCCCATCTCGAGCGCGCGAAGGCCGACACATCGAAGGTGACGGTGACGGCGTGACCGAGCCGATCGTGCCGGCCCCCGAGCCCACCCCGCGTCGGATCGGCGTCTACGTGTGCCACTGTGGCGGCAACATCTCCGACTACGTCGACGTGGACAAGGTCGTCGAGGACATCCGCGACGCTGGTGACGTCGTGGTCTCGAGGACGGCGATGTTCGCCTGCTCCGACGCCACCCAGCAGGACATGGTCGCGGACATCCAGGCACAGCAGCTGGACGGCCTGGTGGTCGCCTCGTGCTCGCCCAAGCTCCACACGTACACGTTCCGCGGCGTGGCCGCCCGCGCGGGCCTCAACCCGTACGAGTACACGCAGGTCAACATCCGGGAGCAGTGCTCGTGGGTCCATACGGACGACGCGCAGGGCGCGACCGACAAGGCCACGGCACTGGTCCGGGCCGGCATCTCCCGGACCCGCCTCACCACGCCCCTCGTGCCGCTCGTGGTGGAGACGCTGCCCCACACCCTCGTGATCGGCGGCGGCATCACCGGCCTGCGCACGGCGATCGGCCTCGCGGACATCGGGCTGCGCGTCACGCTCGTGGAGCGCGAGCTCCAGCTGGGGGGCTGGGTGCGCCGCTTCGGGCCGATGTTCCCGCACGACCGGGTGGGCACTGACCTGATCGACGGCCTGGTCGCGGCGGTCAGGCGCCGCCCGTCGATCACCGTCCTCACGGGTGCCGAGGTCGTCGGCAAGGCCGGCAGCTTCGGCAACTACCGGATGAGCGTCCGTGTCGGGGATCCGGGCTCGGCCGCGATCGAGGTCGCCGTCGGGTCGATCGTGGTGGCAACCGGGTTCGACGCCTATGCGCCCGAGGCCGGCGAGTTCGGCTATGGCATCGACGGCGTCGTCACCCTGCCGGACTTCAAGGCGCTCGTTGATCGCACGACCGGCCCGCTCACCTGGAACGGCCGCCCGGTCCGCAGCGTGGCGTACGTGTACTGCGTCGGCAGCCGGGGGACCGGCGGCTGCGCGAACGAGTCCTGCTCGCGCTACTGCTGCGCGGCGACGGTCCAGGCTGCCGTCCGGGTATCGGGGCTCGATCCGGCCATCCGGCAGTACCACCTCTACCGCGACATGCGGACCTACGGCAAGTTCGAGCCCCTGTACACGGACGCGCGGAAGGCCGGATCGGTCTTCCTCAAGTTCGACAACGACGCGCCGCCGGCGGTCGAGGCGCGGCCGGACGGCCGGCTCACGGTGACGGTCACCGACCTGCTCACCGAGCGGTCCCTGCTCGCCATCCCCGTCGACCTCGTGGTCCTCGTGACGGCGATGGTGCCGCGCGAGAACGCGGAGCTGGTCGGCGTGCTGAAGCTGCCGGCCGGCCGCGACGGCTTCTTCAACGAGATCCACCCCAAGCTCCGGCCCGTGGAGACGGTCGTGGACGGCGTGCTGATCGCGGGCGCCTGCCAGGGCCCGAAGACGTCCGGCGAGAGCGTCGCCTCCGGCCTCGCCGCCGTGACGCAGAGCGCGGCGGTCCTCATGAAGGGCTACACGGAGCTCGACCCGCTGGTCGCGATCGTGGAGCCGGACGCGTGTACGGCCTGCGGCGACTGCCTCACCGCCTGCCCGTACGACGCGATCTCGATGGCCGAGGAAGGTGACCGCCATTTCGCAGTGATCAGCCCCACCGGCTGCAAGGGGTGCGGCGGCTGCGTGCCGATGTGCCCGGAGAACGCCATCGACCTGCTCGGCTACACCGACGCCCAGGTCACCTCGATGATCGAGAGCCTCGTGGAGGTCCCCGCCTGATGGTCACGACCGACCT
>JADGOZ010000020.1 GCA_017882705.1 Candidatus Nanopelagicales bacterium | reverse complement strand
TTCACCTGGTTCTCCGGCTACCGCATGCGGTTCTTCGCCGACCAGGGCCTGTCCACCGACATCAGCGACGTGTGGACGAAGATCGGCAGCCAGTACAACGACTCCTTCAAGGGCGCGTCGACCGGCAACGACAGCAAGCAGTACTTCGTGCCGTTCTACTACTACCCCTGGGCCCTCTTCTACCGGAAGAGCGTCTTCAAGGAGCTCGGCCTCGACCCCGCGAAGATCACCACCATCGACGAGCTGAAGTCCGCCGCTGCCGTGATGCAGAAGAAGGGCCTCATCCCGATCGCGTTCGCGGACAAGGACGGCTGGCCCGCGATGGGCACGTTCGACTACCTCAACGTGCGCACCAACGGCTACGACTTCCACGTCTCGCTCATGGCGGGCAAGGAGTCCTGGACCGACCCCAAGGTCAAGGCCGTCTTCGCGAACTGGGCCGACCTGCTGCCGCTGCACCAGGATGGCTCGCTCGGCCGCACGTGGCAGGACGCCGCCGGCGCGCTGCTCAACAAGAAGGCCGGCATGTACCTGCTCGGCATGTTCGTGGGCCAGCAGTTCCCCGAGGGCCCGGACCGCGACGACCTCGACTTCTTCCCGTTCCCGCAGGTCGAGGCGACGTACGGCGTGGACACGGTCGAGGCACCGATCGACGGCTTCATGCTCTCGAAGTCGACCGAGAACGTGGAGGGCGGCAAGGCGCTGCTCACGTACCTCGCCGGCCCGGAGGCGCAGAACATCTACCTCGCCTCCGACCCGAACAACGTCGGCACCAACAACGGCACCGACACCAGCAAGTACAACGCCTTGCAGAAGAAGGCCGCGGAGCTCGTCGGCCAGGCGAAGCACATCACGCAGTTCCTCGACCGCGACACCCGTCCGGACTTCGCCTCGACGGTCATGATCCCGTCGATCCAGAAGTTCATCGCCAAGCCGGCGGACATCAACTCGATCCTGGACAGCGTGGAACAGCAGAAACAAGCCATCTTCACGAGCTGATCTGCGACTCTCAGGACATGGCAACTTCGACTGCCGCGACGGCGGCGGCGACGGCCCCCACGGGTCGCCGCCGCCGCCGGTCGGTCTTCACGCGCACCGACAAGGTCGTGCTCGGGTTCCTCATCGGCGTGCCGACGTTCATCGTCATCGCCCTGGTGTGGCTGCCCGCGATCCTGTCGATCATCCTGTCGTTCACGTCGTGGAACGGCATCGGCGGGCTCAGCAGGATCAGGTTCGTCGGTCTTCGCAACTACCAGCAGATCTTCACGATCTACCCCGCGTTCTGGTCGGCCGTCCGCAACAACGTGCTCTGGCTGATCGTGCTGCTCCTGATCGCGACCCCCGTCGGCATGCTCCTGGCCTATCTCCTCGACAAGGGCCTGCGCGGCAGCCTCTTCTACCAGACCGCGTTCTTCATGCCGGTCGTGCTCTCACTCGCCGTCATCGGCATCATCTGGCAGTTCATGTACGCCCCGGAGCTCGGACTGATCAACAACGTCCTGGGCAAGACGGCGCCGGGTGACCAGATCGACTGGCTGGGCAACGAGAACCTCAATATCTGGGCCGCCCTCGTCGCCTCGTCGTGGCGGCATGTCGGCTACATCATGATGATCTACCTGGCCGGTCTGAAGGGAGTCGACCTCTCGCTCCGCGAGGCCGCGGCCCTCGACGGCGCCTCCGAGTGGCAGGCGTTCCGCAAGGTCATCTTCCCGGCGATGCGCCCGGTCAACGTCGTCGTCCTGGTCATCACGATCATCGAGGCGCTGCGCGCGTTCGACCTCGTGTTCATCATCAACGGCGGCCGCAACGGGCTCGAGCTGCTGTCGGTGCTCGTGTACGACAACATCGTCGGAGAGGCCAGCCGCATCGGGTACGGCTCCGCGATCGCCGTGATCCTGCTGCTCATCTCGATCGGACCGATCATGTACTACTTGATCAACGCCTTCCGCAAGGAGAACGCGTGAGCGCCGAGGCGGTGCCCGTGGGGATCCCCCGTCACCACGACGCCGCGGTCGACGAGGTGCGTGCAGCTGTGCGCAAGCGCAAGAAGAAGAAGCACATCCTGGCCCAGACGACGCTCGCCGTGCTCTCGGTGCTGTGGCTGCTTCCGATCGTCTGGACGTTCTACATCTCGCTGCGGCCCTACGAGGACACGCAGAGCTCCGAGTCGCTGCTGGGCTGGCCCAAGCACCTCAACTTCGACAACTATACGAAGGCCTGGCAGCAGTCGGACTTCCTGCACTTCTTCATCAACTCGGCGATCATCACCATCCCTGCCGTGATCATCACGCTGTTCCTGGCGTCGCTGATCGCGTTCGCGGTGAGCCGCTACACGTTCCGTTTCAACCTGGTGCTGCTGCTCGTGTTCACCGCGGGCAACCTGCTGCCGCCGCAGATCATCCTGGTGCCGCTCTACCGCATCTACCTGCTGCTGCCGCTGCCGCACGCGCTGAACGCCAAGGACGTCTGGTACGACTCCTACTGGGGCGTCGCCGCCATCCACATCGCGTTCCAGATGGGCTTCGCGACCTTCGTGCTCAGCAACTTCATGAAGGCGCTGCCGACCGAGCTCACCGAGGCCGCGCTGGTCGACGGCGCGAGCGTCTGGACGCAGTACCGCAAGATCATCCTGCCGCTCTGCCGCCCGTCTCTGGCAGCGCTCGGCGTCCTCATGACGACGTGGATCTACAACGACTTCCTGTGGGCCCTGGTCCTCATGAGCACCGGGTCGAAACGTCCGATCACGGCCGCCCTGAACAACCTCAAGGGCGAGTACTTCACCGACCTCAACCTGCTGGCCGCCGGCGCCATGATGGCGGCCATCCCGACGCTCATCGTGTTCTTCGTGCTGCAGAAGCAGTTCGTCGGCGGCCTCACCATGGGTGCGACCAAGGGTTGAGCGCACCTCCGACGTAGGTCGGCGCGCGCCGTCCCCTCGGCGCCGCCGACCTTCGTTCTCTAGGATCCGCTCATGACCCGCCGCCTCGAGGTGCCCGCGTGAGCGAGTTCCTGGTCAATCTCGGCGTGGTGCTGCTGTTCACCCTCGTCGCGGCGTTCTTCGTCGCCGCCGAGATCGCCCTCATCTCGCTGCGCGAGAGCCAGGTGCAGCGCCTCGTCGTCGAGCGCGGCAAGCGCGGCCAGCGGCTGGCCGACCTGGTGGCCGACCCCAACCGCTTCCTCGCCGCGGTCCAGCTGGCGGTCACCACCGCGGCCTTCCTGTCGGCCGGGTTCGGGGCTTCCCAGATGTCGCCGCAGGTGGCGCCGCTCCTCGTGCAGGCCGGCCTGTCCCCGGGCGCGGCCGACGCGACGGCGTTCATCCTCGTGACGCTGCTCCTCGTCTACATCTCCCTCGTCCTGGGGGAGCTCACTCCCAAGCGGATCGCGCTGCAGCGGGCCGAGGGGATCGCGGTCGCGACCGCCGGCCTCATCGACGTGCTGGGCAAGATCACCCGCCCGTTCATCTGGCTGCTGTCGGTGTCGACGAACGGCGTCGTGCGGCTCCTCGGCGGCGACCCGCACGCCAACAAGGGGGAGATCAGCGACGACGAGCTGCGCGGCATCCTCGCGACCCAGACGAGCCTCACGCCCCAGGAGCGCGAGCTCATCGACGACGTGTTCGAGGCCGGCGAGCGCGAGGTGCGCGAGGTGATGGTGCCGCGCACCGAGGTGGAGTTCCTGGACGCGACGCTGCCCGCCTACAAGGCCGCCCGCATCGTCATCGAACTACCGCACTCGAGGTATCCGGTGTTCCGCGACTCGCAGGACGACGTCATCGGCTTCGTGCACATCCGCGACATCCTCGCGCCCGACATCGCGGACCGGGGGGTACGCCTGGAGGGCCTCGTCCGGGAGGTGCTCATGCTCCCGGGCAGCAAGGCGGTCCTCCCCGCCATGTTCGAGATGCGCGCGGCCGGCGCGCACCTCGCGATCGTGGTCGACGAGTACGGCGGCACCGCGGGCATCGTCACGCTCGAGGACCTCGTCGAGGAGCTCGTCGGGGACATCCGCGACGAGTACGACGTGGCCGAGCGGGCGCACCGTCCTGCCGGTGCCGACCTCGAGGTCGACGGACTGCTCAATCTCGAGGACTTCGAGGAGGAGACCGGCTTCGAGCTGCCGGAGGGCCCGTACGAGACCGTCGCGGGGTTCGTCGTGGCCGAGCTCGGTGCCCTGCCCGAGGTCGGGACGTCGGTCGAGGTGGCCGGCCACGTGCTCACGGTCATCGAGCTCGACGGTCGGCGCGCGTCGCGGATCAGGGTGAGCCTCGCTGCGGTAACCGGCTCGCCAGGCGCCGACCCCGCGGTGGGATGATCACCCGCATGAGTGGCACCCCACGCGTCCTGTCCGGCATCCAGCCCACGGCCGGCTCGTTCCAGCTCGGCAACTACCTCGGGGCCGTGCGCAACTGGGTGTCGCTGCAGGAGGGCAACGACGCGTTCTACATGGTGGTCGACCTGCACGCGATCACCGTCGAGCAGGACCCGGCCGAGCTGCGGACCAACATCGCGCTGGCCTACGCCCAGATCATCGCAGCGGGGGTCGACCCCTCGGTGTCGACCCTGTTCGTGCAGAGCCACGTTCCCGAGCACACCCAGCTCGGCTGGGTCATGCAGTGCCAGACCGGCTTCGGCGAGGCGTCGCGGATGACGCAGTTCAAGGACAAGTCCGCGCGCGGAGGCTCCGACCACGCCTCGGTCGGGCTGTTCACCTACCCGATCCTCCAGGTGGCCGACATCCTCGTCTACCAGGCCGACGGTGTGCCCGTGGGCGAGGACCAGCGCCAGCACGTCGAGCTCACCCGCGACCTCGCGCAGCGGTTCAACACCCGCTACGGCCAGACGTTCACGGTGCCCAAGCCGCTCATCGTCAAGGAGACGGCCAAGATCTTCGACCTGCAGGACCCGTCGTCCAAGATGAGCAAGTCGCTGCCCAACGGTGCGGTGTTCCTGCTCGACGACCCCCAGGTCATCACCAAGCGGATCAAGTCGGCGGTGACCGACAGCGAGAGCGAGGTCCGCTTCGACCCGGCCGCGAAGCCCGGCGTCTCCAACCTCCTCACCATCCTCGCCACCTTCACCGACCGCGACGTCGAGACCGTGGCCGCGTCCTACCACGGCCTCGGCTACGGCGCGCTCAAGGCCGACACGGCCGAGGCGGTGGTGGCCTTCGCGGCTCCCTACGCCGCGCGCGTCCGGGAGCTGACCGGCGACCCGGCCGAGCTGCACCGGCTCATGGCGACCGGCGCGGCCAAGGCTCGCGCGGTCGCGGCTCCTACGCTCGCGACGGTCTACGACCGGCTCGGGTTCGTGGCGGTCGGCGGGGAGTGACCGGGGTCCCCATCGGGGTCGCCTTCGCGGTCCCGGATCCGTGGGGCGCCGAGCTCGAGGGCTGGCGCGCCTCCTTCGGCGACCTGCAGGCGGGCTCGATCCCGGCGCACGTCACGCTGCTCCCGCCGATCACGGTCGACCGCGAGCTGCTCGACGACGTCGAGGCGCACCTGGGTCGCGTGGCCGCGGCGGCGCGCCCCTTCGACGTGCACCTGCGAGGCACCGGCACGTTCCGTCCGGTCTCGCCTGTCGTGTTCGTCGCCGTGGCCTCCGGCATCTCCGACTGCGAGGCGCTGCAGGCCGCCGTCCGCAGCGGCCTGCTGGCCCGCGAGCTCGACTTCCCGTACCACCCGCACGTCACGGTCGCGCACGACGTTGCCGACGACGTGCTGGACCATGCGTACGCCGCTCTCACGGACTTCTCGGCACGGTTCACCGTGACCGAGCTCGTGCTCTACGTCCACGGCGCCGGTGCCTGGAGCCCGCGCCGGACGTTCCCTCTCCTGGGCTGACCCGCGACCCGTCGACGCGGTCAGGGAGTCGGCGGCCGGCCCGGCGGGGTGATGATCCGCACGTTGCCGACGGGCGCTGGTCGCGCCGGCGGCGGGGTCGGGGTCGGGGGTGCCACGGGTGCTTCGGCCTCGCCGTCGCCGGCGGGCGGCGCGACGGACAGGCCGTCGGCGACCGGCGCGACGACCACCGACGGAACAGCGGCGCGCGGAACAGCTGCCGACGCATCCGCGACCGGAGCCTCGGCGAGGGTCACGGTCGGGGCCGGCGCAGTGACGGGCTCGTGGCTCCCGGGCCGTGCCGGCTCCCCGGTGCGGCTGCGGCGGCGCCACCAGAGGACGGCCGCGGCCACGACGGCCACGACGAGCACGACCGCGACCACACGCTTCCACGGGATGCCGCCGCTCGACGAGGCGGCGGTGCCGCCGGAGGCGGTCGTCCCGCCTCCGGCGACCGAGCCCGACGTGGGCCTGGTCGACGCCGCCGGTGCGCCTGCCTCGAGCGGGGCCACGAGCGTCCCCACCGGAGCCACCTTGGCCCGGTTCGCGAAGCCCCAGTCGAGGAGCTTGCGGGCCGCGGTCTCGGTCGGCTCGTGGATCTGGAACAGCGTCACGACGAGCGTGTGGCCGCCCCGAGCGGCCGCGCCCCAGAACGTGCGGTGGGCCAGCGAGGTGAAGCCGGTCTTGCCGCCGACGGTCCCGGGGTAGCCGTGCCGCAGCAGGCGGTTCTCCGTGTAGACCTGGTAGGTCGACCGCTTCGCCCCCGCCGCGGCGGGCTTGCCCGGGAAGGGGTAGTTCTTCGTCATCGTGATGGTGCGGAAGTCCGCGATCTGCAGCGCCGCACGGGCGATCAGGGCCATGTCGTAGGCGCTGCTGAGCTGGCCCGGGGTGTCGAGCCCGGAGGGGGTCTTGGGCGTCGTGTCGTTGGCCTGCAGCCGGGTCGCCATGGCCTGCATGTCGGACACGGTCGCGGGGAATCCGCCGTTGGTCCGGGCCAGCGCCGAGGCCGCGTCGTTGGCGCTGGGGAGGAGCAGCCCGTTCCACAGGTCCCACACCGTGTAGGTCCCGCCGGCGACCAGGCCGACATGGCTGCCGACCGCGTGGGTGTCGACCTCGGTGGCGGTGACCACGGTCGTCCTGTCGAGCTTCGGCATGAGCGCCACGCTCGTGAGCGTCTTGAGGGTGCTCGCCGGCAGGACGCGCGTGTGGGCGCCCTTGGCCGCGAGCACCTCGCCGGTGGTCAGGTCGGCGAGGACCCAGGTGTCGGCGTCGATCGACGGCAGCGGCGCGGCACCAGCGAGCCGGTGCACGACCACGCCCGCCGCAGCGAGCTCGGGGCCGCCCACGGCGTCCGTGGTCCGGGTCGCCCCGGGTGCCGGGCGGGCGGCCGCGGCGGCCGGCCCGGCCAGGAGCGCGGCGACGGCGACGAGCGCCACGGCGGCCGAGGCCCCCGCGGCGGTCGCGCGGAACGGCGTCACCATGTCGACGAGGGTAACCCCGCGCGGGTCCGCGACCACCCTCGCCGGTCGTGCGGATCGGCTCCCCTCGCAGCAATCGGGGAGGCCGGACGACTAGCGTGACGAGCGTCGCACCCAGGAAGGACCGCAGATGGCACGCCAGACCGAGTCCGGGCTTCCGTTCCAGCCCGTCTACGGCCCCGCCGACCTCGAGGGCTGGGACCCGGCGGAGCGCCTCGGCGAGCCGGGTGCCTACCCCTACACCCGGGGCGTCTACCCCTCGATGTACACCGGTCGCCCCTGGACGATGCGGCAGTACGCCGGCTTCGGTACCGCGGCCGAGTCGAACGAGCGCTACAAGCAGCTCATCGCGGCCGGCACGATGGGCCTGTCCGTCGCCTTCGACCTGCCGACGCAGATGGGCTACGACTCCGACCACCCGCTCGCGCACGGCGAGGTGGGCAAGGTCGGCGTCGCGATCGACTCGATCGACGACATGCGGGTCCTGTTCGGCGGCATCCCGCTCGACGAGGTCTCGACCTCGATGACCATCAACGCCCCGGCCGCCGTGCTCCTGCTGCTCTACCAGCTCGTGGCCGAGGAGCAGGGGGTGCCCGCGACTGAGCTCACCGGCACGATCCAGAACGACGTGCTCAAGGAGTACATCGCCCGCGGCACCTACATCTACCCGCCGGCCGCGTCGCTCCGGCTCATCACCGACATCTTCGGCTACTGCCGCGAGGAGATGCCGAAGTGGAACACGATCTCGATCTCCGGCTACCACATGGCCGAGGCCGGTGCGACGCCCGCGCAGGAGATCGCGTTCACGCTCGCCGACGGGATCGAGTACGTCCGCGCCGCCGTGGCGTCGGGCATGGACGTCGACGAGTTCGCGCCTCGCCTCGCCTTCTTCTTCGTCTCACGGACCACGCTGCTCGAGGAGGTCGCCAAGTTCCGTGCGGCCCGACGGATCTGGGCCCGGGTGATGCGTGAGGAGTTCGGCGCGAAGGACCCCAGGAGCCTCATGCTCCGGTTCCACACGCAGACCGCCGGCGTGCAGCTCACCGCGCAGCAGCCGGAGATCAACCTCGTCCGCGTCGCCGTCCAGGGTCTCGCGGCCGTTCTCGGCGGCACCCAGTCGCTGCACACCAACTCCTTCGACGAGGCCATCGCCCTGCCGACGCAGAAGGCGGCACGCCTCGCGCTGCGCACCCAGCAGGTGCTCGCCTACGAGACGGACGTGACCGCCACGGTCGACCCGTTCGCCGGCTCCTACGTGGTGGAGTCGCTCACCGACGACGTCGAGGCGGCCGCGGTCGAGCTCATGCGCCAGGTGGAGGACATGGGTGGTGCCGTCGCCGCGATCGAGCGCGGCTTCCAGAAGGGCGAGATCGAGCGCTCGGCCTACGCCGTGCAGCAGCAGATCGACTCCGGTGAGCGTGTCGTCGTCGGCGTGAACAGGTTCACCGTCGACGAGGAGGAGCACTACGACCCGCTCCGCGTCGACCCCGCCATCGGGGACGAGCAGTGCGCGCGGCTCGCCGCGCTGCGGGCCGACCGCGACCAGGCCGCCGTCGACGCGGCGCTGGACGCCGTCAAGGCTGCGGCGCGAGGGACGGACAACGTGCTCCACCCGCTGCGCGACGCCCTTCGGGCGCGCGCGACTGTCGGTGAGGTGTCGGATGCGCTCCGCGAGGTCTGGGGCCTCTACGTGCCCGCGGACGTGTTCTAGCGGCGCAGGACTTCCTGCTGTCACAAGGGACACACGCCGTAAATGGTCCAGACCGTTCACCTAAGTCACGGAACGGTTTCGGATGCCCGACGGGCCGGGGTCACGGCCGGATGGGCTGCCCGTCACCACTAGGGTCGAACCATCTCGTGCCGGCATCGAGGCCGGTGCGCACGGAAGGAGACCTCCCTTGTTCAAGGGTCTGAAGGTAGCCACGCTCGTCGTGGCCGGAGCCCTGGCGCTCGCGGCCTGTGGCAGCAGCAGCAGCTCGAGCTCCCCGGCAGCGTCGTCCGGCTCGGCATCGTCGACCGCGTCGGCGTGCACGCCGTCCGACGTCAAGGTGGGCATGGCCTACGACATCGGCGGTCGTGGCGACAAGTCGTTCAACGACTCCGCCGCCGCGGGTCTCGACCAGGCGGTCAAGGACCTCTGCGTGACGTCCAAGGAGCTGTCCGCCGTCCCCAACGAGACCGACGCCCAGAAGGCGGCGCGCCTGACGCTGCTCGCCCAGGGCGGCTACAACCCGATCGTCGCCGTCGGCTTCGCGTACGCCCCGGCCCTCAAGCTCGTCGCGCCGAAGTTCCCGAAGGTCGACTTCGCCATCGTCGACGACTCGAGCTACACGGCCGCGAACGTCGCCAACCTCACCTTCGCCGCCAACCAGGCGTCGTACCTCGTCGGCGTCATCGCCGCGCAGGCCACGAAGACGAAGAGCGTCGGCTACATCGGCGGCGTCAACGTCCCGCTCCTGGTCTCGTTCCAGAAGGGCTTCGACGCCGGCGTCACGGCGACCGACTCCGCGGTGAAGGTCACCAACAAGTACCTCACGCAGCCCCCGGACTTCAGCGGCTTCAACGCCCCTGACAAGGGCAAGGCGACCGCGGCCGGCATGTTCGACGCCGGTGCAGACGTCGTCTACGCGGCTGCAGGTGGCTCCGGTGGTGGCGTGTTCGTCGCTGCCAAGGCTGCGGGCACCTGGGCCATCGGAGTCGACGGCGACCAGTACCTGTCGGCGGACGCCGCGGTCAAGGACGTCGTGCTCACCTCGGCGCTGAAGAACGTGAACGTCGCGGTCTTCGACGTGATCGACGCCTCGGTCAAGGGCTCGCCGCTCACCGGCGTGCAGGTCTACGACCTCAAGAACAAGGGCGTCGGCTACTCCACGTCGAACCCTGCCGTCCAGCCCTACACCGCCAAGGCCGACGAGGCTGCGGCAGCGATCGTCGCGGGCACCGTGACGGTCCCCAACTGATCGGGCTCTGACACCGGCTCGAAGAGCCACCTGCTTCGGCTCGGACGCGATAGCGTCCGAGCCGAAGCGCGTCACGGCCCGCGAGGAGGGCGTCATCAGCACCGACACGGCCACCGGAGACGTCGCAGTCCAGCTCCGGGGCATCACGAAGACCTTCCCGGGCGTCCGGGCCAACTACGACATCGACATCACCGTTCGACGCGGCACGGTGCACGCGATCGTGGGCGAGAACGGCGCCGGCAAGTCGACGCTCATGAAGACGCTCTACGGCATGCACAAGCCCGACGAGGGCACGATCGAGATCGACGGCCAGGTCGTCACGCTGCGGTCGCCGTCCGACGCCATCGGGCGCGGCGTCGGCATGGTGCACCAGCACTTCCAGCTCGCCGACAACTTCACCGTCCTGGAGAACGTCATCCTCGGCGACGAGCCCGCCGGCCGAAGCGGCGTCATCAGGCTGGGCGAGGCGCGCGACCGCATCCAGGAGATCGGCGCCGCGTACCGGCTCTCGGTCGACCCGGACGCCCTCGTCGAGGACATCGGGGTCGGCGACCGCCAGCGCGTCGAGATCATCAAGGTCCTCTACCGCGGCTGCAAGACGCTCATCCTCGACGAGCCGACCGCCGTGCTCGTGCCCCAGGAGGTCGAGCAGCTGTTCTCGGCCCTCGCGGAGCTCAAGAGCCAGGGCCTCACCGTCATCTTCATCTCGCACAAGCTCGACGAGGTGCTCTCGGTGGCCGACGAGATCACCGTCATCCGCGGCGGCACCACGGTCACGACCGTCCTGCCCAGCGAGGTCACCGCGCGCCAGCTCGCGGAGCTCATGGTGGGCAGCGAGCTGCCCTCGCCGGAGACACGCGAGTCCACGGTCACCGACCGCACCCTCCTCGAGGTCCAGGGCGTCTCGCTCGACAACGACGCCGGACGCGTCGTCCTCGACGACATCTCCCTCACCATCCATGCCGGCGAGGTCCTCGGGATCGCGGGCGTCGAGGGGAACGGCCAGGCCGAGCTCGTGGAGACCGTCATGGGCCTGCAGAAGCCCTACGCCGGTTCCGTGCACCTCGGCGGCGAGGAGATCACCTCGTGGAGCACGCGGTCGCGCCGTGAGGCCGGCATCGGCTACATCCCGGAGGACCGGAGCCGGCACGGGCTGCTGCTCGAGGGCACGCTCTGGGAGAATCGGATCCTCGGGCACCAGACCGAGAAGCCGAACGCGAAGGGCCTCCTCATCGACCGCAAGGGTGCCCGGGCCGACACCGAGCGCATCGTGGCGGAGTACGACGTACGTACACCGGGGATCGACGTCATCGCCTCCGCGCTCTCGGGCGGCAACCAGCAGAAGCTGATCGTGGGTCGCGAGATGAGCGGCAACCCCCGGGTGCTCATCGCCGCGCACCCCACCCGGGGCGTCGACGTCGGTGCTCAGGCGCAGATCTGGGACGAGATCCGCAAGGCCCGTGCGCTCGGCCTCGCCGTCCTGCTCATCTCGGCCGACCTCGACGAGCTCATCGGCCTGTCGGACACCATCAAGGTGCTGCTGCGCGGCCGGTTCGTGGCCGACGCCGATCCACGCACGGTCACACCCGAGCAGCTCGGCTCGGCGATGACCGGCGCCGGAGGTGAGGGGTCGTGAGGAAGTTCGTGCTCGCACTCGCGGCGCCGCTGCTCGCGCTGGGCTTCGCCCTGCTCGTGACCACGGTGATCCTGGTGCTCTCCGGGCACCCGCCGCTCGAGGTCTACCGGCAGATGTGGGACTACGGCACGCAGCCCGACAGCCTCGTGCTCACGGTCAACCTGTCGACGACCTACTACCTCGCGGCCGTGGCCGTGGCCGTCGGCTTCAAGATGAACCTGTTCAACATCGGTGTGGACGGCCAGTACCGCCTCGCGGCGCTGTTCGCGGCGTTCGTCGGCGGGCACGTCGCGCTGCCGCCGATGCTGCACGTCGGCGTGATCATCCTGGTCGCCATGATCGTCGGCGCGATCTGGGCCGGTGTCGCCGCCGTGCTGAAGAACCGCCGGGGCGTGAGCGAGGTCATCTCCACGATCATGCTCAACTACGTCGCCACCGGGATCATCGCGTTCCTCCTGGCGCCCGACAAGTTCGCCGAGCTCATCGAGGGCAGCAACAACATCGGCACCAAGCCGATCCCGCCGAGCGGCCAGATCCCCGGCTTCGACGTCGTCTCCGGCGCGAGCTCGCCGATCTACGGCTCGATCGTGCTCGCCGCCGTCGTCGGCATCGGCTTCTGGTGGATGCTCAACCGGACCCGGTTCGGCTTCGACCTGCGAGCCTCGGGCCTGTCGCCGACGGCCGCGACCGCGAGCGGCATCGACGCGAAGCGCATGGTGCTCTACGTCATGCTCCTCTCCGGCGCGCTCGCCGGGCTCATCGGCATCCCGCAGCTGCTCGGCGCGTCGTACACCTACAACCTCGACTTCCCGGCGGGCCTCGGATTCACGGGCATCGCGATCGCGCTGCTCGGGCGCAACAGCCCGATCGGCATCATCTTCGGCTCGCTGCTCTGGGCGTTCCTCGACGTGTCGCGCCAGATCCTCGACCTCGGCGGCGTCTCGAAGGAGATCGTCACGATCATGCAGGGCGTCGCCGTCCTGTCGGTCGTCATCGCCTACGAGCTCGTCCGCCGCTACCGCATCACGGCGCAGCAGCGCGACGTCGGCCGGCAGCTCGCCGCCGAGGCGGAGCTCGCGGAGGCGACGGCATGAGCGAGCAGAAGAGCGGGACCAAGCTCGGCCTGCCGACCCCCGGCGACGTGCTGTCGCCGCTGGCCGTGCAGAAGCGCACGTTCAAGCTCACCGGCGGTCGCCTCGCGATCCTGGTGTGCACGCTCATCGCGGTGCTGTCGTTCGTGCGCATCGTCACCGGAGCCACCGAGCTCGACTCCGCGGGCACCATCGCCGCGGCGATCGGTTTCGCGATCCCGATCGGCATGGCCGGTCTCGGCGGTCTGTGGTCGGAGCGCTCGGGCGTCGTCAACATCGGCCTCGAGGGCATGATGATCCTCGGCACGTGGGGAGCCGGCTGGGCCGGCGTCACCTACGGACCGTGGTGGGGTCTTCTCGCCGGCACGCTGTTCGGCGCGATCGGCGGTGCCCTCCACGCAGTCGCCACCGTGACGTTCGGAGTCGACCAGATCGTCTCCGGCGTCGCGATCAACCTGCTCGGCCTCGGCGTGACGCAGTACCTCTCCACCCTGGTGTGGCCGGGGCAGCCGACTCAGTCACCCTCGATCCCGGCCATCCCGACCTTCACGCTCCCGGGGATCTCGGACGCCGCGAAGTCGATCTCCCAGCAGGGCTGGTTCTTCGTGTCCGACGTCGCCAGCGTCGTCCGCGCGATCACCTACCAGGTGCCCTACACGACGGTCATCGCGGTCGCGCTGCTGCCGATCACCTTCTTCATCCTGTGGCGCACGGCGTTCGGCCTCCGGCTGCGCTCCTGCGGCGAGGCGCCCTACGCCGCCGAGTCGCTGGGCGTCAACGTCTACCTGCACAAGTACGTCGCGGTCGTCGTCTCGGGCGGGCTCGCCGGCTTCGGCGGCGCGGTCCTCGCCACCGTCCTCTCGGGCATCTACCGCGAGGGCCAGACGCAGGGCCAGGGCTTCATCGGCCTCGCCGCGATGATCTTCGGCAACTGGCGGGTCGGCGGCCTCGGCGCGGGTTCGCTGCTCTTCGGCTACACCCAGGCCATGCAGCTGCGCAGCGGTGAGGCGGTCCACGCCCTGCTGCTCGTGATCGTCATCGGCATGGTGGCGCTCGCCGCGTGGCAGCTCTACCGCCGCCGGATGGTGCCGGGCGTCGTCTCGCTGGTGGTCGCCGGCCTGGTGTTCTTCTGGTACGCCAAGACCGACACCCTTCCCGACCAGGTCTCCTACGTGACGCCCTACGTCGCCACGCTCCTCGTCCTCTCGCTCGCCTCTCAGCGCCTGCGCATGCCGGCGGCCGACGGGAAGCCGTACATCAAGGGTCAGGACCACTAGGACATGCCCGCCGAGGTCGACTGGGCGGCGCTGCACGCAGCAGCCGTCGAGGTCATGCACCGCGCCTACGCCCCCTACAGCCGGTTCCACGTCGGTGTCGCCGGTCTCGTCGACGACGGTCGCGTCGTCGTCGGCTGCAACGTCGAGAACGCTGCCTACGGCGTGGCCCTGTGCGCGGAGTGCGGGATGGTCTCCTCGTTGCACGCGTCCGGCGGAGGGCGCCTGGTGGCCGTCTCGTGCGTCGACGCGAACGGCACGGCGCTCATGCCGTGCGGTCGCTGCCGCCAGCTGCTCTGGGAGAACGGCGGGCCTGCCTGCCTGGTCATGTCGCCGCAGGGCGTCATGACCATGGCCGAGGTGCTGCCGCTGGCCTTCGGGGCCGAGGACATCGACAAGGTGACGGGTGCGAGCCATGAGTGAGCCCTACGCCGCGGTCGACGTCATCGTGGCGAAGCGCGACCGCCACGAGCTGACGGACCCGCAGATCGACTGGGTCGTCGACGCCTACACGCGCGGTGTGGTCGCCGACGAGCAGATGTCCGCGCTCGCGATGGCCATCCTGCTCAACGGCATGACGCCGCGCGAGATCTCGCGGTGGACGGCGGCGATGATCGCGAGCGGCGAGCGGATGGACTTCTCGGGCGTCGGCCGTCCGACGACCGACAAGCACTCCACGGGCGGCGTGGGCGACAAGATCACGCTGCCGCTCGCCCCGGTCGTGGCCGCGTGCGGGGCCGCCGTACCCCAGCTGTCCGGACGCGGGCTCGGGCACACCGGGGGCACGCTGGACAAGCTCGAGTCCATCCCGGGCTGGCGTGCGTCGTTGACGAACGACGAGATGCTCGCGGTGCTGCGCGACGTCGGCGCGGTGATCTGCGCCGCGGGCGACGGGCTCGCCCCGGCCGACAAGAAGCTCTACGCGCTGCGCGACGTCACCGGCACCGTCGAGGCGATCCCGCTCATCGCGAGCAGCATCATGAGCAAGAAGATCGCCGAGGGCACGAGCGCGCTCGTGCTCGACGTCAAGGTCGGCTCCGGCGCGTTCATGAAGACGCAGGAGCGCGCGGCGGAGCTCGCACGCACGATGGTCGCGCTCGGCGAGAGCTCCGGCGTGCGCACCCGCGCGCTGCTCACCGCGATGGACACGCCGCTGGGTCTGACCGCCGGCAACGCGCTCGAGGTCCGCGAGTCCATCGAGGTGCTCGCCGGCGGCGGCCCCGCCGACGTCGTGGAGCTCACGATCCTGCTGGCCCGCGAGATGCTCGACGCCGCGGGCGTCGTGGGTCCCGACCCGGCCGAGGTCCTCGCCGACGGCCGTGCGATGGACGCGTGGAACCGGATGATCGCTGCGCAGGGCGGTGACCCGCACGCGGCGCTGCCGGTCGCGCGCGAGACCCACGTGGTGGTCGCGGAGCGGTCCGGGGTGCTCTCGCGGCTCGACGCGCTCGCGGTCGGGGTGTCCGCGTGGCGCCTCGGCGCCGGACGCGCCCGCAAGGAGGACCCGGTCAGCGCCGGCGCCGGCATCGAGATGCATGCCAAGCCCGGCGACCTCGTCGTCGCCGGCGCCCCGCTGCTCACCCTGCACGCCGACGACGCCACCCGCTTCGCCCGGGCGCTCGAGGACCTGGTGGGCGGCGTCGAGATCGCCGACGAGGGCACCTCGGTCGAGCGCCTGCCGCTCGTCCTCGACCGCATCGGAGCCTGACCGTGCCGCAGCTCGTGCCCGCGCCCACCCGCATCCCGGTCCCCGGGGGCAAGACGATCGACGAGTACGTCGGCCACGTCACCACCTCCTCGCCCGAGGTGTCGGTCGCGCACATGGTGGCGCCGGCCGGCTGGTCCGAGCCCGCGCAGACGCCGGAGTTCGACGAGATCACCGTCGTGCTGCGCGGCACGGTGCGGGTCGAGCACGACGGCGGCGTCCTGGAGGTCGCCGCGGGACAGGCCGTGATCACCCGATCGGGCGAGCGGGTGCGCTACTCCACCGGCGACGACGGCGCGGAGTACGTCGCGGTCTGCCTCCCGGCCTTCGCGCCCGACCTCGCCCACCGCGCCGACGACTGACCCGCGGCCCGAGGCGACGACGAGCGAGCCCGGTCCCCTGGGGGACCGGGCTCGAGTGCTCCGCAGGTACGGCGTAGGCCGTGGGGGTCGTGCAGCGGGATCAGGTGCCGCTGCCGCGGCTCTTGAACGGGTCGGCCTTGGGCGCGTTGCTGATCTCCGCGCGCGGGCAGCTCGCCAGGGTGAGCCCGCCCGCGGCGAGGGCGTCGTCGCACAGGGCGTCGACGGTCCAGCCCAGGTCGCCCCCGGCCGGGGTGATGGTCACGCGGTAGATGGTGACCTCGTTGCGGACAGGGGTGTCGTACATGACGGCGACGGTGCCGAGCAGCTTGGCGTCGCCGCGCGTGCCGCCGACGCCGTTCCAGGCGCGGTCGTAGCGCTGCCAGACCGACGCGGAGGCGTTCCAGACGCCGCCGGTCGACACGTCGTCACGGCGCAGGGCCGACAGGACGAGGGTCGCGACACGCGCTTCGAGGACGGCTGCCGGGCGGATGACCTCGACGCGGTCGTTGGGTCCGGGCTCGTCGGTGGTCTCAGTCATGGTCTCCACGTCTCTATGCATCGGCACCGACCACCCGAGGTTGAGCCGGGTGGGGCGTGCGGCCTGCACGGAACGCTACCGTGACCGGGTGAGCGTTGAAACCGGACCCATCCACCCGTCCGCCACCCCGCGCGACCCGGAGGCCGGCCGGCGCGCCGCGCTCCCCGAGGAGGTTGTGCGCCGCGCGCCGAAGGTCCTGCTCCACGACCACCTCGACGGCGGCCTGCGTCCCGCCACGATCGTCGAGCTCGCCGCGGAGACCGGCTACGACGCGCTGCCGACGGACGACGCCGACGAGCTCGGGCGCTGGTTCGTCGAGGCGGCCGACTCCGGCAGCCTCGTGCGCTACCTCGAGACCTTCGCCCACACGGTCGGCGTCATGCAGACCCGGGACGCGATCGCGCGGGTCGCGTCGGAGTGCGCCCAGGACCTCGCGGCCGACGGCGTGGTCTACGCCGAGGTCCGGTTCGCCCCCGAGCTGCACGTGACCCGCGGGCTCTCCCTCGAGGAGGTCGTCGAAGCCGTGCTCGACGGCTTCCGTGCCGGCGAGTCGGCAGCTGCCGAGGCCGGTCACCACATCCGGGTGCGCGCCCTGCTGACGGCGATGCGCACGGCGGCGCGGTCGCGCGAGATCGCCGAGCTCGTCGTGCACTACCGCGACCGCGGCGTCGTGGGCTTCGACATCGCCGGCGCCGAGGCCGGCTTCCCGCCCTCGCGCCACCTCGACGCGTTCGAGTACCTGCGCGGCGAGTCGTGCCACATCACGATCCACGCCGGTGAGGCGTTCGGCCTGCCGAGCATCCACGAGGCCGTCGCCTTCTGCGGCTGCGAGCGGCTCGGGCACGGCGTACGCATCGTCGACGACATCACCGTCGACTCCGAGGGCGACGCCACGCTCGGCCGTCTGGCGACCTACGTCCGCGACCTGCGCATCCCGCTCGAGCTGTGCCCGTCGTCGAACGTCCAGACCGGCGCCGCCGCGTCGATCGCCGAGCACCCGATCGGGCTGCTCGCGCGCCTGCGCTTCCGTGTCACGGTCAACACCGACAACCGGCTGATGTCCGGCACGTCGATGACGCGCGAGATGCTGCTGCTCTCCGAGGCGTTCGGCTGGGGCCTCGAGGAGATGTGCTGGCTCACCGTCAACGCGCTCAAGAGCTCGTTCATCAACTTCGACGAGCGCCTCGCCCTCATCGACGAGGTCGTCAAGCCCGGCTACGCCGCCCTCCTCGCCGAGTCCGCCTGACCCCCACACCCGACCGCACGTCACTGGCGGAAGTGCGAACCTGGGCGTCCCCAGATTCGCACTTCCGCCAGTGACGTCGGGGCGCCTGGGGACGGCGCGAGCGGGCGGGCCGCATGGATGCTCAGGCTTCGTGCCGTGTCGGAGCATCGCCGTACCCGGGCCATGGTCGACGCACTCGAGTCCGTGCTCGGTCCTGGGCCGTGGCGCCTGCACAGCCTCCTGGACAGCGGCTGGACCGGGTCTCAGGTGCGGCAGGCCGTCGTTGCCGGCCGCCTGGTGCGTCTGAGCCGAGGAGTGCTCGACGTCCCCCGCAGCGGCGCGAGCGAGGGGACAGCGATGGCTGCGCGGGTCCGCGGGGCGCTCCTGAGCGCCGGGCCGTCGGCTGCGGCCAGCCACTCGAGCGCGGGGGTCCTGCACGGTCTGTGGGTGCCCACGCGTGGTGACCAGCTGGTCCACCTGACGCGTCCGGGGGAGCCTGACCGGCTCGACCACGGCGTCCGCATCCACGGCTCGGGCCTGCCGGACGGCCACGTCACGCTCGTCGACGGGCTCCGTGCGACCTCGATCGAACGCACCGCGATCGACTGCGCTCGTGGCAGGTTCCTGGGTGACGCGCTGATGGTCCTCGACTCGGCGGGGCGCCTCGTCGCGGCCAGCGGGGGTTACGAGGAACGAGTGCTCCGTGAGTCGCCCGCGGTACGGGCCGAGGCGACTCGTCTCGCGCGCACGAGGTTGTCCGCAGTCCTGGCGTTCCAGTACGCCTGGCCGGGCACTGCGGTCGCCCGCGACGCCGTGCGCCACCTCGACGTGGCGTCCGAGTCGCCGCTGGAGAGCTGGTCACGAGGGCTGATGATCGAGTCGGGTCTCCCGTTGCCCGAGCTGGCGTTCGCCGTGCGCGGGGCGTCGGGGATGCTCTACTTCGCTGACTTCGCCTGGCCCGCCCTGCGCGTGCTGGGCGAAGCCGACGGGACGGCCAAGTACGGACGAAGGTCCGACGACGTGGCTCGTGCCGTTCGCCTCGAGCGTCGCCGACAGAGGGATCTCGAGGACGCGGGCTGGACAGTCGTGAGGTGGGATTCGACCGAGCCACCGCGGGCCGTCGTCACTCGACTGCGCGCGGTGCTCTCCAGGCCCAATCGACGTCACTGACGCAACTGTGAGGCTGGATGCTCTCTGCCTGGCAGTTACGCCAGTGACGTCGAGATCACGGGGTCAGGCGATCAGCTGGTGGCCGAACTCGACGGCGAGCAGGACGCCGGTCAGCAGGAGCAGGACGCCGGCGACACGGTGGGCGCGGTGCAGGCCGCGCTCGGTGAGCGCCTTGCGGCTCGTCGACACCACCGCGGCCACCACCGCCTTCGTGCCGATCATCGCGAGGAAGAAGGTCACCACGAAGCCGGCACCGGCCAGCGGTGACTGCTGCCAGGCGGCCACCAGCACCGAGCCGCCGACCGTGAGCCAGAACAGCCACGGATGCGGCGAGAGCAGGTTGACCAGGACGCCGCGCCGCAGCGGGTCCGGGGCGTCGTCCGTCTCGACCGCGACCGACTCCTCGCGCAGCGACTCGACGCCCAGCCACACGACGTAGAGCCCGCCGACCACGCCGAGGACACCGGCCGCCCGCGCCGGCAGCTCGCGGACGAGGAGCACGGAGACGGCGATCATGATCGAGTCGGTGACCAGCGGCGAGAGCGCCACGCGCAGTCCGGCACGGAATCCGCGGGCGAGCGACGTCGTGACCACGAGCGCGAGCAGGGGACCGGGCGCGAGGCCGGCCCCGAGGCCCAGCCCGAGCCCGATCAGCACGTGGTTCACGCCGTCACCCTAGGACTCCGACGAGGCGGGTCACGCTGCTGCAGATGCTGCGGAATCGCCGTGCTCCGCAGCAGCTGCGCCAGCAGCGCGGGGAAGGGGTGGGGGGTGGGTCAGGGGGTACGGGCGGCGGCGAGATCGGTGAGGAGCGCGGCCAGCTCGTGGGCTCCGACCGGGCGGCAGCCCTTGGCCGTGGCGGTCGCGACCATGGCGGGCTCGACGTGCATGAGCAGGCGGCCGCGGCGCCACAGGGTGACCGGGGGCTTGCGCCGCTCGGTGAGGTCGCGCGCGAACCGGCGTACGAAGTTCGCCGAGGGCCTACGCCGCAGCACGACGGCGTCGGCGAGGATGCCCCGCTCACGGCAGGCGTCGACGATCTCGGCCGCGAACACCCCCTCGGCCACGATCGCCGGCGCCCCGCCGCACTCGAACACCGACGTGCCGACCGCCCTGCTCAGCCCGATGTCGTACGTCGGCACCTCCACGCGACCGCCGTGGCAGAGCGCGACGAGCGCGTCGACGGCGCGGTCCGCGTGCCACGTGCCGACGTCGTCCCAGTCGGGGATCCCGAGCTCGACCGACAGCGGCACGCTCGGGTCGTCGCCGTCCTTGTAGAAGTCGTCGAGCCGGAAGACCGGCAGGCCGCTGCACGCGGCCATGTGCGTCTTGCCGCTGCCCGACGGGCCGCAGAGCAGCACCACCCGGGCGTTCACGCCGTCGCCTCGCGGGAGCTCGCGAAGGTGATGCCGTCGTCGCCGCGCAGCGCCTCCCAGGCGACGCCGACCTCGACGAACCCGAGCCGGGAGTACCACGTGCGCGGCCAGTCGTCGGCGAGGGCGGTCAGGACGACGTGCGTGCACCCGCGCGCGGTCGCAGCCTCGATGGCGGAGGCCATCAGGGCAGCGGCGTAGCCCTTGCCGCGGAAGGCCTTCAGCGTGGCCACGGCGTCGATCTCGCCGGTCCACCCGCGCAGGCACAGGTCTGTGCTCGCGACGAGGTCGCCGCTCACCGGGTGCGACGCCGCGGGGTCGCGGACCGCCCACGACAGCGTCTCGCCCGCGCTGTCGTCGAGGCGCCGCTCGACGAGCTGCGTCACCTCGGAGTCGGAGATCCCCGGCATCCACTCGTCGGTCCAGAGCACCCGGTGCAGAAGCCCGGTCTCGTCGAGGTCGACGGGTTCGGCCCGGGCATCGCCCGGCGTGACGGCGGCGGGCAGCGGCAGCGCCATCTCGACGAGCGCAGTCAGCTCGTAGCCCGCGTCGACGAGCCTCGCGAGGGTCTGCTCGGACAGGTCGCAGTAGGCGCTGACGTAGCGGTGCGCCAGTCCCGCGCCGCCGAGGTGCTCGTCGACCCACGTCACGAGCCGGTCGCCGCCGGGGTCGCGGCGTACGACGACGCAGTTGGTGGCGAACGAGTCGGGCCAGCGCGGCGTCAGCGCCACCCAGGCGCCGTCGGCGAGCGGGACGATGCTCTGCGCACGCAGCAGCGTGGTCTCGGCGTACCAGTCGGCGACCCGCTCGCCGAGGTCGTCGGCGAGGTCCGGCGGGAGAGTGCGGTCAGACACCGATCGGGTGCCAGACCGTCTTGGTCTCGAGGAACGAGCGGATCCGCGACAGGCCGGGGTCGGCCGTCCAGTCGAGGGTGTCGGGACGTCGCACGCGCTTCACGTTGTCGGCCGCCGCGACCTCGAGCTCACGGCGCAGGTCGATGTCGTCGACGCCCGCGACGTCGATCGCGTTGACGTCCATGTGCGCGGCGAGCCACGGCGCCACCTCGGCGACGCGACCGGTCAGCAGGTTCACCACGCCGCCGGGCACGTCGGACGTCGCGAGCACCTCCGACAGGGTGATCGCGGCGAGCGGGCGGTCCTCGGATGCGAGCACCACCGCGGCGTTGCCGGACACGACGACGGGCGCCACGACCGACACGAGGCCGAGCAGCGACGACTCCTGCGGGGCGATGACGGCGACCACGCCGGTCGGCTCGGGCACGGAGAAGTTGTAGTAAGGGCCCTGGACCGGGTTCGTGGAGCCGAGGACCTGCGCGAGCTTGTCGGCCCATCCGGCGTACCAGACCCACCGGTCGATCGACGCGTCGACGACGCCCTCGGCGCGACGGGCGGTGAGCCCCTCGGCGCGCGAGACCTCCTCGACGAACTGCGCACGACGGCCCTCCATCACCTCGGCGACGCGGTAGAGCACCTGCGCCCGGTTGTACGCCGTCGCACCCGCCCATCCCGGCTGTGCCTTGCGCGCCGCGACGACGGCGTCGCGCGCGTCCTTGCGCGACGCGAGCGCGGCGTTGGCGAGGAAACGCCCTCTGGTGTCGGCGACCTCGTAGGTGCGGGCGCTCTCCGAGCGAGGGAACGCCCCGCCGATGTAGAGCTTGTAGGTCTTGCGGACCTCGATGCGCGATGCCATGTCAGTTCCTCACACCACGTCGAGGTACGCCGCGAGACCGTGGCGACCGCCCTCGCGGCCGTACCCGGACTCCTTGTAGCCGCCGAACGGACTCGTCGGGTCGAACCGGTTGAAGGTGTTCGCCCACACGACGCCGGCACGCATCGCGGCAGCCGTCTTGAGGATGCGCGAGCCCTTCTCCGTCCAGATGCCCGCTGAGAGGCCGTACGGCGTGTTGTTGGCCTTCTCGACCGCCTCCGACGGCGTGCGGAAGGTGAGCACCGACAGCACCGGGCCGAAGATCTCCTCGCGGGCGATCCGGTGCGCCTGCGAGACGCCGGTGAAGACGGTCGGTGCGAACCAGTAGCCCTTCGCGGGCAGGTCGCAGTCGGCGGTCCAGCGCTCGGCGCCCTCGTCGTCGCCGACGCCGGCGAGGTGACGGATCCGCTCGAGCTGCTCGAGGGAGTTGATCGCGCCGATGTCGGTGTTCTTGTCGAGCGGGTCGCCGAGGCGCAGCGTGGCGAGCCGGCGCTTGAGCCGCACGACCAGCTCGTCGGCGATCGACTCCTGCACGAGCAGGCGCGAGCCGGCGCAGCAGACGTGGCCCTGGTTGAAGAAGATACCGGCGACGATGCCCTCGACCGTCTGGTCGATCGGCGCGTCGTCGAAGACGATGTTGGCCGCCTTGCCGCCGAGCTCGAGGGTGAGCTTCTTGCTCGTGCCGGCGAC
>JADGOZ010000154.1 GCA_017882705.1 Candidatus Nanopelagicales bacterium | reverse complement strand
GTGCCGTGCGCCATCAGCGTGGCGTCGGACCCGGGTGCCGCCACGAACCGGCCTGTGCGGGTGAGCGAGAGCCCGGCGCCGGTCGCGACGCCGGCACGCGTGCCGTGCCCGGACTCGGCGGCGTCGCTCGTGGTCGTGGCCACGAGGTCGCTCGTCACCGGTGCCGGGTCGCCCTGGTGGACGCGGTAGGCGACCCCCGCCGTGACCCCCATGACGACGAGCACGCCGACGAGGACGGCGACGGCGATGCGCCGGCTGTGGCGGTCGTGGCGGTCGCCGGCGGCCGGGTCGAGGAGGACGGTGGGCGCGCCGTCGAGCTCGTCGGCGCGGATGTCGGTGGTCAGGTCGGTCGTCGCGATCGAGGTGCTCGTCATGTCGTCTCCTGGAGCGCTGGCCGGGGTCCCGGCCCTGTCGGTGCGGTCACCGGTCGGCGACCTCGGTGCTGACGTTGCTCAGGGCCGCTGGAAGCCGGCTGGTACGGCAGCGGCATTCCTCCCGGGGTCGCTGCAAGCCCGTCGCAGGCGGGTGCGGCCCTCGGGGAATGTGGGGATTTCTCCCCTGACCCTCCGCGCGTGCGGTTCGTAGCGTCGTGGCATGGAGATCTGGGTCCTGGGCACTCTCGAGGTCAGCCACGACGGTCGTCCGGTCGACGTGCGGGGTCCGCTTCCGCGGCGCCTGCTCGCGCTGCTCGCCCTCGCGCCGGGGCGGGAGGTGAGCGGCGCGCGGATCATCGAGGTGCTGTGGGGCGACAACGCCCCCGCGGCGGCGTCGAGCACGCTGCAGTCCCACGTGGCCCGGCTGCGCCGTGATCTAGCGGTGCCGGCGGCGCTGCGCACCGGGAGGCACGGGTACGTCCTCGACGTCGGTGACGACGACGTCGACGCGATCCGGTTCGAGCGCGACGTGGCGCGTGGCGGGGCGGCGCTGGCCGCGGGCCGGCTCGAGGAGGCGAGCTCCGTGCTGACCGGCGCGCTCGCGCTGTGGCGGGGCACGCCGTACGCCGAGTTCTCGGGCTGCACACCGCTGGAGGTCGAGGCGGACCGGCTCGCGACGCTGCGCCTCGACGCCCTCGAGCAGCGGATCTCCGCCGACCTGGGACGTCCCGGGGTGGCGCCCCCCACGGCCGAGCTCGAGGCGCTCGTGCGCTGGCACCCCCTGCGGGAGTCCTTCTGGGCGCTGCTCATGGCGGCGCAGTACCGCGCTGGTCGCCAGGCCGAAGCGCTGGCGTCCTACCAGCGGGCGCGCACCGTGCTCGGCGACGAGCTCGGAGTCGACCCCGGACCGGCCCTGCAGGAGCTCGAGCGGCTCGTCCTCGCCCAGGACCCGTCGCTCGAGACGGCCGGGATGTCGACGTTCCTGCCCGCACGCCGGCAAGGGGAGCCTTACTCTCAGGACGTGGCACTTCTGGAGCGCGACCAGCTCCTCGCGACGCTCCGGGGTCTGCTCGAGGATGCGGGCTCGGGCTCCGGTCGTCTCGCGCTCGTGCACGGGGAGGCGGGGGCCGGGAAGTCGGCGCTCGTGCACGCCTTCGCGCGCGAGGCAGCGGGGGCCTCCCGTGTGCTGCACGGGGCGTGCGACCCGCTGTCCTCGCCGCGACCGCTGGGTCCGCTCGTCGACCTCGCGCCGCACCTGGACCCCGCGGTCGGAGCCCTGCTGCGCTCGGGCGAGCGCGACGGGCTCTTCGAGCTCACCCTGACCGCGCTCGACACCGAGCGGCCGTCGGTGGTGGTGATCGAGGACCTGCAGTGGGCCGACATGTCCACCCTCGACCTGGTCCGTTTCCTGGCGCGCAGGATCGGAGGCACTCGCGTGCTCGTCGTGGCGACCTACCGGGACGACGACCTGCCCCCGGCGCACCCGTTGCGCGTCCTGCTCGGCGACCTCGCGTCCCACCCGGTCGTCCGTCGCCTCCCTGTCCCGCCGCTGTCGCGCGACGCGGTCCTCGAGCTCGTCGGCGAGACGGGGCTCGACGTCGATGCAGTGATGCACGAGACCGGCGGCAACGCCTTCTTCGTCAGCGAGGTCATCGCCTCGGGCGGCGTAGAGCTTCCTCCGACGGTGCAGGACGCCGTGCTCGCGCGCGCTCAGCGGCTCTCACCGCAGGCGCGGCTGGCCCTCGAGTCCGCGGCCGTCATCGGCTCGCGCATCGAGCCGTCCCTGATCCACGGGATGCCCGACGTGTCGCCGGACGCGGTCGACGAGTGCGTGACCTCCGGCATGCTCCGGTTCGAGGCACCGACGTACTCCTTCCGGCACGAGCTGGTCCGGCAGTCCATCCTGTCCGGGATCGCGCCCGGACGGCTCGGTGCGCTGCACTGGCAGGCGCTGGACCGGCTGCGCTCGATCCCCATGTCGCCCAAGCCGTTCGCTCGTCTCGCGGAGCACGCTGCCATGGCCGGGGACCCGCCGGCGATCCTCGAGTACGCCGTGGCCGCCGGCGACTCGGCGGCGAGCCTCGGCTCGCACCGCGAGGCCGCGTTCCAGTACGGGCGTGCGATGCCCCACGCCGACCTGCTCGACGTCGACGCGCGCATCGCGCTGCTGGGGAGACGTGCTCTCGAGTGCCAGGTCTCGGACGAGCACGAGCATGCGATCGAGGCGTGGAACCTGCAGGTGGACCTGCTCCTCACGGCAGGTCGACGTCTGGAGGCGGTCGATGCCCTGCTCGGCCTCGACGAGTCGTTCTACACGATCGGCGACAACAGTCACGGCACCGAGCTCGTCGATGCTGCGTTCAGCCTCCTCGATGAGGACTCACCCAGCCCGCAGCTCGCCGCGGCGCTGGCGCGACGTGGCGTCCATCTCTCACGAGCGTCGCAGGAGGAGGCCGCCATCCCGTGGCTGGAACGCGGGCTCGCGATGGCACTCGCCGTCGACGACCGCTACACCATCGCCCGCACCGGCGCGAACCTCGGCGTGGCGCACTACGTGCTCGGCGAGACGTCCCGCGGCATCGCGGAGGTGGACGAAGGCCTGCGCACGGCGATCGCGAACGACGAGGAGGAGATGGCGGGGCGCATCCACCAGACGGCCGCGGCACTGACCTGGATGGAGTTCGACCTGCTCGAGGCGCTGGCCAGGATGCAGGAGGCCGAGCGCTACGCCGCCGAGCACGACCTCAACGGGCACCTGATGTGCGTCCTCGCGACCGAGATCACCTGGAAGGTCGAGCTAGGCCGCTGGGACGAGGCGGTGGCCGAGGCCCACGACCTGCTCTACGTCCGCAACACCGGGCGCGCCAGCCGGGTGGAACCGTTGACGGCGCTCGGGCTGATCGGGGCGCGTCGGGGCGATCGTCACGACGTGTGGACCTACCTGGACGAGGCGCGCGACCACATCGCCAAGTCGCAGATCGTCGGCTACCAGGGGCCGCTCGCGGCGGCGCGGGGCGAGGTCCTCATCCTCGAGGGCCGGACCGAGGAGGTCGCGGCCGAGGTTCTGCCGTGGTACCGCGATGCGCTCCGGCTGGACGACCTCGAGGTCCTGGCGGATCTGGCCCTGGTGGTGTGGCGTGCCGGCCTGGTCGACGAACCACCGGCACAGCTCCGGGAGCCCGAGCGTTGGTCGATGACCGGCCACCACCGAGAGGCCCACGACTTCTGGGCGCGGGTCGGGGTCCCGTACAAGGCCGCCTGGGCGCTGCTGGACAGCGACGAGGAGCTCGACATCCGCGAGGCGCGCGCCCTGTTCGACCATCTCGGCGCCGCGGTCCTGGTCGCACGGTGCGACGAGAAGCTGCGGTCTATCGGGGCGAAGGTGCCGCGCGGCGCACGGGCGTCGACCCGGGCCAACGTCGGCGGCCTCACCGACCGCGAGACGGAGGTGCTCGCGCTGCTCGACCAGGGGCTGCGCAACGCCGACATCGCGGCACGCCTGCACCTGTCGGAGAAGACCGTCGGCCACCACGTGTCGGCGATCCTCGCCAAGCTCGGTGCGTCCTCGCGGACCGAGGCGGTCCGTCGCGCCCGCGATCTCGCCACCGCCGGCTGACCGGACCGAGCCTCGACCGTAGGGACCGCTGCGACCCAACATGGGGATCGCTCCCGATGTGCGGCCGCGGGTGGCGCTGGCCTACTGGAGCCATCAGGGCCGACGAGCGGCCCCGTCACCTCAGGAGCCACCGATGCCGCGCTACATGGTCGAGCGAACCTTCACCGACGGGCTCGAGATCCCCACGGACGACACCGGCGCGGGCGTGTGCCTCGGCGTGGTCGGCAACAACGCCGAGGTCGGTGTGACGTGGGTGCACTCCTACGTCAGCTCGGACAAGACGAAGACGTTCTGCATCTACGACGGCCCCAGCCCCGAGGCCATCCGCGCGGCGGCCAGCAGCAACGGCCTCCCGGTCGACTCCGTCTCACAGGTGAGCGTCCTCGACCCGTACTTCTACCACTGAGGCGACGCGGCTGCGGCCGCGACCACGTCCGGGGGGAGGCTGGGCGCGGCCCGTCGTCGCGCGGGTGATGATGGGCTCATGCGCCCTCACCTCTCGTGGCCGGTCCGGATCCTCACTGCCTCGGCCGCGCTCGTGGCAGCCGCCACCCTCGTGCCCGACGCCTCCGCTGCGCCGGCCCCGGCCGGCGGCGTCACCGTCGCGCTGGGTGGCGTGACCCGTGCGGTGACGGCGGCGCCCTACCCGGCGGCCCCGCCCGCGGGCATCGCCTGCCGCACGCTCGTCGCCCGCTCGGTCACGTACTCGTGCGTGATCGGGCGTTCGGTCGAGGGCCGTGCGATCGTCGCGACGCGCCAGGGCAACCCGGCGTCGAGGCGTGTCCTCGTGGTCAACGGCCAGATGCACGGCGAGGAGTGGCCGGGGACGCTCGTGGTCGACCAGATCCGCGCGCTCGCGATCACCGGCAGAGCGACGTACCAGATCTGGACGGTGCGCACGCTGAACCCGGACGGCGGCCGGATCGGGCGGCGCCGCAACAGCCACGGGGTCGACCTCAACCGCAACTTCCCGGACAAGTTCCTGCGCATGTCCGACAGCGGCCCGCGCGCGCTGAGCGAGCCGGAGTCGGCCGCGATGGTGCGGTTCCTCACCTGGGTGCAGCCGGACCTCGTGATCTCGCTGCACGGCTACTCCACCTCGGTCGACACCACCGGGGGCGGGGCTCGCGCGGCGTGGGCGCGGGCGTTCTCGCGAGCCGCCAACATCACCCCGGCCAAGGTCGTGTCGTGCAGCGGCCCGTGCCACGGCAACATGACGGACTGGTACTCCGCAACCTCGCGCGTGCACGGCGTGGCCTTCACGGTCGAGATGCCGCGCTCGTCGAAGGTCGTACGCCGGTGCGGCGTGCCCGGTC
Source organism: Candidatus Nanopelagicales bacterium (assembly GCA_017882705.1). Lineage (GTDB taxonomy): Bacteria > Actinomycetota > Actinomycetes > S36-B12 > CAIYMF01 > Longivirga. The sequence continues at coordinate 3,649 of JADGOZ010000154.1, read as the reverse complement.
GCCCGGCGAGCCTGAGCACGATCCGCTGCTCCGCCTACGCCGCTGTCTACCTCGCAGCGCGCCTTCCGGCGTAGCCCTGCCCGTCCGGCTCCGAGCGCTCAGCCGCCGAGCCGGTCGACGAGGAAGTCGAGCACGAGGTCGTCGCGCCCCGGCATGTCCTCGTGCTCGAAGTCCGGGTAGAGCGCCATCCGCTTCGGCGCCGTGATCCGGTTGTACGCCGCGAACTGGGTCGACGGCGGGCAGATGGAGTCCATCAGCCCGGTGACCATCAGCACGTCGCCGGTGATCCTCGGCGCGAGGTGCTGCACGTCGATGTAGCCCAGGCGCGACCACATGCCCTCGATGTCCGCGTGCGTCGGGTCGAACCGCCGGAGCCACGACCGGAGCTCGGAGTAGGCCTCGTTGGCGAGGTCCATCTCCCAGACCCGGCGGAAGTCCGACAGGAACGGGAACACCGACGCCACGGCGCGCACCCGCGGCTCGAGAGCCGCGCAGGCGAGGGCGAGGGCGCCGCCCTGCGACGCCCCGGTCGTGCCGACGCGCTCGGCATCCACCCCGGGGAGATCCATGAGGATGCGGGCGAGCTGCACCGTGTCGAGGTAGACGTGGCGGAAGGCGAGGTTCTCGGGCACGTCGCCGAGGCCGCGCACGATGTGCCCGTCGAGCGTGCCGCCCGTCGCGCCGCCGACGTCCTGCGAGCGGCCGCCCTGGCCGCGGACGTCGAGCGCCGCGACGGTGAAGCCCTGCGCGACGTAGGGCAGCAGCGAGAACCAGTCCGGGCTCGCGCCCGAGTAGCCGTGGAACACGAGCAGAGCCGGCCCCGGTGCCGTCGGCGCGGCGGGGCGCAGCAGCTTCGCGTAGACCCGCGCCCCGCGCACGCCGGTGAACCACAGCTCGGCGCAGTCGGCGTAGGGGGCGACGTGCGCGACCGGATCGATCGCGAGGTCGGCACCGGGGATCGCAGCGTCGAGGTCGACAAGGGCGGCCGACCAGAAGGCTTCGTGGTCATCCGGCCTCGGGTTGCGTCCGGTGTAGGCGCGCAGCTCGTCGAGCGGCAGGTCGAACGCGGGCACGGTGCCTCCAGCGGCGTCTCGGACGTGTGCCCGCCGAGGCTAGCGGTCGGCGGTCAGCCGCGGGCGGTGCCGATCAGGGCGTGGCGCATCCGGTCGGAGAGCCAGGCCTCGAACGCGCGCTCGCTCCAACCGCAGTCGCGCACGAGTGTGCGGTAGGCCCCGAGTCGTTGAGCACGAAGAGCAGGTCGGTGGCCCGTCGGACCGTGAGCCCACGAGGCAAGGGTCCCAGTTCGCGCACCCGTGCGGCGATCGTCCCGGCCCCGTGGCGACGGTCGGCCTGCAGCTCGTGCCACATCGCGGCGTGCTCGGCGGTCTCGTCGGCGGCACGCCGCACGAGCTCGATGACGTCGGCGGACTGCCGTCCGATCCGGACGCTCGGTCCTGCGCATCCACCACGGGGTCGTGACCAGCGCCTACGTGCCGGTGCCCACCGACGTCGAGATCGGCCACGGCATGGTCGCCGTGTCCTCCTTCGCCGGTGTGGCCTTCTCCGTGGACTCAGCCGCGTTCCACTGACCGACGGGGGACCTCGGCGGGCCGGCGCATCCACCAGGTGGTCGGCCCGCCGTCGATCTCGGCCTCGACACGCTCGGTGAAGCCGCGACGCTCGTAGAACTCGGTGTTGCCGGGCACGGACGTCTCCAGCCAGCAGTCGATCCCCGCGGCGTCGGCGATCTCGAACGTCGGCGCCATGACCGCCGTGGCGAGACCGGTGCCCTGCGCCGACGGGTGCGTCGCGAGGACGCCGAGGTACCAGAACGGCTCCGCCGGCTGGTGCACGTGCAGGGCGGCGTCGTAGCGGACGAGGCTGGCCCAGCCGTCCACGCCCGCGACCTCGCGGTAGGCCGCCCAGGCCACGTCGCGTGTCGCCTGGTCGATCCCGGTCCCGGTGCGGTCGTCCCACATCGCGACGCCGAGGCAGTCGTCGCTGACCCAGACCGTCCCGTCGGCCACGCGCCCGTCGAAGAGTGCGCCCGCGAAGTACGGCGAGAGCCGCTCCACCTCGCCGCCGGTGATGTAGTCCCACGCGGGATCGGCCACGAAGGCGGCGACGACGGTCTCGATGACGGCTCCACGGTCCGCGGGACTGGCACGGCGCACGACGACGGGGCTGCTCATGCGCCAACGCTAGCGGCCGGGCGCCGAGGGCCGGCGGACGGCATGCAGCGCGGTCGCGGACCGGGGACGGGTCCGGTCCGCAACCGCGCTGGTTGGCGTCCACGCTGGCCGAGAATCCCTGGTCCGTCAAGGACTTCCAGCGCTCCCTCAGCAACGCTGTCCGTTCCGTGCGGAACCCTCCCGCGTGGCGCGCTCGCGCATGCGGCAGGATCGAGGCGTGCTCCGTGACCCCGTGCGTCGACGCCACGTCGACCTGTGCCGTGTCGCCAGCATGATCTGTCGTCCGTCCGTGTGACCCGCCCCCCAGCGACCCGACACGACGAGGACATCCCATGACCATCAGCACCGCCATCCCGCAGGTCGACATCTCGCGCTTCCGTGGCTCCGACGAGGAGCGCGCGGCATTCCTGGCCGACCTCCGCCATGCCGCGCACGACGTCGGCTTCTTCTACGTCGTCGGCCACGAGGTGCACGCCTCGGTGACCGAGGGCGTGCTCGACGCGGCTCGCGCGTTCTTCGCTCTCCCGCTCGAGGAGCGCCTCGCGATCGACAACCTCAGCTCGCCGCAGTTCCGCGGCTACACCCGCGTCGGCTACGAGCACACGAACGGTCGCCCGGACCGGCGCGACCAGCTCGACATCGGGGTCGAGCGGGCGGCGCTCGAGCTCGGTCCCGAGGATCCGGCCTATCTCCGGCTCGTCGGCCCGAACCAGTGGCCCGCGACCTTCCCTGCGCTCAAGGACGCCGTGCTCGCGTGGCAGGCGGAGGCCGACCGGGTCAGCCGTGAGGTGCTGCGCGCGCTCGCCGCCGCTCTCGCGCAGCCCGACGGCTACTTCGACCGCTGGTTCGACGAGGAGGCGCACTCGCACCTCAAGGTGATCCGCTACCCGGGGCGCGGCGACTCCCCGGACGACCAGGGCGTCGGCGCGCACAAGGACTACGGATTCCTCGCGCTCCTGCTGCAGGACGACTTCGGCGGCCTGCAGGTCGAGACGCTGGAGGGCGAGTGGCTCGACGCGCCGCCCGTCCCCGGCGCCTTCGTCGTCAACCTCGGCGAGGTCCTCGAGATCGCCACCCGCGGCTACCTGCGCGCGACGGTCCACCGCGTCGTCAGCCCGCCCGGTCAGGTGGACCGCTACTCGATCCCCTACTTCCTCGGCCCGCGCCTCGACTCGGTGATCGAGGAGATCCCGCTGCCCGCCGAGCTCGCGGCCCAGGCCCGCGGCATCGACAAGGACCCCTCCAACCCGCTGCTCACCGACTACGGCGCGAACACCCTCAAGGGCTGGCTGCGCGCCCACCCGAAGGTCGCCGAGCGCTGGTGGTCCGACGTGCTCGAGGGCGAGGAATCGGCGCGCTAGTCGGACGTCACGGGGTACCGCAGTCCGGACGGGGTCTGCCGGTAAGCGCGCATCCACCCGCATCTGGTGGGACGCTCACCTGGTGTTCGAGGGGGG
>JADGOZ010000153.1 GCA_017882705.1 Candidatus Nanopelagicales bacterium | reverse complement strand
GGCGGCGGCGGTGGCGGGGGCGGCGGCGTGGCGGACGGTGTCACGGCGGCCGACATGACCGACCACGGCCCGGTCCCCGCGCGGTTGGCCGCCCGCACCTCGAAGACGTACTGCCGTCCGTTCCTCAGCCGCGTCACCGTGAGAGCCGCGACGGTGGATGGCGTCGAGACGGTGGAGCTCCACGACGACCCGCCGTTGGTCGACCAGCGAACGCGGTAGCCGGTGATCGACGACCCGCCGTTGGAGACCGGAGCGACCCAGGTGATCGCGACGCTGGAGTCGGCCGCGACCGCCACGAGACCCGTCGGCGCACCGGGTGCGGTGGCCGCGTCGGCCGTGCCGGTCGGCAGGAGGGCCAGGACCCCCGAGGCCAGGGTCACCGCCAGGAGCGTGAGCAGGGCGCGCGGTCTCGTTGACGATCGCAGCGATCGCGACATGTCCAGCTCCCCTGGTTGGAGGCGACATCAGCGTGCGACGGAGTCTTCACTCTCGGTACTCGTACGGCGGACCCGAGCCAGCCCACAACGTCGTTTCCGACTTCGGACCTCTGCACGGTAACACGGTGCAAGACCGACACAAGCGGCTCGTGGCAACGGGTTTCCCGCATGCGCATGCCACGGCTACGGCCGCGGCCCACTCCGGCGCCGGCGGGTGGGGTGCTCGGTGTAGCCGCCATCGACGAGGCCGGCTCGGCGCTCGACGGTGTTGCGGCTGTAGTGATCCCCGCACCTCGCCCAGGACCAGGCGGCGGCGGCGAGATAGAGGGGCAGGAAGAGCGCTACGCAGCACGCCCACTGCGTCGCATGGCGTGACTCGTGCGCGAGCAGCTCCGCGCCCGGTGACGGTGTCCGCACGATGACGACGTTGCCGACCGTGAACGCATCGGCCCGCGGGAACGAGCCGCCCGCGCCGCGAGCGAGCACGAGACCGTCCTCGCCGCGCACGAGCGTCGCACCGTCGGCCTTCGCCAGCACGAGACCGAGCAGCGTCGACAGGTTCACCGCGTTCACCACCTGACGGACGCGATACGCCGGACGCACGGAAGCCTCCGTCAGGCCGACGCGCGGTCGGAGTAGGCGGACACCGTCGCCATGGGTGGCCGCTCGAGCCCGACGACGTCGTGCGTCGTGGAGGAGAAGCCGGACGGGTCGTGGGCGAACTGGGTGAGGGACGCACCGAGCACGCCGAGGTCGGGCAGGTCGCCGCGGCGGGCCAGCCGGTCGAACGCCGTGCGCATGATCTCCGCGGCCATCAGGCCCAGGCGGCGCTCGTCGTGGTGGCGGTGCACCCGCACGCCGAGGTCGACCTGCGCGAGGCCGTCGAGCCCGACGAGGTCGAGGGTGTCGACGATCAGCGCGAGCTCTACGCCGTACCCGCACGGGAACGGCAGCCGCTCGAGCAGCGAGCGCCGCGCGGCGTACTCGCCGGCCAGCGGCTGCACGACGCCGGCGAGCTGCGGCCACAGCAGGTTGAGCAGCGGTCGTGCGACGAGCTCGGTGACCCGCCCGCCGCCGGCGCTCACGACGGCCGATCCCTCGACGAGCGGGCGCTCGTAGACGGCCTTCACCAGCTGCACGTGCGGGTCGGACAGGAGCGGGCCGAGCAGGCCCGTGACGTAGGAGGGCGTGAACGACCGGAGGTCGGCGTCGACGAACACCACGACGTCGCCGTCGGTCGCGGCGAGGGACCGCCACATGGCCTCGCCCTTGCCGTGCACCGCGGGCAGGTCGGGGAGGATCTCGTCTCGGTGGACGACCCGGGCGCCGGCGGCTCGCGCGACCTCGGCGGTCCGGTCGGTGGAGCCCGAGTCGACGACGACGAGCTCGTCGACGAGCCGGCGGTCCGCGGGAGCTCCCTCGCCCAGCGACGTACGCACGGACTCGACGATGCGCCCGACGGTGGCCTCCTCGTCGAGCGCGGGGAGCACCACGCTGACGCGGGTCGATGCCTTGAGCGCCAGGAGGCGTTCGAGCGGCCACCGGTCGGCGGTCGTGGTGCGCGCGGCGAACCAGGTGGCGACGTCGTCCTGCACCGGCTCACCTCCCGCTCGCCTGACGATCCGGCGTGTCTCACGATCCGGACCCGCGTCGTCCCGAGGGCCGGGACTCCCGTACAGTCTCCCGTACTCGAGGAGGGCTCGGTCACCCGCTCTCCCCCGCCGCCGGGCCCGCCCGGCACAACTGAACAGTTCGCTCATCCAGAGGGGCAGAGGGATACGGCCCTGTGAAGCCCCGGCAACCATCGCCGACCTCTCGAGCGCAGCAGCAGCCACAGCCGCAGCGCGCGAGGCCATCAGCGAGAAGGTGCCAACTCCGTCCGAGGACCACCCGGTCACTCGGAAAGATGAGGAGAGGCCTCGCCATGCCGACGACCCACGTCGCCCCCAGCACCACCACCGATCCCGACGCGCCCCCGGCGACCCCGGACTTCGGACCTGCGAACAAGCTGGTCTGTCGCGAGTGCGGCGCCACCTACGGCCTGGGCGCGGCCTACGCCTGCATCGAGTGCTTCGGTCCGCTCGAGGTCGGCTACGACTTCTCCGGCGTGAGCCGCGCGGTCATCGAGGCCGGCCCGCAGAACATGTGGCGCTACTCCTGCCTGCTCCCGGTGGCCTCCTACGCCGGTGACGAGCGCAACCTCAACCCGGGACTGACGAAGCTCGTGCGCGCCGACAACCTCGCGAAGGCGCTCGGCATGACGGGCACGCTCTGGATCAAGGACGACAGCGGCAACCCGACCCACTCGTTCAAGGACCGCGTCGTCGCCGTCGCGCAGAGCGCCGCGCGTCGTCTCGGCCTCGGCACGATCGCCTGCGCGTCGACCGGCAACCTCGCCAACGCCGTCGCCGCGGCCGCGGCCCGTGCGGGGATGGACTCCGTCGTCGTCATCCCGAGCAACCTCGAGGACGGCAAGGTCCTCACGACCGCGGCGTACGGCGGCATCCTGCTCGCCGTCGACGGCAACTACGACGACGTGAACCGGCTGTGCTCCGAGCTGATCGGCGACCCGCTCACCGAGGACTGGGGCTTCGTCAACGTCAACCTGCGGCCGTACTACGCCGAGGGCTCGAAGACCGTCGGCTACGAGATCGCCGAGCAGCTCGGCTGGCGTCTGCCGCAGCAGGTCGTCGCGCCGATCGCGTCGGGATCGCTGCTCACGAAGGTGGACAAGGCGTTCCGGGAGTTCGCCTCGCTCGGCCTGGTCGAGGACTCGGCGTACAAGGTCTTCGGCGCGCAGGCCACGGGCTGCTCGCCGGTGTCGGCCGCGTTCCGCGCCGGCCACGACGTCGTGCGTCCGGTGAAGCCCGACACGATCGCCAAGTCGCTGGCGATCGGCAACCCGGCCGACGGCCCCTACGCGCTCGACGTCGTACGCCGGACCGGCGGGGCCATCGAGGACGTGTCGGACGCCGAGGTCGTCGAGGGTATCCGGCTGCTCGCGGAGACCGAGGGCATCTTCGCCGAGACGGCGGGCGGCGTCGTCATCGCCACCCTGCGCAAGCTGCTCGCCAGCGGCCAGCTGGACCCGGCCGCGGAGACCGTTGCGCTCAACACCGGTGACGGCCTCAAGACCCTCGACGCGATCGCCGACCACGTCGGTCCCACGGCCACCATCGCCCACGACGTCGACGAGGTCACCCGTGTCCTCGCCGAGCACCACGCCCGCCTGGCCCTCGAGGCCAGCCTCGCCGCCCAGGCCTGATCCACCCACCGCACGTCACTGGCGCAACTGTCAGGCTGAGAGCCCCCAGGTTCGCAGTTTCGTCAGTGACGTCAGCCCGACGAGAGAAGAGACGACGACATGAGCGTGTCCGTGCGCATCCCGACGATCCTGCGGACCTACACGGGCGGTGAGTCCGAGCTGACGGTCGACCCGGCCGAGGACACCCTCGCGTCGGTCATCGAGGCGCTGGAGGCCGCCGCTCCCGGCATCCGCGCGCGCGTGCTCGACGACGCCGGCGCCCTGCGTCGCTTCGTGAACGTCTACGTCGACGACGACGACGTGCGGTTCACCGACGGTCTCGCGACGCCGACCCCCGCCGGAGCGAAGATCTCGATCATCCCTGCAGTCGCCGGCGGCTGAGCCCGGAGGACCCTGCCAGGCCACCTCCCGGACACCGGTTGCTCACCGGTCGTCCATCCGGGCTGCCTAGCGTGCGTTCGTGTCCAGCCGACGAGGACGCCACGAACTCGTGGCGACGAGCCCGGCCGAGGCCGCGCGTCTACGCCGTCGGCCCGTGCATCTCGGGGTTCCTGAGGCCCTCGCGATCCTGAGCGTGCTCGTGCTCGTGGTGCTGCTCACGTCCGGGCTGTTCGCCCCGATGCTCCCCTGGGCGGTGCCGTGACGACCGTCGTCGACTCGTCGCCCGCGCAGGGTCGCGCCCAGCGCCGTCGTGAGCGCCGGTCGATCGACGCCGCCGGGTTCCGACCCGACATCGAGGGGCTGCGCGCCGTCGCCGTCCTGCTCGTCGTGGGGTTCCACGTCGGCCTGCCCGGGTTCACCGGCGGCTACATCGGAGTCGACGTCTTCTTCGTGATCTCCGGCTTCCTCATCACCCGCCTGCTGCTCGTGCAGGACGACGACGCCGGCCGCATCTCGTTGCGCGACTTCTATGCGCGTCGCGCCCGCCGCATCGTCCCGAACGTCGCGCTCGTGGTGGCGGTCACGGGGCTCGCCGCCTGGGTGATGCTGCCGCCGCTCGCGGTGCGCGCCGTCGCCGGGGACATGGTCGCGTCGTCGCTGTTCGTGGCGAACTGGCGTTTCATCGGACAGGGCAACGACTACCTGGCCCTCGACATCGACCACAGCCCCCTCCTCCACCTGTGGTCGATGTCCGTCGAGGAGCAGTTCTACCTGGTGTGGCCGTTGCTGATCGTCGTGGTCGCGCTGGTCGCCCGCCGCTTCGGGCGCAGCCGCGACGCGCTGGCACTGCTCGCTGTCGGCACCATCTCGGCGGCGTCGCTCGCCTGGGCGATCGTCGCCACCGCGTCCGACGCACCGTTCGCGTACATGGCCACGCCCGCCCGCGCGTGGCAGTTCGGTGCCGGTGCGCTGCTGGCCCTCGTCCTGCGCCGGATCCCGCGCGCGGCCACGCGCAACGGTGCCCTCACCGCCGGGGCTGTGTCGTGGATCGGGCTCGCGTCGCTGGGCATCGCGTCGGTGGTCCTCTCCAGGCTCACCCCCTACCCGGGCACAGCCGCCCTCCTGCCGGTGGCCGCCACCGCGGCCATGATCGTGGCCGGCCACGTCGCGATGCCCTCGGCGAGCGCGGGCGCGCTGCTCGGCACGCGTGCTGTGCGCGGGGTCGGCCGGCTCTCCTTCGCCTGGTACCTCTGGCACTGGCCGGTCCTGGTGCTCGCGGCGGCAGTCTCCGGCACGGTCGTGTCGTGGCCCGTCGCCGCCGTGCTCGCGCTGGCCTCGGCCCTGCCGGCGTACCTCTCGATGCGACTGGTCGAGCGCCCTCTGCGCTTCGCGCCCTCGGTGCGCGTGCGAGCCACCGCCGGGCTCTCGGTCGGAGTCGTGGCCAGCGTGGCGGCGTTGCTGGCCGGGCTCTGGGCGGGGACGGCGGCCACGCAGGTCCTCGTCGCCCAGACCGACGTCCCGTCGTCCGCCCGGGCCACCGAGTCGCTCGCGAGGGCGCTCGAGGCGACCGCGTCGCGGGCGGCGATGCCGGGTGCGGGAGTCTCGGCCCCGCTGTCGGGGATGCTGACGCCGTCCCCGCTGCGCGCGGCGGGAGACCTGCCGCAGCCGTACTCCTGCCAGCTGCAGAAGGGCCAGGTGACCGGTCCGGCCTGTCAGTTCGGGACGAGGGGCGGGCCTTCGGTGGTGCTGTTCGGGGACTCCCATGCCCAGCAGTGGCAGACGGCGATGATCACGCTCGCCCAGCAGCGCGGCTGGTTCCTCACCGTGCTCACCAAGTCGGGATGTCCGGCCGACGACCTCCCGGCCGACGGGTCGGGCGCACGCTACGCGCTGCCCGACTGCATCCAGTGGCGCACCGCGGCGCTGGCACGCATCGCCCGGCAGCTGCGCCCCCGGCTCATCGTGCTCGCGTCACGGGAGAACTACGTGTCGAGCGCGACGGAGCGGGAGTCGGCGTGGGCGGCGACGCTGGCGCGACTCACGCCGCTCGGCGTCCCGATCGTGCACATCCTCGACAGCCCCTACCCCGGGTTCGACGTCCCGACCTGCCTGTCCGGGGCGTTGCGCGACTGGTCGCGCTGCGCGTTCCCGCGCAGCGCGTCGACGACCCCCGACCCGGTGCGGGTGCTGCTGGACGCCGGCCTGGTCCGCGGGGTGGCCCAGCTGGACGTGACCGACCTGATCTGCCCCGACGCGACGTGCCCGGCCGCGTCGGGCGGGGTGCTGCTGTACCGCGACGAGTCGCACCTCAGCGACACGTTCGTACGGGCCCTGCTGCCGGCGTTCACCGTGCGGCTCGACACCGCCGCGATCACGCCGACGCCCTGAGAGCGCGCGTGCCTGCGCGCCGAGGACCCGGTCGTCAGCTGCTCGAGCGCGGCAGGAAGAACTCCAGCGGGATCCCGTCCGGGTCGCGGAAGTTGAGGTGCCATCCGAACGGCGACTCCTCGACCTTCGAGGCGTAGGCGCCGAACTCGCCCAGCCGGGTCTCCCACGCGTCGAGCTCCGCGCGGTCGCGGCAGACGAACCCGACGTGGTCGAGCCCGACGCTCGTCTGGGTGAGCGCTCCGTCGGTGACGTCGGGGTCCTGACGCAGGTCGATCGCCTGGCCGTCCGGCGTCATGAGGATCTTCAGCTGGCCGCTCTCACCGGTGACGACGAGGCGCTGCACCGTGAGTCGGCGGCTCTGCGACGTCTCACCTCGGCCCTCGGGGACCGGCGTCGGCACGCGACCCTCGACCGGGCTCTCGGGCTGCACTCCCTCGCTGCGGGCCGATGCGCCGAGGCGTCGCCGTTCCTCGCCGCCGCTGCCGACTGCACCTTCCTCGGTCGCGGGCTGCGCGACGGCGTCCTCCCCGCGCGCGTGGATCTCGTCGAGGCGCTCGTGCGCACCGAGGACCGGGCCGCGGCCGAGGGCCGTGCGGACACCGTCGTCCCCGTGCTCGACGCGTTGGAGGACCCGCTCGCCGCAGCGCTGGCGGACCGGGTGCGGGGGCGTCCGGGCCCGCCGCCGTGGTGACGCCCGCGCGGACCTGCTCCTCGCGGAGAAGCTCTTCGACGACGCCGGGGCACGGTCGTGGTCGGCACGGGCGGAGTCCGAGCTGCGGGTGGCCGGCGGTCGGCTCGACCCTGCTCCGGCCGGACGCGACCACGGGCTCACGTCGCAGGAGCACGCGGTAGCGCGGGCGGTGGCGTCCGGGGGGAGCAACCGCGAGATCGCCGAGGCGCTGTTCCTCTCACCGCGGACCGTGGAGCACCACCTCGGCAACGTCTACCGGAAGCTCGGCGTCCACAGCCGCGCCGCCCTCGCGGCCCGCCTGCAGCCCGCCGCGACCCGCGACCTGCGCGGGACCCCGGCCGAGGCCGCCGCCCCCTCCACGACCTGACCCAGCCCCGACGACGCCCCGTGTCATGACGTGGACGTGCGACCGGGCACACGCACGTGTCATGACGTGAGGGTGCGCCCTGCCGCGCGTGCTCGTCTTGACAAGGTGACGCCGGGCGGTCCTCTCGGACCGTCCGGCGTCGGGTACCCCTGGCGGAGCAGTGCGGTGGCGACCGCGTGGCTACTCCGGGATGGGGTCGTTCTCGGGGTCGACGTAGTGCAGCGCGGCCTCCTCGGCGGAGAGGTCGTCGTCCTCGCCGGAGTCGAGCGCGGTCACGTCGTCGTGCTCGCTGTCCAGGGCGTCGTCGTCCTCGACGAGCCGGCCGACGATGGCCTCGCGGGGGCCCTCGCGGTGCGGCTTGAACGCCGCCGCCGGGTCGTCGGACCCGAACGCCTCGGTGAGGTCCGCGGTCATGGCGTCGGCGACCTCGTCGCCGGCCTGCCCTCGTCCGGTGTACGCCGGCTTGCCGTACGGCTCGAGGTCGATGCCCTCGTCCGCCTCGTCGTTCTCGGTCCTGGTCATGACCTCATTCTGTCCCCGCCACCCCACGGTTGCGCGGCAGTCCCGCGAGTGTCGTCCGCGCGGGTCCCGGGGTCCGTCCGGGGGCCGTGAGCCTGGATCGTGACGGCCCACCGGCTTGCACTCGGGGGCCGAGAGTGCCAACAATGGGCGTTAGCACTCGACCCCCGAGAGTGACAGCCCGCGGGCTGCCGCGACCGGGACGGGTGGCACGTGCGACCTCCGAGGTGAGGTCGGGGAGCGGCGCGACCGACGCGTTCGTGAACCGGCTGTCCGTCGCGGGCACCGACGAGGTCCTTCCCACACTTTCGAAAGGGATCGGCAGCCACATGGCGAAGATCATTGCGTTCGACGAGCAAGCCCGTCGCGCGCTCGAGCGGGGTATGAACACCCTCGCCGACGCGGTCAAGGTGACGCTGGGCCCGAAGGGCCGCAACGTCGTGCTGGAGAAGAAGTGGGGCGCCCCCACCATCACCAACGACGGTG
>JADGOZ010000152.1 GCA_017882705.1 Candidatus Nanopelagicales bacterium | reverse complement strand
GGCAGGAACAGCAGGTCGTGCTCGCCCGCAGCAGCAGTGACACGCAGAGCCATGAGCAGATCCTCGCGTGATCAGATGACGTCCGGGTGAACGACGACGGGGGGCGGCTGCAGCTGCAACCGCCCCCGTCGGACGTCCGGTCAGGACAGGCGTGCGCCCGTGCTGGCGTGGAACACGTGCTGGTGGTCGGGGATGATCCCGACGTAGACGTGGTCTCCCTTGCCGGGCGGCGTGCGGCCGTCGGCGCGCAGGATGATGTCGCGCGACTCGCCGTCGAGCGCGTCGACGTGGCCGTAGACGTAGGCGTCGGCGCCGAGGGACTCGACGACGTCGACCTCGATCGGCCAGCCCTCGCTCTCGTCGACGACGCGGAGGTCCTCGGGGCGGAACCCGATGGTGACCGACGTGGCCCCGCCTTCGCCTGCCGCGGTCTTGACCTCGGGCGCGAGCGGGATGAGCCGCTCCGCACCGACCCGGCCGCCGACCTTCGCGCCACCCTCGGTGAGCGGGACCGTGATGAGGTTCATCGCGGGGGAGCCGATGAAGCCGGCGACGAAGACGTTGATGGGGCGGTCGTAGAGGTCACGCGGCGTCCCGACCTGCTGGAGGATGCCGTCCTTGAGCACCGCGACGCGGTCGCCCATGGTCATGGCCTCGATCTGGTCGTGCGTCACGTAGACCGTCGTGACGCCGAGGCGGCGCTGCAGCGAGGCGATCTGCGTGCGGGTCTGCACGCGGAGCTTGGCGTCGAGGTTCGACAGCGGCTCGTCCATGAGGAACACCTGCGGGTTGCGGACGATCGCGCGACCCATCGCGACGCGCTGACGCTGACCGCCGGAGAGCGCCTTCGGCTTGCGGTCGAGGTAGGCCTCGAGGTCGAGGATCTTCGCCGCCTCCTTGACGCGGGTGGAGATCTCGTCCTTGGAGACGCCGGCGATCTTGAGGGCGAAGCCCATGTTGTCGGCCACCGACATGTGCGGGTAGAGCGCGTAGTTCTGGAACACCATCGCGATGTCGCGGTCCTTCGGGGGCAGCGTCGTGACGTCGCGCTCCCCGATGAAGATGTTCCCCTTGTCGACGTCCTCGAGGCCGGCGAGCATGCGCAGGCTGGTGGACTTGCCGCAGCCCGAGGGCCCGACCAGGACGAGGAACTCGCCGTCGGTGATCTCGAGGTCGAGGGCATCGACGGCGGGGACGGTGGACCCGGGATAGATCCGGGACGCCTTGTCGAACGTGACAGAGGCCATGGCAGTAGCCAACCCTTCACCGGCAGGAACGTGCCGGACGATCCGTTGTGACAGGGACGCCGAGCTGATGCTCGGCAGAGTCACCGTAACCGTTTACGGCGTACCACGGGAAGGTTTCGAGCCCGTGAACTTCCCGGCGGGTAGGCGATGAAGGACGCCTGGATTGCATAGAAGGCAACAAACTCCGCCTTCATCCGGCGCATGCGGTGCAGGCGTCCTTCACCGCCAACGGTGGCGGGCGGTCAGCCGATCCTCAGGACCCGGCCGTCGTGGGCGCCGAGGACCACGCGTACGCCGTGCTCCTCGTCGACCTCGCCGAGGGGCTCGTCGGTGCCGAGGTCGACCACGGCCGTGCCCGGCACGGCGTGCTCGGTCCGGAGCACCGTCTCGACGACCGGCACGGAGCTGAAGTTCAGGACGGTCGCGGCGACGCCGCCCTCGGGCAGGCGCAGGACCATCGCCAGGATCGCGCGGTGGTCGACGTCGGGCACCTCGAGCAGGGTCGACTCGGCGAGGCTGTGACGTGCCCGCAGGGCGAGCACGCCACGCAGCCGGCTCGCGAACGAGCCGGGGTCGGCGAGCTGCTCCGGGAGCGTGCCGTAGAGCGCGCGGCCGACGGGGACGCCCGACGGCGACGCCGTGGCGTCGGGGTCGACGCCCATCAGGTCGTGCGCCCCGCGGTTGATCCACCTCGTGTCGGCGTCGCCCATGAGGTGCTCGACGCTCGCCGGGTCGAGGGTCAGCATGCCGGTGAGGTCCCAGCCGGAGAGGGCGAAGACACCGGGCTGGAGGGCGTTGTAGCCGGCGAGGAGGAGATGGGCACGGCGTACTCGCTCGACGTCGTCGTCGGTGATCGACGCGAGGTCGGAGATGCCGACCGCGGCGGCGGCGACCGTCGCGCTGGTGCACGCGATGCCGTTGGTCGTGAAGGGGAGGTTGTAGGGACGATCTGGACCGGTGAGGGTCGCGAGCAGGTCGGCGCGGATCGTGTCGGCGAGCTCTCCGCCGGTGATGCTGCGGCCGCGGAAGGTGTAGATGTCCTGCGCGTGCGTGTCGGTGAAGTGGACGAGCTCGTAGGTCAGCTCGTCGTGGTTCTGCAGCGCGTGGACGAGGGACGCCGCGTCGATGCCGAGGCGCATCCCCTCGCGCATCGTGAGGCGCAGGAACTCGGTGTCGGCCATGAGCAGCGCGTGGTGGAAGGCCGGGCGCGTGACGAAGTCGTAGGACAGGTCGGGGCCGGAGTCGGCGGTCAGCTTGATCGCCTCGATCGAGAGGTTCTGCTCCTGGAAGGTGAACCCGCCGACCTTGCGCACCATGCTCGCGATGAGATGGTTCGCGGCAGGCACGAGGGGGTGCCCCTCGGACCACGCCGTCGATCCCGCGCGGCGCTCGATGCCGAGGAATCCGTTGGCGTCCAAGCGAAGTCCGCCGCTACCGAGGTCTGTCAGCGACTGCAGCGCGTCGCCGAGCACGAGACGCGGACCGGTCATCGACGGGTCGAGCCAGTTGATCGACGGCTGGCCGTCCTTGAAGTAGTGCAGGTAGATCCAGCGACGCGTGACGCCGTCGACGCCGACCACCGGGGCGGTCGCGCTCCAGTTCGTCTCCTTGATCCCGGGTGCGGCGAACAGCACGCGCTGCAGCGGGCCGACGATGTAGCCGGCGTCGGCCATCACCTTCTCGGCGACGATGTCGAGGTTCACCGAGTCGCGGCCCTCGACAACGTCGGGCAGCAGCTCCCAGTCCTGCGGGTCCACCATCACCATCTGGTAGATCCCGGGGTAGTCGCCGAAGGCCATCTCGGCGAGGCGGAAGTCTGCGCCCTTGCCGGTGTGCGCGGGGACGATGTCGTCGATGACGGTGGCGCCGTTGCTCGAGGCGACAGCGCAGAGCATGCGGTACTCCTCCGACGTCCCGAACGCGGGGTCGATCCGCGTGCTGATCCGGTCGAAGTGGCCGTCGATCGACGGCGTGGGCTCCCAGCCGTCGAGGCCGCCCGCGGTCTTGACGGGTCCGGTGTGCACCGCCTGGATGCCGATCGACGCGAACGCCTTCCACAGCTCGGCGTCGCCGAGCGTGGCGACGAACGACGAGCCGGGAGCGTTCACGAGCGAGGCGGGATAGGCGGTGTACCAGACGGCTGCCGTGCGGACCGCCGCACGCGGGTCCGGCGTACCGAAGGAGTTCTGCCACATGGAGGCGTACCCGGAGAGCTGCCGGCTGGTCTCGATCGCGTCCGCGAGCATCGACTCGCGAACGAGCCAGTCGACGTAGGTCGGGTTGTCGGCGGTGGCGGCGCCGCGGGTCGAGGGATCGGGCGCGCCGCTGTCGGCGTCGGTGCGCCACGGGCGCGTGACGGGGCGGCCCTGCGGACGCGGCGAGACGTTCGGCATCGTCGGGACGGAGTCGTGGCTCGACATGCAGGTCAGTCTCGCACCCGGGCGCGGTGAGGCCGAACGTGATGGCGAACGGGGCGTCACGCTGCGTCCGAGTGACCATCCTGAGAGTTCAGGAAGTGACCTGAACGGCGCGGGCGGCGGCGAGCTGGGTCAGGAGCGCCGTGACCGACGCGGTCGACTCGACGCGGAAGCGGGCGCTCGTCTCGCCGGGACCGACCTTGATGCCGACGTCGCTCGAGGTGAGGCGCGCGAACGCGGCCTCGTCGGTGACGTCGTCGCCGACGAACAGGACGGCGTCGGCGCCGGTCTCCTCGCGCAGGCGGTCGAGCGCACGGCCCTTGTCGGCGTCGACGACCGACAGCTCGACGACCTCCTTGCCGTACGTCGTGCGCACACCGGCTCTCGCCGACGGTCCGTCGACGACCTCGGCCGTGACCCGGTCGGCGTCGGCGCGCGACGCGAGGCGGACGTGGACCGCGACGCCCGTCGCCTTCTCCTCGATGACGACTCCGGGCACGCCGTCGGTGATGTCCCGGACCTCGCGGATCACCTGCTCGAGCGCGAGAGCCCGAGTCGGTTCGACGGCGGCGTAGTCGCCGTGCTCGGCTCCATGACTGCCCACGAGGACGACCTCCGGCCCGAGGTCGGTCATCGCCTTGAGCTCGATGAACGCGCGGCCCGACACGAGAGCGACCGACGTGCTCGGCATCGTCGCCAGCGCGGCGAGCGTGACGAGCGCCCCGGGGTCGACGACGGCGTCGGCGGGGCGGTCGACGATCGGCGAGATCGTGCCGTCGACGTCGCAGGCCACGAGCAGCGTCGGTACGCCGGCGACCTCGACGAGCGCCGCGAGCAGGTCCGCGGCGAGGCTCGGCCGGAGCTCGGCATCGAACTCGTCGCGCGTCATGAGGTCACCACTCGGTCGTGGGCGATGAAGGACGCCTTCATCGCACTGAGGCCCGATCTCGGCGATGAAGGTAAGGATTGTTGCCTTCTATGCAATGCAGGCGTCCTTCATCGCCATCACTGCGGGGCTTCCAGCGCGTCGAGGAAGGACTTGGCCCAGGCGTCGACGTCGTGGTTCTCGACCTGCGCGCGCATGCGGGTCATGCGGCGGCGCAGGTCCTCGGGGTCGGCCGCCATCGCGTCGCGGATCGCCTGCTTCACGCCGTCGGCGTCGTACGGGTTCACGAGGAACGAGCCGTCGAGCTCGACGGCGGCGCCGGTGAACTCCGAGAGCACCAGCGCGCCGTCGTCGTGGATGCGGCTCGCGACGTACTCCTTCGCCACGAGGTTCATCCCGTCGCGGTACGGCGTCACGAGCATGACGTCGGCCGCGGCGTAGAACGCCACGAGCTCCTCGCGGGTGAACGGCTGGTGCAGGTACTGGATCGGCGGTGCGCCGAGCACACCGTGGTCGCCGAGGGCGCGACCGACCATGAGCTCGATGTCGTCGCGCAGCTTCTGGTAGTCCTCGACGTTCTCACGGCTCGGCGTCGCGATCTGCACGAAGACCGCCTCTCCCGGCTGGATCGAGCCGTCCTCGAGGAGCTCGACGTAGGCCTTGAGGCGTACGTCGATGCCCTTGGTGTAGTCGAGGCGGTCGACGCCGAGGAGCACGTGCTTCGGGTTGCCGATCTTCGCGCGGATGGATGCGGCCTCGTCCTGCACCTCCGCGGTGCGGGCGATCGCCTCGTACTCGCCGGTCGCGATCGAGATCGGGAACGCGCCGACGCCGACGCGGCGCTTGCCGCCGGCCGGGGAGAGGTCGGCGACGGTGACGCTGTCGAGGTCGGTCTCGACGTCGAGGAGCCGACGCGTGACGGCGAGGAAGTTCTCGGCGCCGCCGGGCGTGTGGAAGCCGATGAGGTCGGAGCCGAGCAGGCCCTGCACGATCTCCTTGCGCCACGGCAGCTGGAGGAACAGCTCGACCGGCGGGAACGGGATGTGCAGGAAGAAGCCGATGCGCAGGTCGGGCCGGCGCTCGCGCAGCATGCCGGGCACGAGCTGCAGCTGGTGGTCGTGCACCCAGACGGTCGCGCCGTGCGCGGCGATCTCGGCGACCTGCTCGGCGAAGCGGCGGTTCACCGCGACGTAGGGCTCCCACTGGTGGCGGTGGTAGACCGGCGTCGCGATGGCGTCGTGGTAGAGCGGCCAGAGGGTGCTCGTGGAGAAGCCCTCGTAGTAGCCCTCCATCTCCTCGCGGGTCAGCTCGATCTCGACGAGCGGGCACGGGCCGACGCCGTCGGGCAGCGGCTCGAGCTCCACGCCGAGGTCGCCGGTGGAGTAGGGGTCGGGTGCGTAGCGGCCGGACCAGCCGACCCAGACGGCCGGCTCGCGGCGCAGTGTCGGCTCCAGGGCGCTGACGAGGCCGCCGGGGGAGCGGACCCAGGTGATGGTGCCGTCCTCCGCGGTCTCCGCCGCGACGGGCAGCCGGTTGGCCACGACGACGAACTCGTAGGTCTGGCTCATCCTGCGACCGTAGGGCGAATCGGGACCCGGGAGGAACCAGACCGAGGAGATCCCCGCGTGAGCGGTGAGGTTCCCCACACGAGTCCGTGCTCAGCAGGCCCCGGAACGGGACGCGCCGTAGCGGAACCCGGCGGAGCTCGACCAAGGCCGTGTCACCCACAGCCCTCGGGGTGGGCGGTGGGTCAGGCGAGGGCGCAAAGGAGGGTTCTCAGGGCGTTGAGGCCGTCGAACACGTCGGTGAATCTCGTCGTCAGGGGGGCGAGCCCGAGGCGGATGCCGTCGGGGTGGCGGAAGTCGGGGATCACGCCCCGGTCGCTGAGCGCCTGAACGAGCGCGAGGGAGTCGGGGTGCGCCAGCGTCACGTGGGCGCCGCGGCGCTCGGGGTCGCGCGGCGACGCGAGCGTGACGCCGTACTCCTCGAGCCAGGAGCCGTGCAGGTCGACGGCGTAGGCCGTGAGCTGCTGGCCCTTGGCGCGCACGGCTCCCATGCCCGCCTCGGCGAGCAGCGCGACGCCGCAGTCGACCATCGCGAGAGCCACTGCCGACGGCGTACCTGTCATGAAGCGGCGGATCCCGGCCGCGGGCGAGTACTCCGGCCCCATCGCGAACACGTCGCTGTGTCCCATCCATCCCGGGATGGGGTTGCGCATCTCGTCGTGGTGCGTCTCGTTCGCCCAGATCCACGCGGGGGCGCCGGGACCGCCGTTGAGATACTTGTAGGAACAGCCGATCGCGAGGTCGGCGTCGAGCGCCGGCAGGTCGAGCGGGATCGAGCCTGCCGCGTGCGAGCAGTCCCAGATGACGAGCGCGCCGATAGCGTGTGCGGCGCGGGTGATCCCGGCGACGTCGGCGATCGCGGCGGAGCGGTAGTCGACGACGGAGAGCAGGACGACGCCGACGTCGTCGTTCAGCGCACCGGCGACCTCGCCCGCGCTGACCGGTTCGACCTGCGTCGCACCCGGGTCCATCGGACCGATCCAGCGCACGCTGCCGCCGCGCTGACGTGCGACCTCGCTCGCGACGTAGCGGTCGGTGGGGAACTCGCCGCGGTGCGCCACGATCGTCGAGCGCCCCGGGCGCAGGTCGAGCGCGGCGTGCAACGCCTTGAAGGCGTTGACGGTCACGGTGTCGCACACGAGCGTCTCGCCCGGGCGCGCGCCGAGCAGGGCCGCGCCGAGCCGGTCGCCGACCTGCAGCGGGAGGTCCATCCAACCCTCGCCCCACGAGCGGATCAGCCGGTCGCCCCACTGCCCGTGGACCACCTGCGCGACGCGGTCCGCCGTCGCCGCGGGGAGGCGCCCGAGGGAGTTGCCGTCGAGGTAGATCACCGAGTCGTCGGGGATCTCGAAACGCCCTCGGTACGACGCCAGCGCGTCCGTCGCGTCGAGCTGCTCGGCGTACGCGCGCGAGGTCGGGTCCGTCATGACCGGCAGGTTGCCACGAAGTGACCTGCGTTACCTGCTGTTCACGGCACGATGGCATCCAGCGGCTCGGGCCTCAGCGCGGTCGAGCCGCGCATCGTGCCTGGTCAGGCCGCGGTGCGTCCGCTCAGTGAACGACGAGGTCGATCGAGGCCGCGATCGGAAGGTACCGTCCCGCGACAGGCATTCGCGCTGTTGATGTTCAGGCGCGGAGGCACGACGTCGATACGACCTCAGGGGCGGGGATCTCCGCGCCCCTGGTCCGGTCGAGGCTGCAGGGAGAGTCCAATGCACCACTCCGTCGCAAGGCGAGGCCGCTTCCTCGGCCTGGGCGCGATGCTGGCTGCGACCAGCCTCGCGACAGGTGCTGTCATCGCAACGGGATCGGCACCCGCCGCCGCTGCCTCCTGCACCCTCGCGTCGGGCGTCACGAGCGCGAGCTCCCCCTCCGCCGCGCCGCGCCAGACTGCGAGCGTGTCGTCCCGTCGGCTCGCCGCGACTGCCAAGGTCACGAAGCTGGTCGTCAAGAAGTACGGCAAGACCTGGCGCGCGACCGCGACGGTGACGTCGACCGCGACCGTGCTCGGCAGCGCCCGAGCCGGCGCCGTCTACCCGATGAGCGCGACCGCCTCCGTGCTCGTCACCTGCGGCGCGAGCACCACCCGCGTGTCCGCGCCCGGTGCCGCTTCGGGCTCGGCGTCGTCGACCGCGTCGTCGCGCCGTGCCGCCCGCACCGCAGTGGCCGCCGTGGCTGGCGGCTCCAGCGCATCCCGCGCCCGGACGGCTGCGACGAAGCTGGCTGCCGCGCGCGCCGTGGCGAAGGCGACGTCGTCCGCCTCCGTGTCGTCGGCGGCGATCGCTCGACGGGCAGCGTCCGCGTCGGCGCTCGCGGTCTCGCGCTCTCGCGGGTCCGCTGCCGCGGTGAACGCCGCGAGGTCGGCGCTCACCGCGAAGGTCGCGACACTCGGCGTGGCCGCGCCCGCGCCGGCGCCGGCGCCGGCGAGCCGATTCCCGGCCAACGCGACGTTCGACTACCAGATCGGCGGTGCCTACGCGCCGTCCTCGTCGGTGACCGTCGTCGACCGCGACCGGACCGACTCACCCGTCGCCGGCAAGTACAACGTCTGCTACATCAACGCCTTCCAGTCCCAGCCCGGCGAGTCGGGCTCGTGGGGCTCGCTCCTGCTGCGCACGTCTGGCGGGGGCCTCGTCCAGGACCCGGGCTGGCCGGGCGAGTACGTCGTCGACACCCGGCAGTCCGCGGCCGTCGCGACATTCGTCGGCAGCTGGATCAAGGCCTGTGCCGCGAAGGGCTTCCAGGCCGTCGAGCTCGACAACCTCGACTCCTACACCCGGTCGGGCGGCCTGCTCTCCGCGTCGAACAACCTCGACGTGTTCGGTCGTCTCGTCGCCATCGGCCACGCCGCGGGTGTCGCGGTGGGGCAGAAGAACACCGTCGACCAGTCGTCCGCCGCGAAGGCGCTCGGCGCGGACTTCGCCGTCGCGGAGGAGTGCCAGGTCTACTCCGAGTGCTCCGGCTACTCCGCCGTCTACGGGGCCGCCTGGGTCGAGATCGAGTATACCGACGCGGCCTTCGCCAGCGCCTGCACCGCGCGCGGCGCCACGACCTCCGTGATCCGTCGCGACGTCCAGGTCGTGCCCGCCGGGTCGTCCGGCTACGTCTACCGCGCCTGCTGACGCAGGCCCGGTCCGCCCTCCCGACCGGCCCTGATCGCGGCTCCCGCGCCAGGACCGATCGCAGCTCCAGTGCCAGGACCGATCCCGGCCGCGTCGCCGTGGACGGCTATCGTCGCCGCGTGGCTGCCTCCGACGACCTGCTCTCGCGTGCCTTCGAGCTGGCGCTCGAGGCGCGTACGGCGGGGGATCATCCCTTCGGGGCGCTGCTGGCCGTCGACGGCGAGATCGTCGCGGAGGCGCGCAACCTGGTCTCGACGAGCCGCGACGTCACCGCCCACGCGGAGACCGAGCTCGTCCGGCTGCTCGAGCGCACGGACCGTCGTCACCTGCTCGGGCGCGGCGTGGTCCACGCATCCTGCGAGCCGTGCCCGATGTGCGTCGGCGCGCTGTTCTGGGCCGGGTCGCGGCACGTCGTCTTCGGGCTGTCGAGCGCCCGGCTCGGCGAGATCGCGACGGGGCCGGGCGAGGACGACCACGGCTTCTCGATCACGGCCGTGGAGATCGCCGCGCGGGCCACGCCGTACCTGCTCATCGACGGCCCGCACCGCGAGGACGACGCCGCCGCCGTGCACGAGGGCTTCTGGCACTGACGCGCCAGCACGCCACTGTCCACACCTAGTGCTGCAGTTACATGGCGCCCAAGCCTGTGGAGGGCGGCGCGATGGGCGGGCCGGTCGCGTCAGCCGGTGCGCTTCACGGTGACGGGCGCGCTGGTCGCGGTCGCACTCATAGCGGTGCGGGTGGCTGCTGCCTGAGCAGCGGTCGGGATCGTCACCGTCTCGCCGGGCAGCGCGACCACGCGGCGCGCCACCAGGAACGGGCTGCCGCTGGTCGGGAAGCCCCAGAACGGCTCGACCTTCGCGACGTCGCCGCACGCGTTGGTGTGGATCATCCAGAACGTCCTGCCGCCGTCCGGCGAGCCGAGGTACATCACCACGTGCTTGTAGGCGCAGCCACCCTGCGGGCAGGTGTCGTAGAGGACGAGGTCACCGGCACGCAGGCCGCCCGGCGCGACGTAGGCGTAGTGCGGGTCGAGCGCTGCGCCGTCCCACGGGACCATCGTGCGGGTCGACGGCGCCCAGCCCTCGCCGGCCGTCGCCAGCCCGGCGCCCTCGTGGTACGCCCGCGAGACGAACGACGAGCAGTCGGCACGGAACGGGAGCAGGCGACCTGCGCCGCCGCAGGCGTAGCTCGCGCCGAGGTGCTGGAACGCCCACGTGATCGCGAGGGCGGCCTGCGGGGTCGCGGCCTGGGCCACGGCCTTGCGGCAGAGCGCAGCGGCACCGATGGCCTCCGCGCCGCCGCGCAGCGTCGTGACGATGTTCTCGGTGGGGCAGCCGTCGGGACCGACGGCGACCTGCGGGGGCATGATGTCCAGCGCGCTGAGCTGGGCGTCGATCGCGGAGAGCGCGGCCTGGGCGGCGTCGTTCGCCGTGACCGCCGCCGCCTCCGCGGCACGCGCTGCCGTGAGGCGCGCCCCGAGCTCGGACTCCTGCGCGACCGCGATGTCGAGCTCGGCGCGCGCCGTGAGGGAGTCCATCACCGCGCCGTTGGCGACGTCGTGCATGTAGGTCACGTTGGACAGGCTGGTGAGGAAGTCCGGACCGCTCGTGACGATGGTCGCGATCGCGCCGAGGCCGCCGTCGCCCTGCTGGTACATCTGGGCCGCGACGTCGTCGGTGTTCGCCTGCGTGGAGGTCACGACGTCGCGCGCGGCGTCGGACGACAGCGCGAGTCGGACCTGCTCGGTCTGGAGGGATACGACGACAGCCTGGGCCGAGGCGAGCGTGGTGGTGGCGGCGGTGGCGGTCGCAGCAGCGGCCTCGCGCTGCGCGGAGAGCGCGAGGTAGTCGTCGACCTGGCCGGTGAGCAGGCCCACGCCGTCGCTCGGCTGGCTCGGCACGTAGCTGGGTGTCGGCGACGGCGAGGTGCTGCCGATGGGTCGCGCGCTGGTCGTCGGGTTGCCGACCACCGGGATCACGGGGTCCCCCGAGGGCCGGCTGCCGTGGCTCGGCGCAGTGAGGTCGGAGCTCGCGACCGGGCTGGGTGTCACGTCGGTGGGCGACGGGGATGCCTCGCTGGGCGACGCCGAGGCGCTCGTCGGGGAGGCCGTCACGTCGGCGAGCGCCGTGCCCGTCAGGGCGCCGACCATCACGGCCACGAGGGCCACGGTGAGGGCGGTCTGGCGGGTCAGGTGTCGCACGTGTCCATCACACGCCGGAATGGCGTGCCGTGACAATCGTCTGAACGTCTCTCAGGTCACATCCCGGTGAACAAGCGGTGCCCGGCTGTGCGACCCGGTCCAGGCGCCTGTGCCCTGTCGCCCCCAACGCCCACGCATCGCGGCGGCACAAGATGCCATCGGGTACACCCGCCGGGATCCGGCCCGGTCGACCCCGGAGCCACGGGTGTCCCGGCCGGGAACCGCTCGAACGGCCCAGGCGGGGCGAAGTTCGCTCAAGGTTCCCTCAACCAGGGCCTCCGTCTTGGGGAGATACGCCGGCCCGCACCTACCGTCGAGGAGTGAGAACTCGTCGCCCGATCGCCCCGCTGCCGCTGCCGCGGCCTCCTCGAGCGCGTCGTCGCCGAGCCCGAGCTCGTCGAACCCCTACGGCGTCCTCACCGTCGACCCGCCCGGTCCCACCGAGGCGGTCCTCACGATCACCGGTGGCACCGCCGGGCCGGTCGCGCTGACCCCCGCGCAGCTCGAGGCGCTGGGCACGGAGACCGTCACGCTCGACGAGCCGTTCGTGAAGCAGCGGCTGACGTTCAGCGGCGTCGCGATGGACAAGGTGCTGGCGAAGGCCGGCATCCCGGCCGGCGCGAACATCACCACGAAGGCGCTCAACGACTACGAGTACGCGAACCTCGCCTCCGCCTTCACCGACTCGCACGCGATCATCGCGACGAAGCGCGGGGACGAGCCGGTGCCGTTCGACGCCGGCGGCCCGATCCGCATCATCTTCCCCGACGGCTCGACCCTGGCCTCCACGCTCGACGCGTGGAACTGGAGCCTGGCGTCGATGCGCCTGACGAACGGGGGCTAGGACGAGGTGACCGACGAGCAGGAGGCGCGCGACCGCGCCTCCGTGGTGTCGCGGCTGCGCCTGAACACCGGGCAGCTCGCGCTGCTCGTGCTGCTCGTCGCGCTGCTCACCGGACTCATCGGCACGCTCGTGACGGCACAGGAGGACGCGGTCCGCCACACCGACACCGCGACCCGCACCGAGTCGAGCAGCACGAACGCGCTCTACGTCACGCGCGAGACGCTGAACTACTCCCTCGCGGTGCAGCAGTACCTCCTCGGCGCGGAGACGCGACGGTCGGTGCAGATCTCGCGAGCCCTTCTGGCCCAGCGGCTCTCGATCGTCGACGAGAACGGCAAGTCGGCGTCCGACGCAGCCGGACCGGCGTATGCCGAGGCGCTCGACAGGCTGGACGCGCTGGTGGCGACGTTCCCGGTCGGGACGTTGCCGGAGTATCGGCGCGAAG